>NZ_CP149510.1:4091319-4404479 GCF_040126305.1 Pararhizobium sp. A13 | reverse complement strand
TCTCCGTTGAATGTACTTTGCGATTTCGAAACCAAGGCCGCAGGCACGTCTCTCGCGATGACGGGTTCGTGCCGTGGCCTGGTGGTTGTGCGCCGAACAGTCTCCGCAGACATTCAAGCCATCGGCGTAAGATATAGTGGAACTTATCTCGGGCCATCGGGAGTGCCGTCTACACTGTCGGGTACACGCACGGGGAATTCAATCGACCTTGCGGTACGCTGGGGCCGTGTAACCAACGGCGACCGCTTCGCCCAGATGACGATCGAAAAGGTCGGCGGCAATCACCTCAGACTGCGAACCACCGACAAGGATCTCAAAACGGGAACGGACGTGGTGACGAGCGACATTCGGTTGACCCGATACCAGTAGGCGGCGAACGAAAACGCCGGGTGCGCGATGCCGGGCCAGCGCGCCATCGCGTTCATCACGCGGCAAGGCTTTCGAGATAGGCCCGCCATCCGCCGTAACGTGAAATATCGTGTGCGCCTTCGAGCGCAGCCGGTTCGGTGAGGAAGCCTTTCACAGACGTTCCGTCGGACAACTGGATGGTGCCGATACCGAGCGGTGAGGGAATGGCTGCGACGAACAGGCCGAAGGCTTCGGGCATGAGTTTCCAGATCTCCAGATCGATTGCCTCGCCGGCGTTTTCGCGGATGAGGCCCGGCTTGGGCGGCGTCTGACCGGCGAGGGCGTAGAGCCTGTAGGCATTTGTCGTCCTGGCAACGCGCGAAAACCGCGCTCCAAGCGCGCGGAGCTGACCGTTCAGCGGCATGCCGGAGAGATGGGCGCCAACGACGGCCAGATCGATCGGACCGCTTTCCAACGGCTCCAATGGGGCCGGAGCGGCAGGCAGGCGCCAGCCGGTCGCGCCGAGCGTCATGCCGCTCAGTGCATGAATGTCGCGGGCGAGCCTTGCGGTCAATCCGTCCTTGCCCGAAGCGGCAAGTAGCGTGACGCTGGAGGGCAGGCCGTCCTTGCGCTTGCCGGTTGGCACGGCGATGCCGCACATGTCGAGCAGGTTGACGAAATTGGTATAGGTGCCGAGGCGCGAATTTTCCCGGATCGGTTCAGCTTCCAGTTCGCCGCGGGTATAGTGGTGCGGCGCGGTCGGCACACAGAAGAGATCGACCGAGGCGATGACAGGCGCCACTCTCTGCTTCAGCGCTTGCAGGGCATAGAATCCGTTGAATGCATCGGCGGCGGAAAGCGACCTTGCGCCACCATAGATCTTTCGCGTGACGGGATGGAAAGAGGCTTCACTGGCATCGAAGAAGTCTTTCACCGCCGCGTAGCGCTCAGCGACCCAGGCGCCTTCGTAGAGCAGGTTGGCGGTGGCGTAGAAGTTGGCGAAAGGCACCTCGACGAGGCGATGGCCGAGGGTCGCCAGCATATCGAGCGATGCCGCGTAGGCCGCTTCCATGGCATCGTCGCCGAAGAACTGCCGGTCCTCTTTCGCCGGCACGCCAATGGTGAGCACGGGTGGCAGCGGGCCATAGCCGATCGCGGGTATCGATCTGGAATAGGCATCGGCGGGGTCGTGTTTGGCAGCGACCGAAAACACGGTCCAGGCGTCATCGGTGGTCAGGGTAAAGATCGAGACGCAATCGAGCGTGCGGCAGGCCGGGATGACGCCGGTAGTCGAAAGCGCGCCGACGCTTGGCTTCAACCCGACGATATTGTTGAGACCGGCGGGGATCCGGCCCGATCCGGCGGTATCGGTGCCCAGCGCGAAACTGACGATACCATGGGCCGCGGCAACGGCCGATCCCGAGCTCGAGCCGCCGGGCACGAGGGTGGCATCGATCGCATTGCGCGGAATGGGGTAGGGTGAGCGCACGCCGGCAAGGCCGGTGGCAAACTGGTCGAGATTGGTCTTGCCGATGACAACGGCGCCGGCTGCCTTGAGCAGTCGGACGACCGTTGCGTCCTTTTCCGGCCTATAGGCATAGTCCGGGCACGCGGCCGTGGTCGGCATGCCGGCGACATCGATATTGTCCTTGACCGCGAAAGGAATGCCCCAGAGCGGCTTGGTTTTCGGATCGAAGGGGCCAAGATGCGCGGCGTCCTCGAGCAATGCCTGTTTGTCAGCCAGATGCAGGAAGATGCCTGGATCGGCGACGGCCTCGATGCGGGAAAATACGGTTTCGATCATCTCAGAAACCGGCCATCCCGCTGCATAGGCAGCGTGCAGGGAGCCGATATCGAATGCACGTTCGTCGTTCATGCCAGCTCCTCTTGCAGCATTTTTACCGGCCGGTCCCATTGGATCAGCACGACGCATCCCGTGTCGCTCCAGACGGAATGCGCGGTGCCTTCCTTGTTGACGACGAGGCTGCCGGGGCCGTAGTCGCCGGCCTCGTCCGACTGCGTGCCTTCGAGCACGACGATCGTTTCGAGGCCCATGTGCAGATGGCGCGGGACGGATGCGCCGGCCTCGTATTTCAACAGCGCCACGCCCGGCTGGTCGCCCTCGAAACGCTGGATCCAGTGGATCGTCACCTCATCGCGGAAGGGTTCGAAGGATAACGTCCGCCAGCCGCCCGATGTCAGGCTTTCGCGAGTCGTTTCAGGCATGAGCTATCCCCTCCATGATGGCGTCCACCGAGGCGACCCAGCCGACGATGGCGCCCTGGGCCGTGATCATCGCGATGGCGGCTTGCTTGAACTCGGAAAAATAACTTTCCGTGGCTTCCTCGGCGAGAAGGCATTCATAGCCGCGGTCATTGGCCTCGCGCATCGTCGTCTGAACGCAGACTTCGGTGGTTACCCCGGCAAAGACGAGTTGTTCGATGCCGCGCGCCTTGAGGATATCGCCAAGCGGGGTTGCATAGAAGGCGCCCTTGCCGGGCTTCTCGATGACGATTTCGCCGTCGACCGGCGCCAGTTCGGAAAGGATCGCGGTTCCGGGTTCGCCGGATATCAGCACCCGGCCCATCGGCCCTTCGTCGCCGATCTTCAGGGCCGGATTGCCGCGATTGCGCTTGGCGAGGGGCAGATCGGAGAGGTCGGGGCGGTGGCATTCCATCGTGTGGATGACCGGCAGGCCCGCTTCGCGAAACCCCGCGATCAGCCGCTTCACGTCCGGCACGATCCTGGTGATCCGGCTGACGTCGTTGCCGAGGCTTTCGCCGAAGCCGCCGGGTTCGGCGAAATCGCGCTGCATGTCGATGACGATCAGTGCGAGCTTGTCTCGCCTCAGCGGAAAGGCAAACGGTTCGGCCTTGATCTCGGTCATCAATGATGTCCCGCCATATGAGCGCCGATGACGGAAATGTCGGCCGAAAGCGCCGGCGTTTCATAGACCAGCCTGCCGTCCGACATCACCATGATCCGGTCCGACATTTCCAAGAGTTCGTCGAGATCCTCCGAGAGAAGCAGAACGGCAGTGCCGGAATTGCGCGCCTTCATGATGCGGGCGCGGATTTCGGCGACGGCCGAGAAGTCGAGGCCGAAGCAGGGGTTGGAAACGATCAGGAGATCGACATCGCCGGTCAGTTCACGCGCGAGCACGGCGCGCTGGACGTTGCCGCCGGAGAGGGAGGCGATCGGCGAGGAGTGGGACGCGGTCTTCACCTTGAAGTCCGAGATCAGCGAGGCCGCGCGCTTGCGCATCGCCTTCATGTCGAGCCAGAGGGCGTCACCGCCCTCTCTCTTCACGTCGAAGGTGCGGAAGGCGAGATTTTCCGTTACCGTCATTTTTGGCGCGCAGGCGTTGTTCAGTGGCTCTTCCGGAATGAACCGGACGTTGTTGATGCGTGTTTCCTGTCGTGTGGCGCCGTAGAGCGAGCCTTTCACGGTGATGCTGCCGGCTTCCGGCGGGCGCTGGCCTGCCAGCACTTCGGCAAGTTCCTTCTGGCCGTTGCCGGAAATGCCGGCGATGCCGACGATCTCGCCGGCATGGACCGTCAGGTTGCCGATATCGATCATCTTCAGGCCGGTGCGATCCGGCGCCTTGATGTCGCTGATGACCAGGATCGGCTTGGCATCGGCGGGCACCGGCAGGCGGGTGTCGAGTTCGGCGAGCTTGACGTCGCCGATCATCATCGCCGCCATATCCTTGGTCGAGAGGTCCTTGACCAGCCCGCTGCCCGCCATCTTGCCGCGCCGCAGAACCGTGACCGCGTCGGTGAACTTCGTCACTTCGTGGAACTTGTGGCTGATCATCAGCACGGTCAGTTCGCCGCGCTCTGTCATGCCGCGCACGAGGCCGAGCATCTCGTCGGCTTCGGCCGGCGTCAGCACCGAGGTCGGTTCGTCGAGGATGAGGAAGCTGCGGCCGAGATAGAGCTGCTTGACGATTTCGAGCTTCTGCTTTTCGCCTGCCGCAAGCTCGCTGACCGGCCGGTCGAGCGGGATCTTGAACGGCATGCGCTCCATGAAGGCGGCGAGTTCCTTTCGCTCCTTCGCCCAGTTGATGATGGCAGGCACATGCGCGCGGTTGATCACGAGGTTTTCAGCCCCCGTCAGCGACGGCACCAGCGTGAACTGTTGGTAGACCATGCCAAGCCCATAGGTCGCGGCATCTTTTGGGGATTGGACAGACACCTCGTGGCCATCGACCGACAGCGAGCCGGAGGTCTGGCGGTAGAAGCCCATGATGCATTTGACCAGCGTCGATTTGCCGGCGCCGTTTTCGCCGAGCAGCGCGTGGAACGTGCCGGCGGGAACGTCGATCGAGACATTGTCGAGCGCAGAAAAGCTGCCGAAGCGCATGGTCATGCCGATCGTCTGGATGCCAACGGCCTTGCCGGCCCTGGGCAGCGGCGTGTCGCGGACCTGGATCATGGCAACTGCCTCACGAGATTTTCGGAGTTGGAGACGGAGCCGAAGACGCCGCCCTGCATTTTCACCATCTTGATTGCTGCCAGATGGTTGCCGTAGTCGGTGGCGCCGCAGCAGTCTTCGAGCAGCAGGCATTCGAAGCCGCGGTCGTTCGCCTCGCGCATGGTGGTGTGGACGCAGACATCGGTGGTGATGCCGGTGAGGATGATGTTTTCGATGCGCTTCTGGTTGAGGATCAGTTCCAGGTCGGTGGCACAGAAGGAGCCCTTGCCGGGCTTGTCGATGATCGTCTCGCCTTCGACCGGGTAGAGTTCGTCAATGATATCCCAGCCGGGCTCGCCGCGAACGAGGATACGCCCGCAGGGCCCGAAGTCGCCGATGCCGGCGTTGATCCGCCGCGAGCGCCAGCGTTTGTTGGCGGGCAGATCGGCGAGGTCTGGCCGGTGGCCTTCGCGCGTGTGGATGATGTGGTAGCCCTTGGCGCGCATGGCGGCGAGCACCTTCTTGATCGGTTCGATCGGCGCTCGTACAAGCGAGAGGCTGTATCCCATATGGTCCACATAGCCGCCGGGACCGCAGAAATCCGTCTGCATGTCGATGATGATCAGCGCGGTGTTGTCCGGACGCAGGGCGCCGTTATAGGGCCAGGGATAGGGATCGGCGTCGATGTAGCTCAGGTTTTCGCCGGTAGGGACTGCGGTTGCGGCAAGAGGGGTCATGGCCGGATATCCTATTTCGTGATCGACAGGGCGCCGGGTGCGCCTGCGAGCGAGCGGGTGGGCGAGGAAGTGGCGACGAGTATGACGAGGGTGAGCACGTAGGGGGCGGCATAGAAGAGGTAATAGCCGTGCGTGACGCCGACGGATTGCAGGGCCGGGCCGAGCGCGCCGGCACCGCCGAAGAGCAGCGCGGCCAGGAAGCAGCCGATCGGATTCCAACGGGCGAAGATGACCAGCGCCACCGCCATCAGGCCCTGGCCGGAGGAGATGCCTTCGTTCCAGGAGCCGGGGTAGAACAGCGAAAGATAGGCGCCGCCGACGGCTGCAAGCGAGCCGCCGACGGCTGTTGCCAAGAGCCGCACGGTATCCGGATTGAGACCCATGGCGCGGGCCGCGTCGGAGCTGTCGCCGACGACGCGCAGGATGAGGCCGACGCGGGTGTTCTTGAAGGCCCACCAGAGTGCCACCGAGAGGAGCGCGCCGATGACGAAGAGCACATTGATGTTGAGCGCCGACTGGATCTGCGGAAGGTCCGCCCAGCCGCCGAGCGGAATGGATGGGAGATGCGGCGCGACAGGCTGGATGAAGGGCTTGCCGAGGAAGAAGGCGAGGCCGAGGCCGAATTGCATCATGGCGATGCCGATGGCGATGTCGTTGACCTTCGGGAATTTGCAGATCCAGCCGTGGATGAGGCCGAAGACGGCGCCGGTGGCCATGGCGGCGAGGACTCCAAGCCAGGGCGAGTTGCTCATCACGGCGATCGCGTAGGCCGTCATGGCGCCGAAGACGAGTGTGCCTTCGAGGCCGAGATTGATGCGGCCGGAGCGCTCGGTGATCGATTCCCCGAGGCTGACGAAGATGAAGGGGGTCGAGACGCGGATGGCGCCTGCGAAGATGGCGAGCGGGACGCCCCAGATGCCGATACCGGTTTCGTCCATCACGCGGTCCTTCCTGAGAGGTTGGGCCTTCCTGAGAGGCTGGGGCTTTTCCAAAGGTCGGGATTGAAGATCTTGAAGCGGCCGTAGAAGGTCTCGCAGAAGAGGATCACCACGAAGAGCGTACCCTGAAGCACGAGCACGGTGGCATCCGGCAGACCCATGCGCCGCTGGATCAGCCCGCCGGAGGCGTCGATGCCGCCAAGCAGGATGGCGACGGGGATGATCGCCAGCGGATTGTGCCGGGCGAGGAAGGCGACGAGGATGCCGGTATAGCCGTAACCGGCGGCAAGCGAGGCATTGGCGCTGCCCTGGACGGCGGCCACCTCGACCATGCCGGCCAATCCGGCAGAACTTCCGGCGAGCGCCGTAAAGCCGACGATCAGCCGGCCGACCGGCAGGCCTTGGATCTGGGCGGCACGGACATTGCCGCCGGCGATGCGGGCGGCGAAGCCGAAGCTGGTCGCTTCGATCAGCACCCAGGCGATGATGCAGGCGACGATGCCGACCAACAGGCCCCAGTTGACATCCATGCCCGGGATATTGCCAAGCATATATTCGGCCGGAAGCGGTGCGGTCGAGGGTTTGTTGAGGCTGGCCGGATCGCGCAGCGGCCCCTCGATGAAGTGGTTCATCAGCGCGATTGCGATATAGGCGAGAAGCAGCGAGGCGATGGTTTCGTTGACGCCGCGATAATGGCGCAAGACACCGGCAAGACCGATCCAGATACCGCCGGCGATCATCCCGGCAATCGCCATCAGAGGAATGACGACGATCGGCGAGACGGACGCCGTCAGCGGCAGGGCGATGGCCGCTGCGGCGACACCGCCGAGCACCACCGCCCCTTCGCCCCCGATAATGACAAGGCCGAGCCGGGCGGGCAGGGCGACGCAGAGCGCCGTGAGCAGCAGGGGCGCCGCGCGGCTGAGGCTGTTCTGGATGGAAAACCAGCTGCCGAAGCCGCCGGTATACATCAGCCTGAAGAGGTCGGCCGGCGATTTGCCGACCACCAGTATGAAGAGGGAAAAGAGCGCCAGACCGGCAAGGATCGCGCCAAGCGAGATCGCTACCGGTTCCGCCCGTCGCGCCAGCCATTCAAGCAGAGGCCTGAGGCTGCGCGCATCGGTGGATGAAGGAGAAAGCGTTGGTGTGTTCACCTCGATCGTCATGGCGCTCTCCCATTTTCTCAGGATGTCGAGCCGACGACACCCTCGACGAGATAGGCCATGCTTTCCAGTTCGATCGCGTCCTCCGCGAAGGTCTGGCCGGCCGTGACGGCATCGCCGCCCTTGTTGTCCTTGATCGGCCCCTTGAAGACAGAGAAGCTGCCGGCCATCATTTCGGCGAGTGTTGCATCGAATTTCTTGCGGGCTTCCTCCGAGACGCCCGGACCGAGCGGACTCATCTTGACGAAGCCGTCCTTCAGGCCGCCGCGGACGAAGTTTCCAAGCGGGGTGCCTGCTTGGGCCTCGGTGACGAATTTCGTGTAGACATTACCCCAGGCCCATTCGGCGCCGGTGAGGTATTTTTCAGGCGCCAACGGGCTCTGGTTGGCGTGATAACCGCAGACGAAAGCGCCGCGGCCGGCGGCCGTCTCGACGACGACTTTCGGGCTGTCGACGTGGCAGGTGATGACATCTGCGCCCTGGTCGATCAGCGCGTTGGTGGCCTCGGCTTCCTTGACGGCCAGCGACCATTCGCCGGTGAAGATCACCTGGCAGGTGATGGCCGGATCGACCGAGCGGGCACCGAGCAGGAAGGAGTTGATGTTCTGCAGAACCTGCGGGATCGGTTTGGCGGCGACGAAGCCGATCTTCTTGCTCTTGGAGGCATAGCCGGCGGTGATGCCGTTCAGATACTGGCCCTGGCCGATGTAACCGAAATAGGAGCCGGTGTTCATCGAGTTGACGCCCTCTTTCCAGAGGCCGCCGCAATGGCGGAACTGCACGTCGGGGTATTTCTTGGCCATTTCCAGCATGTGGGGATCGAAGTAGCCGAAGGAGGTCGGGAAGACGAGGCTCGCTCCGTCGAGGTTGATCATCGATTCCATCGTCTTCTGGACATCGACGGTTTCCGGCACGTTTTCCTCTTCAACGACAGTGACGCCGGACATCGCCTTGATCACGGCGGCACCTTCGGCATGGGCCTGGTTGTAGCCGTAGTCGTCCTTGGGGCCGACATAGATGAAGCCGACGGTCAACGCAGCCTGGGCGGCGGCAGGCGTCGAAAAGAGCGAAGGCGCAAAACCGAGGGCGGCGGCGCCTGAGACGGTTGTTTGCAGGAAGCTGCGGCGATTCATGGGAAGGAGTTTGGTCATGGCGGGCTCCTTGCGGCGTGGTGCCGGGTTCGAAAAAGGTCACAGAAAACTGTATGCAATGAGTGTGCCAATCAATAAGATGTTGTTTTTGAAGTATTTCGTGGACGGTCTGAAATTCTCACAGCGTAAACTGTATGCAATTTTCCAAGCCGCTGATTTATTTTTAAGCAAAGAAGAAAATTTGACCGGTAATTTGAAGCCTGAATGTCGTTCAGTGGCTAACAGTTTGAAGGCATAATTGTACATTCAAAAATAATAATGTAAAATCATGTAGTTAAAGCGCATATTGACAATGATGGTCACGCATTGCATCTGTATACAGTGTAAATTCAACCAGATTCGACCCGTGAAGCTCGCCAGAAAAAAAGAAATCATCCGGTCCGGAACAACTGTCGAGCAGATGGTTCGAGCGATCGCCGATATGATCATCACCGGAGCGTTGCGTCCGGGAGAGCGGCTGGACGAGATCTCGCTGGCCAATCGTTTCGAGGTATCGCGAACGCCCGTGCGCGAGGCCTTGGGCCAGCTCTGCGCCATCGGCCTCGTTGGCCGCGAACCCAACAAGAGCGCGGTCGTCACCACTGTGACGCAACAGCATCTCGCCTCGATGTTCGAGGCGATGGCAGAACTTGAAGGCATCTGCGCGCGCCTGTCAGCGGAACGCATGACCGTCGACGAGCGCCGTTTGCTGGAGGCGGAGCACAAGGCGTCGGCGCGGCTGGTGCATCGCGGCGCCGAGGAAGACTACGAGGCGCACAATACCGAGTTCCATACGCGCCTCTATCGCGGTGCGCATAGCGACCATATCACCGATCTCGCGATGCAGACCCGGGCGCGGCTTGCGCCGTTCCGGCGGGCGCAGTTCCGTCTCGCCGGACGGTTGGCGCGCTCCTATGACGAGCATGATGGCATCGTGACGGCGATCCTTCGGGCCGATGGCGCTGCTGCAAGCCAGGCGGCTTATGCCCATGTTTCCATCGTCAGCGATGCCAGCACCGTTTTTGCGCGCGGCGGCAACGACTAACCGTCGGACATTCGGCGTCGCTCCCTCACAGATGTCGGCGGAAGAAATCGAGGACCGCGTCTCGCATCGTCTGCGTTTCACGGTGTCCGATGCCGTCTTCCTCACGGAGCGTAAGCACCTCCCTTGCCCCGGCGGCCTCATAGGCGATGGCGGTTTCGCAAAAAGCGCGCCGGATGGCCGCCGGCGGCGTCAGCGGATCGTCGAGGCCGGTGCAGATGAGTTGGGGGCGGGGCGCGATCAGGCCGGCGATTTCTCCGGTCGAGGTTTCCGACAGCAGGCCGGGGACGGTGAGATAGTGACCATGCAGGTCGTGGGCGCCGGTCTCGACGAGGGCAGCGAAATCGGCATAGCTGCAAAGATGCGCGACGGCCTTGAGGCGCACATCGATGGCGGCGAGGAAATAGGAGAGGGTGGCGCCCATGGAAATGCCGGTTATGCCGATGCGGCGGGCATCGACATCGCCGCGGGATGCCATCCAGGTCAAAGCGGCCGCCTGTTCGCCGAGCATCTGCCCGAACAGCGTTCGCCCGTGCCAAAGGGCCGCTTTTGCCGCTGCGCTCTCGGTCACTCCGGCCCGCTCGCCGAAGGTCGGCATTTCGATGCAAAGGGTGACATAACCTTCCCGGGCCAAAACAGGTCCAGGCGCATTCAGAAGTGCCGGCCGTCCTTCGAGCAGCTCCGTTGCGCCGATGTCGTATTGGCGGCCATGCGCATGGGCGTAGAGAATGGCCGCTCCCGGCCCGCGGCTTGCGATGGGTCTGGTCAAGAAGCCGCGGATTTCCGGTCCATCGGACAGGCGGAAGCGGAGGTGCTCGACGACGTGATCGTTGCGGTTCTCGGCAATGGATTTGGCCAGAACCAGCGACGCGTCCGTCACGTGCAGAAGATCTTTCAGCCGCTCGACGGAAATTGCCATTGGTGCTCCCGTTCTATCGGACCAGCCAGCCGCCATCCACGGGCAGAATGGTTCCTGTCACATAGCTAGAGGCCGGTGCGGCGAAAAACAGGACCGACGTGGCGAGATCGGCCGGCGTGCCCCAGCGGCCCATCGGAATGCGCGCGGAAATCTGCGCATTGCGGTCGGCGTCGCTGCGCAGTGCTTCGGTGTTGTCGGTCGCCATGTAGCCGGGGGCGATGGCGTTGACCGTGATGCCGTGTGGCGCAAGCTCGTTCGCCATAGCTTTCGTCAGCCCGGCAATGCCATGCTTGGACGCTGAATAGGCCGGCACGCGGATACCGCCCTGGAAAGTCAGCATCGAGGCGATGTTGATGATACGGCCCTGCCGCTTCGTCTCGACCATGTGGCGGGCGGCGGCCTGCGACAGGAGGAAGGCCGCTTTCAGATTGACGTCGATGACATCGTCCCAATCGTTCTCGGAGTATTCGAGCAGGTCGGCGCGGCGGATGATTCCCGCATTGTTGATAAGAATATCGACGCCGCCGAATGCGGCAGCGGCTTCCGCGACAACCGCCTTTACATCGAAGGCCTTGGAGAGATCGACTTCCAACGCATGAAAGCGGCGGCCGGTTTGCCGGACGCGTTCGGTGGTTTCCGGCATGGGAGAAGAGCCGAGTGCCACGATGTCGGCTCCGGCTCCGGCGAGCGCCAATGCCATTCCCTGGCCGAGGCCTGTCCTTGCCCCGGTGACGAGGGCGACTTTTCCAGAAAGGTCAAACAGCATGGTCAAGACGCAGGCCCTTTTCATTGAACAGATGGAGCGGTGCGGACGAGAGCGACAGGCGAAGCTCGGTCCCGGGTGTCAGATTGTGCTGACCAGGTGCGACCACCAGAACCTTCTGGCCGGCGACATCGGCGTGGATGACAGTTTCGGAGCCGAGCGCTTCGACAAGTTTGATACTGGCAGGAATGCCGGCCGCGTCGCCTCCGACCGCAATATGCTGGGGGCGGACCCCAACCGTGATCCGCGCGCCCTGGCCAATATTGGCGCCGTTGACCGCAAGCTCGATCCGCTGACCTCCGGGCAAGGCTGCGACCGCCTTGCCGGACTGCACGGATTCAACCGTTCCCTCGAGGAAATTCATGTGCGGCGAGCCGATGAAGCCGGCGACGAATCGGTTTGCTGGCGAATTGTAGAGCTCCAGCGGCGTGCCGATCTGCTCGATCCGGCCGGCGCGCAGCACGACGATCCGGTCTGCCAGCGTCATCGCTTCGACCTGGTCGTGCGTGACATAGATCATCGTTGCCGAAAGCCGCGCGTGAAGGGCCGCAAGCTCGGCGCGCGTCGAGCCGCGCAGTTCGGCGTCGAGGTTGGAGAGCGGTTCGTCGAGCAGGAAGGCGACCGGCCGGCGCACGATGGCGCGACCGATCGCGACACGCTGGCGCTGGCCGCCCGAGAGCTGGCCCGGCCGCCGGTCGAGATATGCCTCGATCTCCAGCATGCGCGCGGCCTCGGTGATGCGCTGGGTAATTTCCGGCTTCGGCATC
The DNA here is from genome assembly GCF_040126305.1 of Pararhizobium sp. A13. Classification (NCBI taxonomy): domain Bacteria; kingdom Pseudomonadati; phylum Pseudomonadota; class Alphaproteobacteria; order Hyphomicrobiales; family Rhizobiaceae; genus Pararhizobium; species Pararhizobium sp. A13. The sequence continues at coordinate 4,392,256 of NZ_CP149510.1, read as the reverse complement.
TTGGTGTTTTCGAGGCCGAAGGCGAGGTTCTGGCGCACGCTCATATGCGGATAGAGCGCGTAGGACTGGAACACCATGGCAAGGCCGCGGTCGGCGGCCGGGATCGTGTTGACCACCTTGCCGTCGATCGCGAGTTCGCCGCCCGTCGGCTTTTCCAGGCCGGCGATCATGCGAAGCAGCGTCGACTTGCCACAACCGGACGGACCGACGAAGACGACGAATTCGCCGTCGGCGATCTCCAGATTGATGTCGTGGAGCACGTCGATCGCCCCGAAGGATTTCGTCACATTGGTGAGCTTGATATGACCCATGACGGCCTCCTCTATTTCAGTCCGGTGCCGGCAATGCCGGTGGTGATGAAGCGCTGCAGAAAGATGAAGACCAGGACGACCGGGATCATCGTCACAACCGTCATTGCCAGGATGAAATGCCACTGCACGTTCAGCTCGCCGGAATAGATGCTCAGGCCAACCTGAAGCGTGTAGAGCTCCTTGCGCGAGAGCACGATCAGCGGCCAGAGGAAGTCGTTCCAGCGCCAGACGACGGAGAAGATCGCCAGCACTGCAAGTGCGGGGGCGGTGAGCGGCAGGATGATGCGCCAATAGATCTGCCATTCCGACGCCTTGTCCATGCGGGCCGCGTCGATCAACTCATCGGGAATGGTCAGCATGTACTGGCGCAGGATGAACACGCCGGTCGGCGTCGCCACCGTCGGCAATATGACGCCCCAGAGATTGTTGAACAGCCCAAGCGCCGAGACGATGGAATAGAGCGGCACCATGATGACCGACAGAGGCACCATCAGCGTCGCGAGGATCAACAGCATGGCGAATGTCCGGCCACGAAACTCGTATTTGCTGAGCGCGAAGGCAGCCATCGAATTGACGACAAGCGTGATCAGCGTCGCCGTCACCGTCACGAAGACCGAGTTCCAGAGGTAGCGGACGAAATCGAAATGGGTGAACGGTTCGGTATAGTTCCCCGTGGCGAAGGACATCTGTCGGACGGGCGTGCGCGCGGCGATGTTGACCTTGATGATCTCGCCCGGCTTTTGCGGATCGACCATCTGGCTGACGATGCCGATGCGCCGGACTTCGGCGAGGGTCGCCTTGCTGCCGTCGGGCAGGGTGACGTCGTAGAGGTCGAGCGGCTTGTCGTAGCCTTCGACCGTCACCTTCTGGGTGACGTAGGGCAGGATGCTCGGCGGGAATTCCGCGAGTGCCGCGGGCGATTTGAACGACGAGCCGACGAGCCAGACGGCCGGGCCGAACATGATGAACAGGCCGCCGACAAGCCAGACCCAGGTGACGATATCCGTCCAGTGCCAGCCCTTGCCGCCCTTGCGACGGAGGAGAAATTCCGCGACCCGGCTCATTTGCGGGCTTCCTTCTTTTCGCTGGACCGGCTGAGGCCGAGCTGCAGCAGCGTCAGGACGACGAGCACAACGCCCATGAGGATCGAGGCGGCCGCGGCAAGCCCGGGATTGCGCAACTGCGTGGCAAAGCCGGTTTCGTAGATATACTGGGTGAGGTAGAGCGTGCTGGTGCCCGGTCCGCCGCCGGTCAAGACGTAGACTTCGTCGAAGATCTGCACTGCCTTGATGAGGACCAAGACGACCACGACGAGCAGATTGGGCGCAAGCAGCGGCATGGTGATGCGCAGGAACGCCCGCGTCGGCCGCGTTCCATCCATTTCGGCCGCCTCGTAGAGATCCTTCGGGATTGCCTGCAGGCCGGCCAGCAGAATCAGCGTGTAGAAGCCCATATGAGCCCAGATCGACACGCCGATCGTGGCGGCAAAGGCCCAGTTGCGGTCGTTCAGCCAGGTATAGGGCTCGAAGCCGAAGCCGTAGAGGCCGAAGTTCAGGAGGCCCTGGCGCTGAAGTATCCATTTCCAGATGAGGCCGACGACCACCGGTGACAGCAGGACCGGGAAGAAGAACACCGCCCGCCAGAAGCTGCGCGCCGTCAGCTCGCGATTGAGGATCAGCGCGGTCACGAGCGAGACGACGATCATTAGGGTGACCTGAAGCAGGACGAACCAGCCGGTATTGCCGACGGCTGTCCAGAACGTGTCTTCGGCGCAGCTGTTCGGATTGAGGTAGTTGGTACAGTCGAACAGCCGGACATACTGGTCGCCGCCGACGAAGCTGCGGTCCGGCAGGAAGAGAGCGGTGCCGCCGGTCATCGAATAGGCGAAGTTGATGAAGAAGGGCAGGAGCACGAAAATGCCGAAGATCAGCATATTGGGCATGAGGAAGAAGGCCGCCATGCCGCTGATCCCGGCGACCCTTTGAAGCCACCGCAGCGGCGCGTCGATCAGCCCCATTGCGAGGCGCACCGGAACCAGGGCGGCCTCGCCAATGCCTGAGCCGGTTTTTCCAGGAACATCTGCCTTCATAGCCCACCTCCCTGCGGCAGACGGAAAACTCTCGTTTCCGGCTTGTCGCAGTTTTGCAAATTGCCTCTCAAGACTTGCAGCTTGCAAGCGCCCGCGGCGGCGTCAGGTTCGTCCCGCCGCCGCCTGTCTGGTTAGCGGCCCGAATCCTTGACCTTGGCCGCGATGTCCGCGTCGATACGCGTGAACGCTTCTTCGACCGGCATTTCGCCCGCCGCCGCCGGCTTATACGCGTGACGAGCGCCGCATAATAGGTGTCCGACCAGAACCAGCCGGGCAGTTTCTGCGCGACATCGGAGAGCGAGGACATGTCCTCGACGAAGACGTTCAGAGCGGCCTTTGCCTGTGCATCGTCGGTCTTGAAATCCAGGCCCTTCTCGATCACGCCCTTATGCGCAGGCAGGAACAGCGTGCGCTCGGAGAACTCCTTCACGATGTCCTCGCGCGCCAGGTACTCCATCACCTTGACGACATCCTTCGGGTTCTTCGTGTACTTGATCGCGACGAGGCCCGCGCCGCCGGTCATGCCGGTGCAGCTTGTCGGACCGCAGGGGCTGCCGGTCGCCACCCAGTCGAAGTTCGAGCCGATCTTGGCCGAAAAGTTCGGCACCTGCCAGGAGCCCGAATAGTAGTAGGCAAGCTGGCCGTTGATGAAGTCGTCCGCGCCGGCGCGGTAGGTCGAACCGGCGGCCGATACCCAGACGTCCTTGCTCATCGTGCCGTCTGCAACCCAGCCGACGAACTTCGTGATGAACGCCTTGGCGCCTTCGTCGAGCGGAGCGGGTTTTCCGTCTGCTCCGATATAGTTCGAACCATAGGCCATGTTTGGCGCGGTGATGCGGTGGCCGGAGCGGTCGATCGCCATGGCAAACGGTATTTGCTGGCTTTCGGCGACCTGTTTGGCGGCCTTTGCCCAATCGTCCCAGGTTGCGTCTTTCCCCGGCAGGGCAACGCTCGCTTGGTCGAACAGCGTCTTGTTGGCAAAGCCGCCGGTCAAGGTGATCTGGGTCATGAAGCCGGAGATCTGGTTGGAGCCGTCAGGGCGCATCCAGTCGGCCTGGGCGCCAAAATTCTTGTCCCAGTAGGCGGCGTCGGCGACCAGCGGACGAAGGTCGAGCCAGTGCTGGCTGAGCGCCTTCAGGTTGGTGACGCGGGCGATGTCCGGCCCGTCGCCGGCTTCAAGCTGGACCGGCAACTGCTCACGCACGACCGTGTATGACACGTTGTCGAGAATGACGTTGATCCCGGGATTTTCCTTCATGAAGCGGTCGAGCAGGTCCTTCATGACCTCGCCCTCGACGCCGTCGGAATACCACATCACGCGGACATCGCCAGCGAGTGCTGCCGTCGATGTCAAAAGTCCGACGGCAAATACCGCCAGCATTGTTCTGGTCTTTCTCATAGTCTTCCTCCTCTTTGCGCGAGCCCTTCTCCCGCTCGCAGGTAAACGTCGCGCCGGCTTCTCCCACCGGCGCTTCGCTGTTAGTTGGCGGCCAGCATGGTGACCTCACCGGCAACCGTGAAGTCCTTCGGTGAAACGGTGCGGCCCTCGGCGTCAGCCGATCCATCCGGGCGAAACGTCACCGTGCCATAGTCCGGATCCTCGATGACGAGCGAGCCGTCTTCCTTTTCCTCGACCGCAAGCGCGCCGAACCGGGCCTCCACCACCGCAACGTCCAGGGCCTCGCAGACCCGCACGATCCAGCGTGTCTTGCGGCCGTATTGGCGCAACTCGGCATTGGCGGACGGGCCATCCTTGACCAGAACGAAGTCGGTGCTGCCGCGCAGCATCATCGCGCCACGCGCGCTGCGCGCCAGTGCGAGGTTGTCTACGACGCTGCTTTCGTCGAATTCGGCAACCGGGAACCAGGCATGGGTGAAATCCGGCTGTTCGTCAAAGGTGGAAAAATCGAGCACGGCCAGCCCGCGATACTGGTGGGCGCGAGGGAGGGTGCCGCAGCCGCCCCAGAAGGAGGGCCGACCGTACCCGAACTGAATCGTCTCGCCGGGATGGTTGATCCAGACGGCGGCTTCCGGGCGCTCGCCGAGCCGCAGATGCAGCACCGTCTCCTGGTAGCCCCATTCATTCCAGCGGTAATGGGCAGCGGAACCCATGGCGAAGTCGCGGCTCTTGTAGTGATAGAGCGCTGCGAACCTGTTCTCGCCCTGAGCAAACCGCCATTCCTGATGCTCGTCCGCCTGATGGCAGGCGACAGCGACAAGGCTTTCCGGTACGGACAGCCCGTGATCGCGCAAGCAGACTGCAAGCTGCGGCAGGGCGTGGACGCGGCGGCCGTACCAGCCCGCGCCCCAAAGAAGGCGAGCGACGCCTGAAAGCTCCAGCGAGCGGCCGGCGCAGAGCGTGTGTTCATAGGAACGGCCTTGCGCTGCCGTTACCATGCCGTGGTGTGCCGAGCGTGCGATCACTTCGCAGAGCCGGACGATGCCCTTCTTTGCCCGGTCGGCGATATCGGCATCGGGAGACAGGGCGGCGAGCGCAGTCAGGCCCTTGAGGTCGATCGGGAAATAGGGTGCCGAATTGAATTCCGCCATTTCCCAGGCCTCGAAATGATCGAGCCATGCCCGTACTCGGGCAGCACCAACGGCGCTCTGCGCGGCGCCCGTGCGGCCGGAGCGAACAAAGGTCTTGTCCGCCAGAAGATGTCCGGCGAGATAGGCCGAGGTATGGAACAGCAGAGCGTGGTTTTCCGAGAAATACCACTGTACGTCGTTGCCGGGCTCATCCATCCAGTAGCGGAAACCAAGGATCGCCTGGTCGATGCGGTTGCGCGTCGGCTCGCCGATATCCTTGCCCCAGACGGTGCGCGACCAGATGAGCGGGACAAGCGAGAAATCGGCACAATCGTGGCAATCTTCGATCGAGGGCAGGATTTCCTCGATCATCGCATCCGTGTCGCGGCCGCCGCGGCCGCTTGCCAGCCGCGCGAAGGCGCGCACCGTATCGCGTTCGGAGAATTCGGAGATTTCGTCGAGCGTCTCCGCGATCCGGTCGACGAGCGCCACGGGCGCGGTTCCCTGGCGGTCGGCATGGCAGATCTCTATGCCCAGCGACCGCGAGGCGACGAAGCCGCCTGCCTTCAGCGTGATGCGGAAATGGCGGAAATCGGCGGGCGCATTTTCGGACGGGCCGATCACCAGACGCGCGTCGCCCGCCTTGAGGACGAAGTCATAGTCGAAGCGCTCGGTCGACATGAAGTCGCCCTCGACCGCCACATTGACATCGACATCGACCGGCAAGGGTTCTGCGAGAAGCAGTGTGATGTCGCCGTCGAAATAGGCCGTCCTGTCGAAATGCATGCCTTCGAGCGCAGTCTCGATCGTCCCGGCAACCTTGCCGTCGATCGGCACCGGCACGGCGACGCTTGCCACCGGGCCTTCCAGGTAATCGAGCTGGAAGAAGTAGCGTGCATCGCGCTCGGCAAGATCATCGAAGAAGATGGTGATCTCGTTCAGCCCGGCTTGCAACTGCAGGTCGAATTCGGCCTTTGCCTCCAGATTGCGGCTATAGGGCGCCATCCAGCCGATCTCAGTGCCGTTCAGCCAGAGGACCGCACCTCCGCAGGTGCCGAGGCGGACTTTTGCCGTCCCGGTCTTTTCGGCGGCTATGAAAGTACGCGCCCAGGTGGCCAGCCGCGTCGGGCGGAACCAGAAGCCGGAAAGATCGAGCCGCGGCGAGCCGAAGGGCAGCCACCAGCGGGCGGCGTCGAAGGCGCCGCGCACGTCCGGCCGCTTGCGGCGATGGCGCTCGGCGAAGATCGTGCGGCAGGGATATTCGTGCGGGATGAAGTTCTTGTGCTTGGTCAGGAAGAAGAACGGGTCCATCTCGCCCTTCATCGGGGCGTCCGGAACGTCAAAACGCTCCTCGGCGATCGCTCCGAGCTGCCAGTAGCGGATGGCTTCGCCCGGCCTCAGGGCGCGGTTCATAAGGGATCTCATATCGTTCATTTCAGCTCTGCCAGGGCCACCGGGGCCACGTCGTTATATTCCTGGTTTTCTCCGGTCATGCCCCAGACGAAGGCATAGGGGCCAGTGCCGGCGCCCATATGGATAGACCAGGCGGGTGACAAGACAGCGTCGCCATCGGCGACGATAAGATGGCGTGTCTCTTCCGGGCGGCCCATCAGGTGAACGATGCGGTCTTCCGCCGCCATGTCGAAATAGCAATAGGCCTCCATCCGCCGCTCGTGCAGATGCGGCGGCATGGTGTTCCAGACGCTGCCTTCGGCAAGGTCGGTGATGCCCATCAGGAGAAGGCAGGACGGCGTCACCTCCGGATGAATGTACATGGCGAGCCGTCGCTTGTTCGACCGGCGGCCGTCGCCCAGATCGATGGCCTTTGATTCCGCCTTTTTGATCAGCCGGTGGGAAACGTCGGCGCCGGCCGGCACGGAGTTCATGTAGAACCGGGCAGGGGTCTTTCCCGAGCGACTAGCCATCGTAATCTCGCGCGCGCCGCGGCCGAGATAGAGCACGTCGCGATTCTCCAGTGTGAAAGACCGACCATCGACGGTCACAGTTCCCGTGCCGCCGAGATTGGCAATGCCCATTTCGCGCGCAGACAGGAGATACGACGTGCCGATCTCGGCACCGGAACCGAAGGTTACGCTTTTGGAAACCGGCATCGCGCCGCCGAGAAGCAGGCGGTCGACATGCGTATAGGTGAAATTGGCGGCGTCCGGCACGAACAGGTCGGTCATCAGGAAGGCGCTGCGGAGCTTTTCCGTGTCGTAGCCTTTGATATCTTCCGGTGCCGCTCCATACAAAATCTTCATCGTCATGCTGTTTGTCCTTCTATCCCGACGTGCTCCAGACCCTCGGAAAGGCACAGGATTGCCAGGGCCTGGCCGTAGCCCGTCGGTTGAATGGGAATGTCCTTGTAGAACTGGAGATCATGGCCCATGCGGGTGCCGTAGGAGACGTTGAGCACGGTGCCGGTCGCGTCGATGTTGTCCATCACCACCTTGAGGGCCTTTAGCCCGGCCGCACGCCAGGCAGGTGTGCCGAGCCCGAGGCGATAACCCTTGAGAAGGCCGTAGCCGATGCCGGCGGTGGCCGAAATCTCTTCATAGGAGGTGGGATCGTCGAGCAATGTGCGCCACGCGCCGGAGGGAGCCTGAAGCGCAAGCAGCGCATCGACCTGCGCCACGAGAACGCCTTGCAAGAAGTCCTTCACCGGCTTGGCGATGTCAGCGAGATCGAAGAGATCAAGCAGACCGGCGGTGATCCAGGCATTGCCGCGCGCCCAGCGTGCCCTGGCGAAATTGTGCCGGCCGTCGAAGGTCCAGCCATGAAACCACAGGCCGGTATGCGTGTCGGCGAGGTAGCGGGCATGCACGAGGAATTGCCGCGACGCCTCGTCGATCAGTTCGCGCCGGCCGCTCGCCTGACCGTAGGACGCAAGGAACAGCGCGACCATATAGAGGGTGTCGTCCCAGAGCTCGTTGTCGTTGACCTTGTCGGAGACGTGATGCTCGAAGCCGCCTTCCGGCGTGCGGCCCATGTCCGACATCACGCGGTTTGCCCAGTCGTCGAGGATCGGCTGCCAGCGGGGATCGCGGGTCTTCGCCCAGAGCACCGACAGGCCGAGCATCGGCGCGGTGGTGTTGACGTTGAGCTGCGGCAGGCCCGCCTCGATGCGCGCCTGGTACCACCCTTCGATGAGCTGGCGCAGGTCGTCGCGGCCGGTGAAAAGCCAGAGCTTGATCAGACCATAGAGACCGACACCCTGCGGCCATTCCCAACTGTCGAAGCTGATGTAGTCACCGGCGGTTCCGTCGAGATTCGGTTCGTGGAAGCGACCGTCGTGCTTCAGACCGGTCGTTCCGGCGACAAGGCGATCGAGACCATCGCGAATATCGCGGCCATTCAGGGCCATGGCTTTCCTCCCAACTCGTCCGCTCTTCGGCGGTTTCCATGGTCAAATTAAAGCCATGAGATTTTCTCTTGCGCAATCTGAAAATTTTTCTCATGATTGCGATAAAGAGGTGCGAGATGATTGTGAAGCCGTTACCGGGCAAACGCGGAAAAAAGAGCAAGCGCGTCCGTCTGGAGGACATCGCCGAGGCCTGCGGGGTTTCGCTGAGCACCGCTTCGCGCGCGCTTGCGGGCGAAAAGGGCGTTCGCCCGGAAATCCGCCAGCAGGTTCTCGAAGCCGCGAAGATCGCCAACTATGTAATCCCCACTGCTGTCGCAGGGCAGAAGGTCATTCTCGCAGCCTCGAGCGCTGCCATGATCGACTATGTGCGCAACCAGTTCACGCTCTATGTCCTTGAAGGGTTGAAGGAACGGGCGCAGGCGCTCGGACTTGAAATCGTCACGCGCCCGATCGCCGACAGGCAAGAGGAACTTGCCGTTCTGAAGGAGGCGCTCGACGATCCTCAGGTTGCCGGCCTGCTTTTTCTCACCGTTGATGACGAGGGCATGCTTGCCGCCACGCGTGGTTTTGACAAGCCCGTCGTCCTGCTCAACAGCGACGATCCGTTCATGCGGCTTTCCAGCGTCACACCCTGCAATCGATCGAGCGCGCGGCTGGCCGCCGATCATCTGATCGATCTCGGCCACGAGCGTATCCTGTTCCTGATGCGGCCCGGCAGGCGCACCATCGAGCGCCGTTACGAAGGCTGGAAGGATGCGCTGCTCCATCGCGGGCTACCTTTCGAAGAGAATTTGATGGTGCCCGTCGAAGACTGGCTTCCGGAGCTTGCCGCCCAGGCTGTTGCGGCGCGGATAGCAGCCCGCGGCCTTGATTTCACTGCCGTTCTTGCTGCCGGCGACAGCCTTGCCGTCGGCGCGATGATGGGCGTTCAGCAGTCGGGATTTTCCGTGCCCGGCGATGTTTCGGTGATGGGCATGGACGATCTCCCGCAGGCGGCCTTCCTCAACCCACCATTGACCACCATGCACATCCCCATGCGCGAGATCGGCTCGGTGGCGCTCGATCTGTTGCGCGACAACCTCTCCGGCCTTCCGATGCCGCCGCGCCGGGTGGAACTCGCCTGCCATCTCGTCGAGCGCTCATCGACCGGGCCGGTCCGGAAGCTGCCGGCATAGGGGGCGAGTGGTCCGTTCCGCTCCTACTGGGCGGCGCCGTAGAAGGCCATTCGCGTGAAGATCGTGTAGTTCGATTCAGAGACCATCATGGCGACGAAGACGAGCACGAGTAGCGGCGGCAGCAGGATGGCATAGACGAGTGCCAGCCGCTCCCAGGCCATATGCATGAACACCGCGACGATCAGCCCCGCTTTCAGGATCATGAAAAGCAGAATAAGGGACCACCGCAGATAGCCCTGCAGGCCGACATAGTCGACGAGATAGGAGCAGGCGCTGAGAATGAATAGAAATCCCCAGACGACGAGATAGAGCCGGATCGGATGCTGCTGATGCTGCTCCTTCACCTGCACTTGGGCATGCGCTGCAACTTGCGCCATCAGATCACCTCACCACAGATAGAAGAACGCGAAGATGAAAACCCAGACCAGATCGACGAAGTGCCAGTAGAGGCCCATGATCTCGACGATCTCGTAATTGCCCTTGCGGCTGGTGAAGAAGCCCCGCCTTTCCGTGTCGAAATCGCCCCGCCAGACCTTGCGGGCGATAATCAGAAGAAAGAGCACGCCGATCGAAACATGGGTGCCGTGAAACCCCGTGATCATGAAGAAGGACGAGCCGAATTGGGCAGCACCCCAGGGGTTCTCCCAGGGCCGAACGCCTTCCGAAATCAGCTTCGACCATTCGAATGCCTGCATGCCGACAAAGGACGCGCCAAGAACCGCAGTCAGCAGCATGAGGATCGCCGTCGTGCGGCGATCCCGGCGGTATCCGAAATTGACGGCCATCGCCATCGTGCCGCTGCTTGAGATCAGGATGAAGGTCATGATGGCAATCAGGATCAGCGGGATTTCCTGTCCGCCGAGCGTCAGCGCAAAGACCTCGCTGGGGTTCGGCCAAGGGACCGTCGTCGACATGCGCGCCGTCATGTAGGCGAGCAGGAAGCAGCCGAAGATGAAGGTGTCGCTCAGGAGGAAGATCCACATCATGGCCTTGCCCCAGGAGACGTTCTTGAACGCTCGCTGATCGGAAGACAGATCGGCTGCGACACCGCGCAGGCCCAAGGGGCGCTCAAGCGCTTCGCCGGTATGCGTTTGTACGGATTGCGCCATCGTCACCACTCCCTATGTGAGCAATTGCCGGCAAAGATCGGCGAAATCATTTGCCCAGCCAGCGAAGAGTGCAAACAGGATCAGCCAGACGGCGAGCATGAAGTGCCAGTAGAGGGCACAGAGGTCCACGCTCAGTCGCGCTTTGGCTGTCACCGGGCCACCGCCCGTCTTCATCATCGTCCGGCCAAGTGCCACGAGACCGCCCAGAATGTGCAGGCCGTGCATTCCGGTGATCACATAGAAGAAGCTGTTGGCGGGATTGTCCGCGAGCACATAGCCCGCCTCGGTCAGTTCCCGCCAGGCGAAGATCTGCCCGGTCAGAAAGAGGATCGCGGTTGCAAGCGCAGCAAGGAGGGCGGTCCGCATGGTGTCGCCGCGGCCGCGCTGCGCTTCGGTTTTCGCCCAGTGCATCGCCGCACTGCTGACAATCAGGGTGGCAGTGTTCAGCCAGAGCAGGCGGGGAATGGGCGTCGACCACCAGTCGGGCGTTCCGACACGCATCAGATAGGCGCTGATGAAGAGGCTGAAGAGAGCACCGACGACCGCCAGAAACACGTAGAGGCCGATTTTTGCAGGTGGGATCGGCGACCGTTCACCGCCTCCTGGCTGTCCAACGTGCCCCACTTCCAGCCACGGCCTGGATGTCAGCCGCTGCTGGGTCATCCACCAGATGATGATGGCGGCGATGCCAGCGAGGAACAGCAGCATGACGCTCATGATGCGGTCTCCCGCGTCGGCGTACCGAGCCCGGGATGGTTCTGCGGAATGAAGTCTTCGGCTGCTCCCGGCACGCTGTAGTCATAGGCCCAGCGGTAGATCACCGGCAATTCCTTGCCCCAGTTGCCGTGGGCGGGCGGGGTCTGCGGCGTCTGCCATTCGAGCGTCGTCGCCCGCCAGGGGTTGCCGCCGGCCTCTCTGCCCTTGTTCAGGCTCCAGACGAGGTTGAACAGGAAGAGGAGCTGGGCGGCGCCGACGGTGAGCGCCATGACGGAGATAAACGCATTCAGCGTGTGGGCCGACTCGGGAATGAAGGCCGTTTCGCCCAGTTCATGGTAGCGGCGCGGGATGCCCAAGAGGCCGAGATAGTGCATCGGGAAGAAGATCAGGTAGGCGCCGAGGAAGGTGACCCAGAAGTGGATCTGGCCCATCGCCTCGTTCAGCATCCGTCCGGTAACCTTCGGATACCAGTGATAGATCGCTCCGAAAATAACCATGATCGGCGCGACGCCCATCACCATGTGAAAATGCGCCACGACGAACATCGTGTCGGACAGGGGCACGTCGACGACGACATTGCCGAGAAAAAGCCCCGTCAGCCCGCCATTGACGAAGGTGACGATGAAGGCAAGCGCAAACAGCATCGGCAGCGACAGGTGGATATCGCCGCGCCAGAGGGTCAGCACCCAGTTATAGACCTTGATCGCGGTCGGAACCGCAATGATGAGCGTCGTGGTGGCGAAGAAGAAGCCGAATTTCGGGTTCATGCCGCTGACATACATGTGATGCGCCCAGACGACGAAGCTCAGCGCGCCGATGATGACGATCGCCCACACCATCATGCGATAGCCGAAAATGTTCTTTCTCGCATGGGTGCTGATCAGATCGGAGACGATGCCGAAGGCCGGAAGGGCGACGATATAGACTTCGGGATGACCGAAGAACCAGAACAGGTGCTGGAACAGGATCGGGCTGCCGCCCCCCTGTTTCAGTTGCGCGCCCATCTCGACGATGGCCGGCATGAAGAAACTGGTTCCGAGAAGCCGGTCGAACAGCATCATCACGGCGGCGACGAAGAGTGCCGGGAAGGCGAGCAGCGCCATGATCGTCGCTGTGAAGATGCCCCAGATCGTCAAGGGCAGGCGCATCAAGGTCATGCCGCGGGCGCGTGCCTGCAGCACGGTGACGACATAATTCAGCCCGCCCATGGTAAAGCCGATGATGAACAGAATGAGCGACGACAGCATCAGGACGATGCCCCAGTCCTGTCCACCCGGCGTGCCCGACAGGATGGCCTGCGGCGGATAGAGCGTCCAGCCGGCGCCCGTCGGCCCGCCGGGTGCGAAGAAACCGGCAACCAGAACAAGGACTGCGAGCAGATAGAGCCAGTAGCTCAGCATGTTGGCATAGGGAAAGACCATGTCGCGGGCGCCGACCATCAAGGGGATGAGATAGTTGCCGAAGCCGCCGAGAAACAGCGCGGTCAGAAGGTAGATCACCATGATCATGCCGTGCATGGTGATGAACTGGTAATAGTGGTCGGCGTCGATGAAATCGAACGTACCGGGAAAGCCGAGTTGCAGGCGCATCAGCCAGGAGAGCACCAGCGCCACCATGCCGATGGCGATCGCCGTCGTCGAATATTGGATGGCGATGATCTTGGCATCCTGGCTGAAGACATATTTCGTCCACCAGCTCTTCGGATGATAGAGCTCGACATCCTCCACTTCCGCCAGTGGGATGGCTTCGCTTGCGCTGGACCTGATATCGACCATCATTTCCCTCCCGGTTCGTCTTTTTGGACGCCTCCTACTTGGAGGAGGACGTGCTGGATGCGATCTTCGTCTGTTCTTGCCGTGCCGCGAGGAGCTGGGTGAAGGTCTGCTGTTGCTCCAGCCACGCCTGGTAGTCGGTCTCATTGTCGACCACGACGGTGCCGCGCATTTGCGGATGACCGGTGCCGCAGAGCTCGGCGCAGAGGACTTCGAACGTCCCGGTTCGTGTCGGCGTGAACCAGAAATAGGTCTCCATGCCCGGTATCATGTCCATCTTCGCCCTGAATTCGGGGACGTAGAAATCGTGCAGCACATCGACCGAGCGCAACAGCATCTTGACGGGCTTGCCGACCAGCAGGTGCAATTCGCCGCCTTCGATGATGAGATCGTCGAGACCGTTCGGGTCATTGGGGTTCACGCCGAGCGCATTGCCGTCGCCGATGGCGCGGGTCTCGGAGGTGCCGAGCCGGCCATTGGCGCCGGGCAGCCGGAAGCTCCAGAGCCACTGCTGGCCGACGACCTCGACCTCGGTCGTTCCAGGGGGCACCGTGACGAACTGGTGCCATACGAAAAGCCCAGGGGCCAACATGGCGGCGACGCCGATGCTTGTCACCGAGGCTAGCCAGACTTCCAGTTTTTTGTTTTCCGGCTCATAGGCGGCGCGGTTTCCTGGCCGATGGCGGAAGCGAAAGACGCAATAGGCGACGAACAGCACCACCGCGACGAAGACGAAGCCAGTAATCCAGAACGTGATGATGATGGTATTGTCGATGTAGTTCCAGTTAGACGCAATTGGCGTCCACCACCATGGGCTGAGCAGATGGAACACGACTGATCCAACTGCTACGATAACGAGAATAAGCACTACAGCCATTTCCTGTCCCCTCCCTGCCTCGGACGGCTGTGGACATGAATGCGTAACCTGTAGAAAATTGCCGGATCAGTATCGCACGAACAACAAATTCAGGCAATTAGCAGCTTGCACAAGCCTGTTGAGTGCGCACAGATGTTTCTCATCAGGGGAATTGTTTGAGATAGGCGATCAGGTTGGTGATTTCGTCGTCCTTCTTCACCCCGATGAAGGCCATTTTCGTACCCTTCACTTTCGCCTTTGGATTGTGCAGATAATCGCGCAGCGTTGTCTCGTCCCAGACGAGCCCGCCTTCGCCGGCTGCCTTCATTCCCGACGAATAGTTGAAGTCCGGGTGCGTTCCGGCCTTTCTGCCGAACAGACCCTTGAGCGAAGGACCGACCTTGTTCTTGTCGCTGTCGACGATGTGACAAGTTGCGCATTTCTTGAAGACGGCGGCGCCCGCCTCGGCATCGCCTTCCTGGGCGAGGGCGCCGAGCGGACAGAGTACGGCGGCGGATAGTCCGATCATCAGAATTTGGTTTCGCATTGGAATCCTCCTCCAGGTTGCCCGAAACACCGGCCTGCGCGTCATTTTGCCGTTGCAGCCTGTTCCGGATCGCGCCGCTCGCCGGTATTGCGGGCTAAGAGCAGTACGATCAGCAAAAAACTATTCTTCAGTCGGGATAAGTCAATTGGTGCGAAAGCCGGCGCCGCAAGTCTGCAAATCCTGCGCGGCGGTCGCGGCGTTGTCAGGGCTTCGCTTGACCCGCCGGCACCAGCAGGCTCTCGGCGATGTGTGCCGCCTCCATGATGTGGGCGCGGCAGGCGGCGGTTGCTGCGTCCGGATCGTTGCGTTCGATGGCGTTGAAAATCTCGCGCATTCTCGCCGGGCCGGATACGGTGCGATTGGTCGTCGACAGGGTCATCACCCTGAGGCGGGAAATGCGGCTGTTCAACCGCTTGACGATATCCCAAGCGATCTCGTGACCGCCTGACAGGAAGATCGTTTCGTAGAATTCCGTCGTCGCGGCAAGAATCGTCAGGGCATCGTTCTTGCGCGAATTGCGGTCGAGGTCCTCCAGCACCGCCTTCAGCTTTTCCTTCGTCGCTGAATCGGCGTTGCGGGCGCAATCGGCAACGGCGGTCGTTTCGAGCGCGACCCGGACATCATAGATCTGCCGCGCCTGATGCCAGTCGATGAGGGCGACGATCGGTCCCTGCTTGGGCGCCGTCTCTACCAGGCCTTCCGTTTCCAGATGGCGCAGCACTTCGCGAATGACGGAGCGCGAGACGCCGAGCTGATCGCAGAGGGTGCGCTCGACGAGCCTTTGTCCGGGGCTGAAAAGGCCGGCAATGATCGCGTTGCGCAGCCGTTCGAGCGCCATTTCCCTCAGGGTTACCGGCGGGGTGTCGATCCGCAGCGATTCCAGGTTCCGGGCGGTTTCGGCGGTCGGCGCAAAAAGCTTCTGGTTCATGGCTCTCTCATAGACGCAGAAATGATTCCAAACAAGGCTTGACACGTGATATTATGGTATACCATCATACGGAATATCGGAATAGAAGGAAAACGGCCTTGGCTATCGAAATCCGCAAGACATTTCTTCAGGTGGAAACCACGCTGGTCGAGGGCGGCAAGGCCGCTCAGACGCCACTGAAGCTTTACGCGGCGATGGCCGTGGTGAAAAATCCCTGGGCTGGACGGGGGTTCGTCGAGGACCTGAAGCCGGAAATTCACGCCGCGGCGCCGGTGCTCGGCGAATTGCTGACCCGCATGATCATCGACGCCGTCGGGTCCGGCGAACAGGTCGAGGCCTATGGCAAGGCGGCGGTCGTCGGGCTTGACGGCGAGATCGAGCATGCCTCCGCGCTGATCCATACGCTGCGTTTCGGCAATCACTACCGCACGGCGGTCGGGGCCAAATCCTATCTCGCCTTCTGCAACACACGCGGTCCGGCCAATGCGCCGGTGATGATCCCGCTGATGGACAAGAACGACGAGGGGCGCCGCTCGCACTACCTCACCATCCAGACGTCGATCGCCGACGCGCCAGCGGCCAATGAGATTGTCGTCGCGCTTGGCGCGTCGGTCGGCGGCCGCCCGCATCATCGCATCGGCGATCGCTACCAGGACCTCAAAGACCTTGGCAACGACGTGAACAACCCTGCAGCGGTCTGAGGCTGACATGGAAATGGTTCGGCGGTTCCATACGAAAAGCGGCATGGCCTTTGCTGAGCAGGGCGTCGGCGAACCGCTGGTGCTGATCCACGGGGTCGGCATGCGGCTGGAGGCCTGGGCGCCGCAAATGGCGGCGCTCGGCAGGAGCCATCGTGTGATCGCCGTTGATATGCCGGGGCATGGCGAGAGCCGGCCCTTGCCAGGTGACGCGGGGCTTGAAGCCTTTGTTGCATGGCTGGGTCTTTTCCTCGATGATCTGGGGCTTGAGCGCGTCAATGTGGCCGGACACTCCATGGGTGCCCTGATAGCCGGCGGCGCGGCCGCCACGTTCGGATCGAAGGTTTCCAGGGTGGCGCTGTTGAACGGCGTCTATCGCCGCGATGCGGGTGCAAGCGCGGCAGTCGTTGGCAGGGCGCGGGAAATCCGCGCCGGGCAGGTCGATGTCGACGGCCCGCTGTTGCGCTGGTTCGGGGCGGACAGTCAAGACAGCGAGGTCTACCGCCTGACCCACCGCTGGCTGTCTTCCGTCGATCGCGCCGGCTATGCCACGGCCTATGCCGCCTTTGCCGGCGGCGACAGCACCTATGCCGATTGCTGGCCGAATGTCGGATGTCCGGCGCTGTTTCTCACCGGAGCCGACGACCCCAATTCGACCCCGGCCATGGCGCGCGCGATGGCGGAGGCGGCCCCTGCCGGTTATGCGGTGCTGATCGACGACCACCGGCATATGGTCAACCTGACGGCCCCCGATGAGGTCAATTCTATCCTCTTGGAATGGCTGGCGAAACCGGAGGAGATGAAATGAGCCAAGCGAGTTTGGATGCACGCGCCCTGCGCGACGCGTTCGGCGCCTTTCCGACCGGTGTGACGGTGGTGACAGCCCATGACCCATCGGGCCAGCCGATCGGTTTCACCGCCAATTCCTTCACGTCCGTGTCGCTCGATCCGCCGCTGCTGTTGATCTGCCTGGCGAAGACATCCCGGAATTTTGCGGCCATGACCGGTTCGGCTGGCTTTGCGGTGAATATCCTTTCCGAAACGCAGAAGGATGTTTCCAACACCTTCGCCCGTCCGGTCGAGGACCGTTTCGCCGCTGTCGAGTGGAAGAAAGGGCCCGAAGGTTCGCCGATCTTTGCCGATGTTGCGGCCTGGTTCGATTGCGCAACCGAAGAAGTGCTGGATGCGGGCGACCATGTCATCATGACCGGCCGGGTGAAAGCCTTCGCCAATAGTGGCCTGAACGGTCTCGGGTACGCCCGAGGTAGCTATTTCACTCCGGCGCTGGCGGGCAAGGCCGTTTCGGCGGCAGCGGAAGGCGAGGCCCAGTTGAGCGCGGTGATCGAGCGCGACGGCTCGCTCCTTCTGCTTGGAAGCGACGTTCTCAGCCTTCCGACTTGTGCCATGGAAGGCGGCGAGCCGACGCAGATGCTGCGGGACTATCTTGAGACGCTCACGGGACTGAGCGTTTCCATCGGCTTCCTCTATTCCGTCTATGAAAGCCGCGCCGACAACCGGCAGCACATTGTCTATCGGGCGACCGCGGCAGCCGGGGAGCCGGCGACCGGACGGTTCCTGCCGCTCGCCGAGGCCTTGAAGCAGACATTCGACAGCACCGCGACGGCCGATATTGTCCGGCGGTTCGACCTGGAAAACTCCATCGGCAATTTCGGCGTTTATTTCGGCAATGAAACAGCCGGCAAAGTCCACCCGGTTTCAAGGAAGGCCTGATTGAGATGAAATTTTCCCTCTTCGTCCATATGGAGCGGCTTGACGCGGGCCAGGATCACAAGAGCCTGTACGAGGAGTTCGTGGCGCTCTGCGAGATCGCCGACAAGGGCGGCATGCACGCCATCTGGACCGGCGAACATCACGGCATGGACTTCACCATCGCCCCCAACCCGTTCGTCACCATCGCCGATCTGGCACGCCGAACCAGCAAGGTACGGCTCGGCACCGGCACGGTCATTGCACCGTTCTGGCATCCGATCAAGCTTGCCGGCGAAGCGGCGATGACCGACCTCATCTGCGACGGGCGGCTGGATATCGGCATAGCACGCGGCGCCTATTCCTTCGAGTACGAGCGCCTGTTGCCCGGGCTCGATGCCTGGGGTGCCGGCCAGCGCCTGCGCGAACTCATTCCCGCCGTCCAGAAACTGTGGGAAGGCGACTACGCGCATGACGGTGAGTTCTACAAATTCCCTTCCACGACGTCGGCGCCGAAGCCCATCCAGCAGCACCCGCCGATCTGGGTGGCGGCGCGCGATCCGAACTCCCATGAATTCGCGGTCGCCAATGGCTGCAATGTCCAGGTGACTCCACTCTGGCAGGGGGACGACGAAGTCTTGACCTTGATGGGCCGCTTCAACGAGGCCTGCGCCAAGAACACCGCCGTCGAGCGGCCGAAGATCATGCTTCTGCGCCACACTTATGTGGGTACCGACGAAGCCGACATCGCGCAGGCCGCCCACGAGATAAGCGTCTATTACAACTACTTCTTTGCCTGGTTCAAGAACGAGAAGCCGATCCATCAAGGCCTGATCGAGCGGATTGCGCCCGAGGATATCGCCGCCAACGCGATGCTTTCGGCGGATGTCATGCGGACCAACAACGTGATCGGCGGAGCAGGTGAGGTGATCGGCCGGCTGAAAGCCTACGAGGCGATGGGCTACGACGAATATTCCTTCTGGATCGACACCGGCATGAGCTTCGAGCGCAAGAAGGCCTCGCTCGAGCGCTTCATCGCCGAGGTCATGCCGGCATTCGGGGAGTAGGGCGATGCAGCAGTTCCAATGTTACATCGACGGCCGTTTCAGCAATGGCGAGGCGCGCTTTTCAAGCGTTGACCCGGCGACGGGCGCTGCGTGGGCGGAGATGCCCGAAAGCCGTGAGGCCGATGTCGATCGCGCCGTCGAGGCTGCTCATCAGGCGCTGCACGGCGGTGGCCGCTGGGCGCGGATGACGGCGACGCAGCGCGGCAAGCTGCTCTACCGGCTCGCCGACCTCATCGCGGCGAGCGTACCGCGACTTGCCGACCTCGAAACCCGCGATACCGGCAAGATCATCCGCGAGACGTCCTCGCAGATCGCCTATGTCGCCGACTACTATCGGTATTATGCGGGGCTTGCCGACAAGATCGAAGGCGCCTTCCTGCCGATCGACAAGCCGGACATGGACGTGTGGCTGCGCCGCGAGCCGGTCGGCGTCGTTGCGGCGATCGTGCCCTGGAACAGCCAGCTGTTTCTTGCCGCCGTCAAGATCGGTCCGGCTCTTGCGGCTGGCTGTACCATCGTCGTCAAGGCGTCCGAAGATGGTCCGGCGCCCTTGCTCGAATTTGCCCGGCTCGTCGACGAGGCGGGCTTTCCGCCCGGCGTCGTCAATATCATCACCGGCTTCGGTGCCACCTGTGGTGCTGCGCTGACGGCGCATCCGAAGGTCGCCCATATCGCCTTTACCGGCGGGGCCGAGACCGCCCGCCACATCGTCCGCAGTTCAGCGGAAAACCTCGCGTCCACCTCGCTTGAACTCGGCGGCAAGTCGCCGCTTCTCGTTTTCGCCGACGCCGATCTCGAAAGTGCGGCGAATGCGCAGGTCGCCGGCATTTTTGCCGCGACCGGTCAGAGTTGCGTTGCCGCGTCCCGGTTGATCGTCGAGCGCAGCGTCAAGGACCGCTTCCTCGAAATCCTCTCGGCCAAAGCAGAAGCGATCCGCATCGGCTCGCCGCTCTCCATGGATACCGAGGTCGGGCCGTTGGCAACGGAACGGCAGCGCCGGCATATCGAAACGCTGGTTGCCGCCTCGCTCGATGCGGGAGCCAGGCTGGTGACCGGCGGTTCGGCGCCGGTCGGGGAGGGCTATTTCTATCGCCCCACCATTCTCGACTGCGACGGTAGGAATTCGCCGTCGCTGGACGAGGAATTCTTCGGACCGGTCCTTTCGGTGGTGTCCTTCGAGACCGAGGCCGAAGCGGTCGAGCTCGCCAACAGCACGCCTTACGGACTTGCCTCGGGCATCTTCACGCAGAACCTGACGCGGGCGCACCGGCTGATGAAAGCGATCCGCGCTGGCATCGTCTGGGTCAACACCTACCGGGCGGTCTCGCCGATCGCGCCCTTCGGCGGCTCGGGCCTTTCCGGCGACGGGCGCGAAGGCGGTCTTGCCGCGGCGCTGAGCTACACCCGCACCAAGACCGTGTGGCTGCGGACATCGGATGATCCGATCCCCGATCCGTTCGTGATGCGGTGACGGCGATGTTTTACGAGATCCGCACCTACCGGCTGAAGAATGGCGCGGTCCCCGCCTACCTCAAGGTCGTGGAAGAGGAGGGCATCGCCGTCCAGAAGAAACATCTGGGCGAACTGGCCGGCTACTTCTTTTCGGAGATCGGCCCGATCAACGAGATCGTCCATATCTGGGGCTTTGCCAGCCTCGACGACCGAGAGGCGCGCCGCAGCCGGTTGATGGCCGATCCGGACTGGCAGGCCTTCCTGCCGAAAATTCGCGATCTGATCGAGATCGCCGACAACAAGATCATGAAGCCGGCAGCCTTTTCGCCCATGGGAGGATCGCGGCCGGTGTGAGCCGGAAAGAGCCGCTGGCTCATTGAATATGACATTTCGGGATTTCATCGCCTTCCAGGGAAAGCCCGGGACGGACAGCCGAAGGCTGTTCCGAAGACCAAGAAAAACAGTCCAAAACCAACGGAGCAAGGGAACATGACAAAGACATTCATCATCGCAACCATGGCCGCTACACTTGGCCTTTCCACCGCGGCAACTGCCGCCGATCTGGTTTTCACCAGCTGGGGTGGGACCACCCAGGACGCACAGAAGACGGCTTGGGCCGATCCGTTCACATCGGAAAGCGGCATCAACGTGGTGCAGGACGGGCCGACCGACTATGGCAAGCTCAAGGCCATGGTCGAGGCCGGAAGCGTCGCCTGGGACGTGGTCGACGTCGAGGGCGACTATGCCGTCCAGGCTGGTAAGGCCGGAATGCTCGAAAAGCTGGATTTCTCGGTCATCGACAAGTCGAAGCTCGATCCGCGCTTTTTGACCGACTACTCCGTCGGCAGCTTCTATTATTCCTTCGTCATCGGCTGCAACAAGGATGCGGTGTCGGCCTGCCCGAAGACCTGGGCAGACCTGTTCGACACCACGAAGTTTCCCGGAAAGCGCACGTTCTACAAATGGTCTGCGCCCGGCGTGATCGAAGCCGCCTTGCTGGCAGACGGCGTTGCGCCAGAAAAGCTCTATCCGCTCGATCTCGACCGCGCCTTCAAGAAGCTCGATACCATCAAGGCCGACATCATCTGGTGGACCGGCGGCGCCCAATCGCAGCAGCTTCTTGCTTCCGCCGAAGCGCCTTTCGGCTCGTTCTGGAACGGGCGCTTGACGGCACTTGCCGAAACCGGCGTCACCGTCGAAACGTCCTGGGACCAGAACATCACGGCGGCGGATGCTCTCGTCGTGCCGAAGGGCACGAAGAACAAGGAAGCGGCGATGAAGTTCATTGCGGCTGCAACCAGCGCCGATGCTCAGGCGAACATGGCGGTCAGCACCGGCTACGCGCCGATCAACCTCGATTCGAGCGCCATCATGGATGAAAAGCTTCGCATGAGCCTGCCGGACATGCAGTCGGCGAGCCAGGTCAACGCCGACATGGATTACTGGGCGGCAAACCGAGATGCGATCGGCGAACGCTGGTACGCTTGGCAGGCCAAGTAAGGTTATCGGCGGGCGCGAACGGTCGCGCCCGTCTGTTTTTACGTAGTTCCGGACAGAAAGTCGCTTCGCGCTTTTCCTGGAACTGCTCTAAGGGGGTTTCGGCATGGCCTTGCTGACTGAGCGAGACGACATAACAGCGGTCGGCAAAATCCGCACCGTCCGGTCGAGGAATTTCGCCCTGACCGTTCCGGCGCTGCTGCTTCTCGTGGTGTTCTTCATTCTGCCGGTGGTGTCGCTGCTGCTGCGCAGCGTGATGGAGCCGGAGCCGGGCCTCGACAACTACAGGGCCTTGCTTGGATCGACCACTTATCTGAAGATATTCCTGAACACCTTCAGCGTGTCCGCGCTGGTCACCGTCGTGACGCTCGCGATCGGCTTTCCTGTCGCCTGGGCACTCGCCATCATGCCGTCGCGCTGGGCCTCGATCGTCTTTGCCGTGCTGCTTTTGTCGATGTGGACCAATCTTCTCACGCGCACCTATGCCTGGATGGTGCTCTTGCAGCGCACCGGCGTCATCAACAAGACGCTGATCGGGCTCGGACTGACCAGCGAGCCGCTGCCGCTGGTCAACAACCTTGTCGGCGTCACCATAGGCATGACCTACATCATGCTGCCCTTCATCATCCTGCCGCTCTACGGCGTGATCCGCAAGATCGATCCGGCCATCCTGCAGGCGGCTGCCCTTTGCGGGGCGACAAGATGGCAGGCGCTGACGGGCATCCTCATTCCGCTGGCAATGCCCGGCATGGTTTCCGGCGCGCTGATGGTCTTCGTCATGTCGCTCGGCTATTTCGTTACGCCAGCGCTGCTTGGCGGCACGGCCAACATGATGCTGGCCGAACTGATCGCACAATTCGTGCAGTCCCTCGTCAACTGGGGCATGGGCGGAGCGGCGGCACTGGTGCTCCTCGTCGTCACCCTGACGCTTTATGCCGTCCAACTCAGGCTGTTCGGCACCGCCCGCATGGAAGGACGCTGAGATGCTGTTGAATTTCGACCGCCTCCGTGGATGGAAATGGATCCTGCTTGGTATCACCGGCCTGACCGCGGCCTTTCTCATCCTGCCGATCGTCTTCATCGCCGCGCTCTCCTTCGGCTCGTCGCAATGGCTGATCTTTCCGCCGCCGGCCTGGACGCTGAAATGGTACGAGGCCTTTTTCGCCGACCCGCGCTGGCTTGAAGCGGCGTGGACGAGCTTTACGATCGCGGCCATGGTGACGGTCCTGTCCGTCCTGATCGGCCTCGTCGCGTCGTTCGGTTTGGTGCGGGGAAGCTTTATTGGCAAGGAGGGCCTGCGGGCCTTGTTCCTGACGCCGATGATCCTGCCGGTCGTGGTGCTTGCCGTCGCGCTCTACGCTTTCTTCCTGCGGATTGGCCTCAACGGGACCGTCACCGGCTTCGTCATCGCCCATCTGGTCGTCGCTTTGCCGTTCTCGATCCTCTCCATCACCAATGCGCTGGAAGGTTTCGACAAGTCGATCGAGGACGCGGCGGTGCTCTGCGGCGCAAGCCCGCTGGAAGCGAAGCTGCGCATCACCCTGCCGTCGATCAGCCACGGCCTGTTTTCGGCGGCTGTCTTCTCGTTCCTTACTTCCTGGGACGAAGTGGTGCTGGCGATCTTCATGGCAAGCCCGACCCTGCAGACGCTGCCCGTCAAGATCTGGGCAACGCTGCGTCAGGACCTGACGCCGGTGATCGCCGCCGCTTCCACCCTTCTCATCGTCGTTACCATTGCCCTGATGCTTCTGGTCGCGCTGTTGCGCAAAGGACTGAAATCATGACCGCACCCTTCCTGCATATCCGCGCCCTCAGAAAGGACTATGGCATCGTAACCGCCGTCCGGGATGTCAACCTCACGGTCGAGCGCGGCGAGTTCATGACCTTTCTCGGACCCTCCGGATCGGGCAAGAGCACGACGCTCTACATCCTCGCGGGCTTCGAGAATCCAACGGCGGGGGACATTCTGCTCAATGGTCAAAGCCTGATCGCGACGCCCTCGCACAAGCGCAATATCGGTATGGTGTTCCAGCGCTACACGCTGTTCCCGCATCTGTCCGTCGGCGAAAACATCGCGTTTCCACTAAAGGTCCGGCGCCTTCCCAAGGCCGAGATCGATGCAAAGGTGGCGAAGATGCTGAAGCTCGTCCGGCTCGAGGGTTTCGAGGACAGGAAGCCGGCGCAGATGTCGGGCGGCCAGCAGCAGCGTGTGGCGCTGGCGCGGGCGCTCGCTTATGATCCGCCGGTGCTTCTGATGGATGAGCCGTTGTCGGCGCTCGACAAGAAGCTGCGTGAGGAAATCCAGCACGAGATCCGCCGTATCCATCAGGAAACCGAGGTGACCATCCTCTATGTCACGCACGATCAGGAGGAAGCGCTGCGGCTGTCGGACCGGATCGCAGTGTTCTCCAAGGGCGTGATCGACCAGATCGGCACCGGGCCGGAGCTCTATGCCAATCCTGCCACCCGTTTCGTCGCGGAGTTCATCGGCGACAGCGATTTCGTCACCTGCCGTGTCCTTTCAGCCGGGGGCGGGCGCGCCGATCTTGCGGTGGGGACGGGCATGACGATCAGTGGCGTGCCGATGCATGGCAGTGGCGCCGCCGGCAGCAATGCCGCCCTGATGCTGCGCCCCGAACGCCTCTCCCTCAAGCGCGGCTCAGCTGGCGGCAACAGTCTGTCCGCCACGGTCACGGACATCACCTTTCTCGGCAGCAACATCCACGTTGCCGCGATGGTCCCGTCCGGCGAGGCGCTGTCGGTGCGATTGCCCTTCGGACATGAGGCGACCAGTGGCCTTGCACGGGGCGACATCGTGTCGCTTGGCTTCGACCCGGCGAGTGCGCACGTCTTCTGCGCTTAATCGACGGTCTCTTTCCCCAGCGGTCAGACCCTGACCCTTCGAACGCCGGGGCTATCTTGGCTGTGCGTTCGCACGTCTTGCGAATTGTTCAGCCCGGCCTCCTTCGGTGAGCAAGACACATGAATTTGCGCTGTCGGCTGATCCCGCCGGGCTGGTGTTTTCCTTCGCCTTGAAAAACACCTCAAGCGATGTGAAATATATTTCATATAGTGAATTATATTGACAACACCGACCCTTTGCAGTTAGCTCCCCATACCGGACTTCGAGGAGGAATTCCGGGTTTCATCGGATCAACGGCCGCCCTCTGCGGCGCCACCGGATATTGGGAGGGGCTTCGGCCTCGAGGAGGAATCTTGCGCAATTTTCTGAGCACGACCGCGTTGGCGGTCCTTGCGTCAACGCTTTTTGCCGGCGCAGCCAGCGCGGAAACGGAGAACCCGTTCCGCTGCCAGCCGGGCGAGACATACGTCATGAACGTCATGGTCTCGGGTGTCGAATACTGGTTCCCGGTCTATGAAATGTTCAAGCAGGCGGGCCAGCAGCTCGGCTGCGAGACGGCCTATACCGGCACGCCGGAATATGACGTCAACAAGCAGATCGCTACCTTCGACCAGGCGCTGGCGCAGAACCCGGCCGGCATCCTCGTCCATCCGATGAACTCGGATCCGTTCATCGAGCCGATCAACCGGGCGATCGATCAGGGCACCGCGGTCGTCACCTTCGCGGCGGATTCGCCGCTTTCCAAGCGCATCTCGTTCATCACCTCCGACAACACCCGCGAAGGCACCTATGCGGCCGACGCGATTGCCGAGAAGATGGGCGGCAAGGGCGAATATGCGGTGCTGGAAAATCCGGGCCAGGACAATCACGACAAGCGGATCGCCGCCTTCATCGCCCGCATGGAGGAAAAATATCCGGACATGAAGCTGGTCGGCCGCGCTGCCTCGAACCAGGATCCGAACAAGGCCTATCAGGGCCTGATGAGCCTGGCGCAGGCCCATCCGAACCTCGGCGCCGTCTTCATGCCGGAGGCCAATTCGGCGATCGGCGCTGCCCAGGCCAACAACGAAAGCGGCGGCAAGATCCTCGTCATGTGCGCCGACGTCAATGCGAACATCCTCGACATGATCAAGGCGGGCCAGGTGTTCGGCTCGATCAACCCGAACCAGGGCATGCAGGGCTACATGGGCTTCATGATGTTGTGGCTTGCCAAACACCCCGAGCTGATCGACCCGATGAACGACGCGAAGCGTTCCGGTTTCAATCCTATGAGCATTCCCTTCGTCGACAACGGCCTGTCGATCGTCACGGCCGAGAATGCCGACGACTTCTACTGGGATAAATATCTCAAGCGGCGGGGCACCAAGGGGATCGACGAGTAGGCCTTTGTGCCGGCTGTCCGGGGTCTCGATTTCCGGGCGGCCTCCGCAAACGTGAGGAGGAGAATGCGATGGCGTCCGTGCCGGTTCTGGAAATCCGCAATGTCAGCAAGCACTTCGGTGCGGTGAAGGCCTTGACGGACGTCAGCTTCAGCCTGGCGCGGGGCGAGGTTCATGCGCTTTGCGGCGAAAACGGCGCCGGCAAATCGACGCTGATGAACATCATCGCCGGCGTGCTGCAGCCGAGCGACGGGGAGGTTCTTGTCGACGGCGTGCCGGTGAAAGTGACGTCTCCGGCCGTCGCGCAATCGCTCGGGCTTGGCCTCGTGCATCAGGAAATTGCGCTCTGCCCGGATGCGACGGTTGCCGAGAACATGTTCATGGCAGCGACCAACCGGCGCCGCTCGCCCTTCATGAACTATGGCAGGCTGGCGCGCGATGCGCAGGCGGTGATGAACCGCCTGGCGCCGATCGACGTGCGCCGCACGGTCGGAGAACTCTCGATTTCCGGCCAGCAACTTGTCGAGATCGCCAAGGCGTTGACACTCGATTGCCGCGTGTTGATCTTCGACGAACCGACGGCGGCGCTGACGGAAGCGGAAGCGCAAGTGCTCTTCGGCATCATCCGCGATCTGAAGGCTCAAGGGATATCGATCATCTATATCAGCCATCGCATGGCCGAAATCTTCAGCCTCTGCGACCGGGTGACCGTGTTCCGAGACGGGCGCTACGTGTCGACGGAGCGGGTGGCGGATGTGACGCCGGACGATGTTGTGCGCCGCATGGTCGGGCGCGAAATCACGCAGCTCTATCCGGAAAAGCAAGCGCCGGATGAGCGGTCTGCCGAAACCATCCTGTCGGTCGGCAATCTCGGCGACGGCGCCCGCTTCAATGCAGTGAGCTTCGAATTGCGTAAAGGCGAAATCCTCGGTATCGGCGGATTGATCGGCTCGGGCCGAACCGAAATTGCCGAAGGTATTTGCGGACTGCGCCCGACAACGGCAGGCGAAGTGCGTTTGCACGGGCAAACCATGCACGCGCGATCCTATGCCGATGCCGTGAAGGCCGGCGTTGTCTATCTCTCCGAAGACCGCAAGGGATCCGGCGTCTTCCTCGATCTGTCGATCGCGCAGAACATCGCGGTTCTCGACCTGAAGGCGCTGACCGGGCCGGCCGGGCTTTTGAATGCCAAAGCCGAGGCCGATCTAGCGCGGGATCTCGTCAGGCGGCTCGGTGTCCGCATGGGCGGGATCGACATGCCGGTGTCGTCGCTCTCGGGCGGAAACCAGCAGAAGGTGGCGATCGCCAAGCAGCTGGCGGTCGATCCCAAGGTGATTCTGATGGACGAGCCGACGCGGGGCATCGACGTCGGCGCCAAGTCGGAAATCCACCGGCTGCTGCGCGATCTTACGCGCGCCGGCATCGGCATCGTCGTCATCTCCTCTGAACTGCCGGAACTTCTCGGCCTCTGCGACCGGGTGCTGGTGATCCGCGAGGGCAGGGTGATGGGCGAAGTCGAGGGAGCGGCAATGACGGAGGAGGCGATCATGCGGCTCGCATCCGGCATCGGCGGCCACAACAATTCAAAGGCATCAGAGCATGCCGCCTGAAGAAAAAGCAGGGACGGGAGACAAGGTTATGGCAATCGACACTTTGGCAGCGACAATGGCAGCGCGCGCGCCTGGCTGGAGGAGGCTGGGGACGATGCGCGAGGCAGGGCTGATCGCGATCATCCTTGCGCTCTGCATCGCCATGAGCTTCGCCTCACCGCATTTCCTGACGCTCGGCAACTTCCGGGCGATGCTGATGTCGTTTTCGGTTGAGGGGATCGTGGTCGTCGGCATGACGATCCTGTTGATCGTCGGCGGCATCGATCTTTCGGTCGGCTCGGTCGTCTGCCTCTCGATGGTGCTGTCCGGCTCGCTGTTCCTGATGGGGCTCGACCCCTGGAGCGCTTCGCTGATCGGCATTCTCGCCAGCGCCGTCATCGGCGGTATCATGGGGTTCTTCGTCACGGTGGTGGGGCTCAACCACTTCATCACCTCGCTTGCGGCCATGGTGATCGTGCGCGGCATCTGCCTGATCATCACCAAGGGCACGCCGCTTTCGCTCTTCACGCTGCCGCCAGGCTTCAAGGCGGTCGGGCAGGGCACGTTCTATGGCGTGCCCTATGTGATCCTGATTTTCGTCGCCGTGGTCGTGCTGTTCGATTTCCTGCTGCGTCGGGCGACGGCCTTCCGCAAGGTGTTCTACACCGGCAGCAACGAGAAGGCGGCTCTTTATTCCGGTATCAAGACCAGCCAGGTGAAGTTCTGGGTGACTGTGCTCTGCGCCACACTGTCCGGTGTCGCCGGCGTGATCTACATGTCCCGGTTCGGCGCTGCGACCCCGACCTTCGGCGCCGGCATGGAGCTCAACATCATCGCCGCCGCCGTGATCGGCGGTGCCTCGCTCAAGGGTGGCTCTGGGACCATTCTCGGCGCGATCCTGGGTATTGCCTTGCTCTCGGTGGTGACAAGCTCACTGATCCTGCTCGATGTCTCGGTCTATTGGCAAGACATGATCAAAGGATGCATTCTGCTTGCCGCCGTCTCCATCGACCATTTCCTGCACAAGCGGAAGGCTGCCTGATATGCCGATTGCCAAACTCAAACCCGCAAACGCGCCGCGCGAGGAAATCGTCATCGCCCGGCAGATGCACCAGGCGCTGGTTCTGCATTTCCTCGAAGGACTGACGCAGGCGCAGATCGCCGATCAACTCGGCATCTCGCATGCCACCGTCAACCGGCTGATCAAACGCGGCCGCCAGCTTGGCCTCGTCGAGATCAAGATCAAGTCTCCGGTCGAGCCGCTGGTCGATATGGAAGAGCGACTTCTGGCGCTCGGCGGTATCAGCCGTGCCGTCGTTGTCCCGACTGTCTCCGATAATCCACAGACGGCGCTTCAGGCCGTAGGCGAGGCAGCCGCCCGGCTGCTGCTGGAGGACATTACGGACGGCGACACGATCTGCATCACCGGCGGCAAGGGTGTCAGCGCCGTCGTCGCCGGATTGCAGGCGCCGCGGCGCTTCGATGTCGAGGTGATCCCGGCGACGGGCTGCGTCCAGGGCAAGCACTATACCGACGTCAATCACGTTTCGACGCTGATGGCCGACCGTCTCGGCGGACGATCTTTTCAGATTCACGCGCCGCTCTTTGCCGACAGCGCCGCCGAACGGGGCATGCTGATCAACATGCGCTCCGTCGCCGATGTCTTCAAACGGGCGCGGGAGGCAAAGATTGCGGTGGTCGGCATCGGTTCGATCCTCTCGGATGATTCGAGTTATTACGACCTGCATCCGTCTTCGAGCACCGATCGCGCGGCGATCGAGCGTTCCGGCGCCTCCTGCGAATTGCTGGCGCATCTTCTCGATGGCTACGGTCGGGTGTGCGACTACAGCCTCAACCGGTCGCTGGTGTCACTGACACTTCCGGAGTTTGCTTCGATCCCGACGAAGATCGGCGTTGCCAGCGGACCGAACAAGGCGGGTCCGATTCTCAGCGTCATGCGCGGCAATCACCTCGACACGCTGGTGACGGATGAGGCGACCGGCGCGCGGGTGCTGGCGCTGGCGCATGGCGAAGGGAAACTGGCATGAGCGGCGGGCAGTTGATGCGCGAAATCGGCAGGTCCGGCGTGACCGCTTCGGCGGTCGGGCTCGGCACCTGGGCGATCGGCGGCTGGATGTGGGGCGGTACCGACGAGAAGGAATCGATTGCCGCGATCCAGGCGTCGCTCGATGCCGGGGTGACGCTGATCGATACGGCGCCGGCCTACGGCCTCGGACGCTCGGAGGAGATTGTCGGAAATGCGCTCACGGGGCGCCGTGACAAGGCGGTGATTGCGACGAAATGCGGGCTGGTCTGGCACACTGAGAAAGGCCGGCATTTCTTCGATCAGGATGGCAAGCCGGTGCACAGGTACCTTGGTCGCGACGCGATCCTGTATGAGGTGGAGCAGAGCCTGAGGCGGCTCGGCACGGACTATATCGATCTCTACATCACCCACTGGCAGGATCCGACGACGCCGATCGAGGAGGCGATGCGGGCGCTGGAAGACCTGCGCGCATCCGGCAAGGTCCGGGCGATCGGGGCGAGCAATGTCAGTCCGGCGGAACTGGAAACCTATGTCGCGGTCGGCGGGCTCGATGCGATCCAGGAGCGCTTCAGCATGATCGATCGCGAGATCGAGACCGACCTCCTGCCGCTGACCACGGCGAACGGCATTGCGGTGCTGAGCTATTCCTCGCTGGCGCTCGGGCTGCTTTCGGGCATGATCGGTCCTGATCGCATCTTTTCCGGCGACGACCAGCGGCGAGACCATCCGCGTTTCTCCGTCTCCAACCGGGAGAAGGCGGCGGCGTTTGCTTCCTCCATACGGCCGGTTGCCGATAAGCATGGCGCAAGCATCGCCCAGACGGTGATTGCCTGGACGCTTTCGCAGCCCGGTGTGACTTTTGCGCTGTGCGGGGCGCGCAATCCGGCACAGGCGCTCGACAATGCGAGGGCCGGGACGATCCGGCTTGATGCGGACGACCGTTCGGCCATCGACGCGGCCATATCGGCGAAACTGACTGATATGGACAGGTAGCGGATCGCCATCATGAAACGTGAAGAGATATTGGACGGGCTCCGCCAGAGCCCGAAGGTGGACGTGTGTGTCATCGGCGGCGGCATCAACGGCATCAGCGTCTTTCGGGAACTGGCGCTGCAGGGGCTGAACGTGGTGCTGGTCGAGAAGCATGATTATTGCTCCGGCGCCAGTTCGGCGCTGTCGCGCATGGTGCATGGAGGGCTTCGTTATCTCGAAAACGGCGAGTTCAAGCTGGTGCAGGAATCGCTGATCGAGCGCGACCGGCTGCTGCGCAACGCGCCGCATTACGTCAGACCGTTGCCGACGACCGTACCGGTGTTCGATATCTTTTCCGGCCTCGGCAACGGCATCGTCCGGTTTTTGGGCTTGACTCGCCACCCGAGCCGCCGGGGGGCGGTGACGATCAAGGCGGGATTGAGCATCTATGATTTTCTGACCCGCAAGCGTGCCCTGATGCCGCGGCACCAGTTCCGTGGGCGCCGGGCGACGCTTGAAAAATGGCCGGCGCTCAATCCGGACATCAAGAGTTCCGCCACCTATTTCGATGCCTGGGTCAGCCATCCGGAGCGGTTGGGGATCGAGCTGCTGCAGGATGGCCTTTGGGCAAATCCCGCGGCGCGGGCGCTGAATTATGCGGCAATGCGCCGCGATGAAGATGGCGGATATGTCATCGAGGACCAGGTCGGCAGGACGTTTACCACCGTCGAGCCCAGGCTCGTGATCAACGCCACCGGTGGCTGGATCGACATCACCAATGGCGCGTTGTTGTCGCCGCAGGTGCAGCCGGGGCCGTTGGTGGGCGGCACCAAGGGTTCGCACCTGATCATTGAGAATGCGACGCTCCGCGACGCGCTTGCCGATCACATGATCTACTACGAAAACGAGGACGGGCGGATCTGCATCCTCTTTCCCTATCTAGGCAAGGTGCTGGTCGGCTCCACTGACATCCGCGTCGATGATCCGGAAGGCGTGCGCTGCGAGGCCGACGAGCGGGACTATATCCTGCAGTCGCTCGCCTTCGTGCTGCCGGGGATATCGATCCGGCCCGAGGAGATCGTCTTCCAGTTCTCCGGCGTTCGGCCGTTGCCGGCCAGTGCCGACAATTTTACCGGCCGCATTCCGCGCGATCATTTCTGTACCGTCGTCGAGCCGCAGAATGGCGGCGTGCCGGTGCTGTGCATGATCGGCGGCAAGTGGACGACGTTTCGCTCGTTCGGGGAACTTGCGGCCGACATGACGCTGGAACGGCTGGGACGGCCCCGCCGCGTCGAGACAACCGAGCGGGCCATCGGCGGCGGGCGGCGATTTCCGTCGGATACCGCGACATGGATATCGCGACTGGCCGCTGAAACCGGGCTTTCCCTTGGGCGTGCAGCCGAGCTTTTCGCCCGCTATGGCACGGATGTCGAGGTTGTTGCGAGCTGCGTCGCTGCTGGACTGGACGTGCCGATGCCGCATCCCGGCTATTCTAAGTGCGAACTCCTTTTCCTGATCCGCAACGAAGCCGTCGAACATCTCGACGATCTGCTTCTGCGGCGCACCACGCTGGCCGTCTCGGGCGAACTCTCGCTCGACATGACGGATGCCGTGCTCGACCTGCTGACACAGGAAAAGCGCTGGACGCCTGCGCAGCGTACAGTCGAGCGCACCCGTTTTCTCACCCTTCTCAACGAACGCCACGGCGTAAACGAGGACACGCTTTCCGCAAGGAACGAACCAAGGAGCACAGAATGCGACACAACAGCAAAGTCCGGATGAACCGTCTGTTCGGCGGCGGCCGCTGCCTCGACGTGGCGATCGATCACGGCGTCTGCAACGAACCGTCCTTCCTCAGTGGGATCGAGGATATTCAGGCTGTCGTCAAAGCATTGGTCGATGCCGCACCGGACGCAATCCAGATGAACTACGGCCAGGCGGACCTGCTGCAGGATGTGCCCGGCAAGGACAAACCGGCGCTGGTGATGCGCATCGACATGGGCAATCCGTATAATCGCATCCGCCACCGCGACATGTGGGCCGTGCTGCAGAACGAGGCCGAGCCGCTGATCGGGGCGATTGAGATGGATGCGGCCTGCGTCGTCGTCAATCTGTTCATGCTGCCGGACGAGCCGGAGCTGTTCCGCCAATGCGTGCAGAACATTTCCCGCGTGCGGGCCGATTGCGACAAGTATGGCATGCCGCTGATGATCGAGCCGCTGGTGATGCAGCCGGTCACCGAACGTGGCGGCTACATGGTCGATGGCGATGCCGACAAGATCGTCACGCTGACGCGGCTTGCCCGCGAGATGGGGGCCGATATCATCAAGGCCGACCCGACAGACAATGCGGAGGATTTCCACAGGGTCGTGGAGGCGGCGCGCTGCCCGGTTCTGGTGCGCGGCGGCGGCAAGGAGGACCTTCGTGCCGTCTTCGACAAGTCCGCGGCCTTGATGGGGCAGGGCGCAATGGGCATGGTCTATGGGCGCAACATCTATCAGCACGCCAATCCGGGTGCCGTGGTGCGCGGGCTGATGGCGATCGTGCATGAGGACGCGAGCGGCGAGGAAGCCTTCGCGCTCTATCGGCAGGGCTGAGCTGCGGTTCGAACCTTGGGAGGGGTTCTTTATGGGAGACTATCTGTTGGGGCTCGACGCCGGCAACACCGTCATCAAGGCGGTGATCTTCGACCGGCAAGGCAACGAAATCGCGGCTGCGTCGGCGGAGGGACACAGCCGCATGCCATGCCCGGGCCATGTCGAGCGCGGGCTGGAGGAGCTCTGGGCGAATGCCCGGCAGGTCATCCGTGCCTGCATCGAACAGGCCAAAATCCGACCGGACGAAATCGCCGCGATCGGCTGCGCCGGACATGGCAACGGCCTCTATGCGCTCGATCGCGACGGCCGGCCGCTTCTCGGCATCCAGTCGCTGGATACACGGGCGGCGGGACTGGTCGATGAATGGCGGGCGGAGGGTGTGGGCGACCGGACCTATCCGATCGGCCAGCAGCGGCCTTGGCCGTCGCAGACGCCGACGCTGCTGGCATGGCTGAAGGGCCACCGGCCGGAAACTTTTGCCAAGATCGGCACCGTCTTTCTCTGCAAGGATTTCATCGTCAACCGGCTTACAGGGCAGCGCGTCAGCGAGGTCTCGGACATGACCGGCTGCGGGCTTCTCAACGTTGCCGCCCGCCGCTATGACCGGGACCTGATGGAGGCTTATGGCCTCGGCGACTGCCTGGGGCTTTTGCCGCCACTCGTCGAAAGTGCCGATATTGCCGGGCAGGTGACGGAGGAAGCGGCAAAGCAGACGGGGCTTGCTGCTGGCACGCCCGTCGTCGGCGGTCTGTTCGACGTGATCGCCTCCGCAGTCGGTTCCGGTGTCACCCGCACGGGCGCCGCCTCGATCATTGCAGGAACCTGGAGCATCAATCAGGTGATCATCGACAGGCCCGAACTCGATGGCCCGGTGTTTATGTCCTCTACCTTCGATCACGACCGCTATATGGCGATCGAGTCGAGTGCGACATCGGCGGCAAACCTCGAATGGATGGTGCGAGAGTTCTTCTCGGATGTTGATCAGGGCGGCCGCTCGCCTTTCGACATGTGCTGCGATCTGGCCTCCGCCATCGAGCCGGCGACCGACGATCCGCTCTATCATCCCTTCCTCTATGGGGCGCAGCAAGATGGCAATGCGCGGGCCGGTTTTTACGGCGTCGCAGGCTGGCATACGAAGGGGCATCTGGTCCGCGCCGTGTTGGAGGGTGTCGCGTTCGGGCATCGGCAGCACATCGAGACGATGCGCAAGGCCGGTGCCGTCTTCAACGAGGCAGTGCTCTCCGGCGGCGGCTCGCGCAGCCTGATCTGGCCGCAGATTTTCGCCGATGTGCTCGGCGTTCCGGTCTCGGTCGCCCGTTCGCGCGAAACGGGGGCCCTGGGGGCTGCGATCGCCGCCGGCACCGGCGTTGGCCTGTTCTCAGGTTTCGCAGACGGCGCGGCCGCGATGGTGCGAACGGAGCGGTTCTATCGTCCGAACGTCTCGCTTGAGGGGCATTATGCACGGCGATACCGTCTCTATCGGGATATCGCCGATGCCATGGCGCCGCTGTGGCGCCGGTTGACGGCGGTTGAGCCTGTGGCACCAGGAGTGGCGGCGTGAACAGGCATGCGAATAAGGCCGCTGTCGATGCGCGGGGGTAATCGCTGGCAGGTCATGAAAGAAAATCCTGCGGGGCTGGCCGGTCTGACGTCCGCAGCCGGGTCGGCGCGAAGCTTCGATAAGCCATCTGCTTGTAGGCTTCGACCAGAGCCCTGCCTTCGGCCTCACCGGTGGAAATGGCGAGCCGCATGGCGCATTCGCCAAAATACATCACCAGCAGGGCCGAAACCTGAAGCTTTTCCATGTCTTCATCGGGCAGGGCGCGCTTCAGGGCGGCGGCAAGCAGCGTGGCGTTCTTGCGGCTTTCCGCAAGCTCGATCTCGCGCAATGCCTTGTCGGCCTGCATGGCAGACCAGATGTCGCGCATGACGGGCTCGGCGAGGAAAATCTCGTAATATTCGTCGATCAGGGCCGAGAACGCTGTGCGCAGGTCGCCGATGGATTTCACATGCGCAAGCCCTTTTGCGATGCAGGCCCGCGAGACGGTATTGTACCGCTCGGCCAGCGTGCGGATGATCGCCGCCTTGTCCGGAAAATACTGGTAGAGCGAGCCGATCGATATGCCGCTCAGTTCAGCCACTTCGCTCATGCGCATCGTGTCGCTGCCGCGCTCGGCAATCAACCTGCAGGCACAGGACAGGATATGTTCGACCCGCTCGCGGCTACGCTTCTGCGCCGGTTCGCGGCGCATCACGCCCTGGTCTTGTGGTGTTGCGGTGGGCGCGCTCCTGCCTTTGGCCAAGATGGCTCCTTTCGAATTTCTCTTGACGGATAAAATACGAGGGTTTATCACATTTAGCAAATGTGAGTTATTCTCACATTTTGAATATAACAAGGGGAGGAAGCATATGAGCAGCGAGACGATCCTGATCCTCGGTGGCAGCGGCAAGACGGGGCGCCGCGTTGCGGAGCGTCTGATGGCGAAGGGAAAGCAAGTTAGGCTTGCGTCCCGCTCGACCAGCCCGGCCTTCGACTGGACCGATCCGTCCGGCTGGGCGGCGGCGCTCGAAGGCGTCGACGCTGCCTATGTCAGCTACCAGCCGGACCTCGCCGTGCCCGGCGCGGTGGACGCGATCCGCCAATTGTCGAAACTGGCGGTCGAGAAGGGCCTCAAGCACCTCGTCCTGTTATCAGGCCGCGGCGAGGATGAAGCCTTGGCCGCTGAGGAAGTGTTGAAGGCGTCCGGCGCCCCATGCACGATCATCCGTGCCAGCTGGTTCTTCCAGAATTTCAGCGAGGCCTTCATGGTCGAGGGCATCCAGGCAGGTGAACTGGTACTACCTGTGAGTGAAGTCAGGGAGCCGTTCATCGACGCGAATGACATCGCCGAGATAGCCGTTGCCGCCCTGACCGAGCCGGGGCGTGCCGGAAAGACCTATGAAGTGACCGGCCCGCGGCTGATGACTTTCCGCCAGGCAGTGGCGGAGATCAGCCGGGAGACGGGGCGGGATATCCGCTACGCGACCGTGCCGGTCGATACGTATGCCGCCATGCTCGAGGAGGCCGAGATTCCCGGTGAATACATCTGGCTTGTGAACTATCTCTTCACCACCGTTCTTGACGGCAGCAATGAAAGTCTGACGGATGGGGTTTTCCAAGCGCTCGGCCGTCCGCCGCGTGACTTTTCCGATTATGTTCGAGAAACGGCTGCAACCGGTATCTGGGAGGACCTGAAATGATGGCCGGACTTTTCCCCTTTCTGATCTTCTCGGCCGTCATTGGCGCCGGCATCAATGCCGGCCTGTTCTTCATCTTCTCCGTCTGCATCATGGGCGCGCTCGGCCGCCTGCCTGCCGAGCAAGGTGTCGCCGCCATGCAGTCGATCAACGTCGTGATCCTCAATCCGTGGTTCATGCTGGCCTTTTTCGGAACGACGCTTCTGTCGCTCGTCCTTGTCGCCGTCGCGTTCTTCACCGGCAGTCCGGCGAGGCTCTATGTGATCGCTGGCAGTCTCCTTTTCCTCGTCGGCACGATCATGGTGACGATGGTCTTCAATGTGCCGATGAACAATGCGCTCGAAGCGCTGCAGCCGCAAAGCGAGGAAGCCGTCCGTCTGTGGTCATCGACCTATCTCATCGATTGGGTCAGGTGGAACCATGTGCGGACGCTGTCGTCCATCGGTACGCTCGGTTGCTTCGTCATGGCATTTCGGGTTGCCTGACTACGCTGTCCGGAAACCAACTAAGGCACCGGTCGCCCGGTTGCCGTTTCCAGCACCCGGAACCAATCTTGAAGCTCTAGCTCGATTTCGCCGGCGCGCGCCAGCGCCTGCACCCGTTTGGGGTCGGTCGAACCAATGATCGGCAGTGGTTTGGAGGGCAAACGCAGCAGCCACGCCAGCGCGATGGCACCCGGACCACCCGCATTGTAGCGGGCCGCGAGATCGGTCAGTAGCTCGACAAGTCTCGGGTTGCCCTTCTCCGGGTCAAACAACCGGCCACCGCCAAGCGGAGACCAGGCCATCGGGAGTACACCGAGGCGCTGGCAGTCGTCGAGCGTCCCGTCATGAAGCGGTGCCGTGTGGCTGACGGACAACTCGATCTGGTTTGCCACGAGCGGAATGTTGAGCTTCGATTGCAGCAGCGCGAATTGCGACGGCGTGTAGTTTGAGACGCCGATGGCGCGTGTCTTGCCCTCCCCGACCAAGGTTTCCAGCACGCCGGCAACCTCTGCGGCATCTAGCAGAGGATCTGGTCGATGCAAAAGCAGCAGATCGATGTGATCGACCTTCAGATTGCGCAGAGAGTTTTCGAGCGATTGCCGAATATGCTGGGGAGTGCTGTTATAGTGTTTAATGCGATGATCCGGCCGGGCCGGGCTGACCAGCGCTATGCCGCATTTCGTCACCAGTTCGATCCGGTTGCGCAGATCGGGACGGCTCGCCAGCATCTCGCCGAAAAGCGCCTCGACACGATAGCCGCCATAGATATCCGCGTGATCGATCGTCGTGATCCCCGCGTCGAGACATGTGTCGACCATGCGGGCGATGTGAGCGATCTCGCGCCGCTCCGGATCGTTGGTGATGCGATATGCTCCCCACACCAATCTCGAAAATATAGGGCCGTCGCTGTGAAGCCGGATACGGGACATCATGGTTGCACACTCTAGCCGACGGCGCTGGCCCGCGTCTTCAGGATTGCGGAAAAGCGCGGATCGAAGGCGCGGCTGATCGGTTCGGCGGCGGCGCCGAGAGCCACCGACCAGGGATCGGTCATGCCGAGCTGCAGGCGGGGCAGGGCGCGGCCGGGGCGGTTTGCGATCGATGGCAGCAGGGGATGGATGGCGTCGAAAATCCGCCGGGTCAGTGCCTCCGGCGCGCTCGAGCACAGGATGACGGTCTGCGGATCGAAGATCGTCTCGATCAGTTGCACCCCCCAGCGCAATTCCTCGGCGGCAGCATCGATCCACGAGGCGACCGCCGGATCGTCTTTGCTGACCAATGTATTCAACCGGTCATGAAGTTCCGGGTCGGCCGGATCGGCATTCAGGTGCTGGTAGAGCGAGGCAAGCGACGCGCGGTGTTCGAGCGATGATCGTTCCGGGCGCCGAACGGTGGGCGGTAGCAGCGCCATGCCGATTTCGCCTGCATTGCCGTTGCCTCCGGCGTAAAGCTCGCCGTTGAGGATGAGGCCCGCGCCAATACCGTAGCCGACATAGAGGCAGACGGCGTGGTCGACACCGTGGGCGGCGCCGACCATGCGCTCGGCAGTGGCGCAGGCGGCCGCGTCGTTCTGCAGGGCGACTTCCAGTCCGGTTCCGGCGGCGAGCGTTTCGAGCAGCGGAAAATTCTGCCAGGCCGCCATCATCCATTGATCGTCATTGTCGGTCGCAAGACCGAATGGCCCAGGCATGGCGACGCAGAGGCCGACAAGGCGCTGTTCCGAATGTTCCGCGATGCCGGCGAGTTCAGTCCTCACCTGCGTGATGAGGTCGAGAATGACCTTGGCACCGTTCGCAGGGCCGCCGGGCGGCAGATTGGCCTGGGCGCGCACCAGCACGGTGCCGATGAGGTTCACGGCGATCACCCGTGTAATGTGGCGGTCGATCTGCAGGCCGATTGCGAATGCACCTTCCGGCACCAGCCGATAGGGCATCGAAGGCTTGCCGCGACCATTGCGCACCGCCGCCAGCGACACAACCAGCCCATCCCGCTCCAGATCATCGACGATGTTGGAGACCGCCTGCTTGGTGAGCCCGGACGCCCGCGCGAGATCGGCGCGAGACAATTTCCCGTTCAGCCGCAGAGCATCGATCATGACGCGGCGATTATGGGCGCTCGTTCCTTCCTGATTGGTGCCGCTCTTGCCTCGTATCACCCGCATCTCATTCACTCGCAAATTCCTCTTGACACTATTAGAATATTGAACAAGAAATAAGTCAAATCAATTGACTTAATAAAGGGCCGAAGAGCTCTTGAGGGAACGAAACGGCAGATGGGATCACCCCTAATGACCGTGCGACACTTCGACAAGGCATGCCGATGCCGCTGAATGGCGGCTTACGGAAAGATGCGCGCAATTGTGCGCCAGCGAACCGATTGATGTCCATCACTGGAGGGAAGACATGTTTAAGTCCAAGCGAAATGCGCTTCTTGGCGCCACTCTGATCGGCGCCTTCTTTGCGACCAATGCCTATGCCGAAACCACGCTCAATGCGTTGTTCATGGCGCAGGCGGCCTATAGCGAGGCGGATGTCCGGGCCATGACGGAGGCGTTCAGCAAGGCCAATCCGGACGTCAAGGTCAATCTCGAATTCGTGCCTTACGAGGGGCTGCACGACAAGACCGTTCTGGCGCAGGGCTCCGGCGGCGGCTACGACGTCGTGCTCTTCGACGTGATCTGGCCAGCCGAATATGCGACCAACAAGGTTCTGGTCGATGTGTCTTCGCGCATTACCGACGATATGACGAAGGGCGTGCTGCCCGGCGCCTGGACGACGGTCCAGTATGACGGCGCCTATTACGGCATGCCGTGGATTCTCGACACGAAATACCTGTTCTACAACAAGGACATTCTCGAGAAGGCCGGCATCAAGGCGCCGCCGAAAACCTGGGACGAGCTTGCCGAGCAGGCGAAGATCATCAAGGACAAGGGTCTGCTCGCGACGCCGATCACCTGGAGCTGGTCGCAGGCGGAAGCGGCGATCTGCGATTACACGACGCTGGTCAGCGCCTATGGCGGCAAGTTCCTCGATGGCGGCAAGCCGGCGTTCCAGACGGGTGGCGGTCTTGATGCGCTGAAATACATGGTGTCCAGCTATACCTCCGGCATCTCCAATCCGAATTCGAAGGAATTCCTCGAGGAGGATGTCCGCAAGGTGTTCGAAAACGGTGAAGCCGCTTTCGCGCTGAACTGGACCTATATGTACAACCTGGCCAATGCCGGCAAGGACAGCAAGGTTGCCGGCAAGGTCGGCGTCGTGCCGGCACCGGGCGTCGCCGGCAAGAGCGAGGTTTCGGCGGTGAACGGATCGATGGGGCTCGGCATCACGTCAACCAGCAAGCATCCCGACGACGCCTGGAAATACATCACCTTCATGACCTCTCAGGAGGTGCAGAACCAGTACGCCAAGCTCAGCCTGCCGATCTGGGCATCGTCCTATGAAGACCCGGCCGTGACCAAGGGGCAGGAGGAGCTGATCGGGGCCGCCAAGCTCGGGCTCGCCGCCATGTATCCGCGGCCGACGACGCCGAAGTATCAGGAGCTCTCGACGGCCCTGCAGCAGGCCATTCAGGAAGCGCTGCTTGGCCAGGCCAGTCCGGAGGATGCGCTGAAGACCGCCGCCGAGAATAGCGGTCTCTAAAGGTGCGGGGGGCCGCCCCTTCGCTCGCGTTCACCATCTCCGGGCGGCACCCTCCCTGCCGCCCGGCCCCTTGCATCCGATGATTTTCAGGAAGAGCAGCCCCATGTCCGGGACCTCGATGACCACACGTGCATGGTTTCTGATGCTGCCGCTGCTCGCCGTCATGGTTGC
Source organism: Pararhizobium sp. A13 (assembly GCF_040126305.1). Lineage (NCBI taxonomy): Bacteria > Pseudomonadati > Pseudomonadota > Alphaproteobacteria > Hyphomicrobiales > Rhizobiaceae > Pararhizobium > Pararhizobium sp. A13. The sequence goes on along the minus strand of NZ_CP149510.1, from coordinate 4,351,457 downwards.
CGTCATCGGCTGGCCGCTTGCCGATACGGTCGGGCTCTCCTTCACCGATGCCAAGCTCGTCGGGACCGCCGGAAATTTTGTCGGCATCGACAATTACGTGAAGACGATTTCGAGCTCCAATTTCCGACGCACCCTGATCATCACGACGGAATTCGCGATCATTTCAGTCTTTGCCGAGATGGTTCTCGGTGTGCTTGCTGCCCTTCTCCTCAATCAGCAATTCTATGGCCGTACTGTGCTGCGCGGGCTGATGATCCTGCCCTGGGCCTTGCCAACGGTCGTCAACGCGACATTGTGGCGGCTGATTTACAATCCGGAATATGGCGCGCTGAACGCGGCGCTAACGCAGATCGGTTTGCTCGATGCCTACCGCTCCTGGCTCGGCGAACCCGGAACGGCGCTCGCCTCGCTGATTGTTGCTGATTGCTGGAAGAATTTTCCGCTGGTGGCATTGATTGCGCTTGCCGCGCTGCAGGCCGTGCCGCGCGATATCACCGCCGCCTCGCTGGTCGATGGTGCAGGTCCCTTTGCCCGCTTCCGCTTTGTCATCCTGCCCTATCTGGCCGGTCCGCTGATGGTGGCGCTGGTGCTTCGCACCATCGAGGCGTTCAAGGTGTTCGACATCGTCTGGGTGATGACCCGCGGCGGACCGGCGAACAGCACGCGGACATTGTCGATCCTCGTCTACCAGGAGGCATTCTCCTTCCAGCGGGCCGGATCCGGCGCCTCGCTTGCTCTGATCGTCACCTTGCTGGTGGCGGTGCTCGCCGCCGCCTATGCTGCTCTTGTGCGCAAGACCGCGGGGAGCAACGCCTGATGGAGCGCAAGAGTGTCCTGTTTTCCCTCTTCATCCACGCCTTCGCGCTGCTGCTTGCCGCCGTCATCCTCGCGCCGCTGGTCTGGCTCTTCGTCATGAGCATATCGCCGGCCGCCGATCTCACCGTGAAGCCGCTGCGCTGGTGGCCGCAGGCGATCGATTTCTCACGTTACGGCATATTGCTCTCCAGCATCGAGAACAGCGCCGGTGCGGCTTTCGTCGCCTCACTCGTCAACAGCATCGTCGTTGCCGGCATGGCGACGATTGCGGCGCTGGCGCTCGCCATTCCGGCCGCCTGGGCCGTGTCGCGCACGCCGGCCATCGGCTGGTCGCTCTATATGGTGATTGCCACCTACATGCTGCCGCCAGTGGCGCTGGCGGTGCCGCTCTATTTCGGGCTGTCGCATCTTGGCCTGCTCAACAACGTCTTCGGGCTGGCGCTGGTCTATCTCACCATCCTTGCGCCCTTCACCACCTGGCTGATGAAGTCCGGCTTCGATGCGATCCCGAGGGAGATCGAGGCGGCGGCGATGATGGATGGCGCGGGGCTGTTTGCGACGCTGCGTATCATCACCCTGCCGCTTGCCGCACCGGTGATGGCCACCTCGGCGCTGTTTGCCTTCCTGCTTGCCTGGGACGAATTCTTCTACGCGCTGCTGTTCACCTCCGACCTGCGCGCCAAGACGCTCACTGTCGCCATCGCCGATCTCGCCGGTGGCCGTGTTTCCGATTATGGGCTGATCGCAACCGCGGGCGTGCTTGCCGCCCTGCCGCCCGTGGCGATCGGCCTTGTCATGCAACGAGCCTTGATCTCCGGGCTCACCAGCGGTGGCGTCAAGGGATGATCATGACTTCTATAGACAATCGCCCGGCAGGGCTCCAGGCTATCGATCGCGAGATGGCGCGGCAGAATGCCGATGCCATCGCCGCCTTCGAGGACAATGCCGAACAGGCGAAAACCGTTGCAACCTCGATCACGAAGACTGGCCGTTTGCTGCTGCTCGGCATGGGCGGCTCGCACGCCGTCAACCGTACCGTCGAGCCGCTGTATCGCGGCCACGGCATCGAGGCGATTGCGGTCACCCTGTCCGAACAGCTCGGCATGCCGCTGCCGATCGAAGGGCGCACCATGCTGATTACATCGCAATCCGGCGAGAGCGCCGAGGTGCTGCGCTGGTTTACGCAGACGGGCGGCACGGAGGATACATTCGGACTGACCCTGGAAGGTACATCTTTTCTTGCACGGTCGGCTCCGTCTTTGATCGGCGTCGGCGGCACCGAGCTGGCCTTTGCCGCGACGCGCAGTCTGACGGTGAGCTTCGCCTTGCATCTCGCAATTCTCTCGGCTCTCGGCGAGAACCCCGCGCGTGCGCTTTCGGCGCTTAACGTGCCAGCTGACATCGATATCGAACCCGCACTTTCTGCTTTCGACAATGTCGCAACTGTTGTGACGTCCGGTCGCCGTCTGCAGGGACTGGCCGAGGCCTTGGCGCTCGGCCTGACCGAACTCTCCCGCTATCCCTGCTTCTCGCTGGAGGGCGGGCAGCTTCGGCATGGCCCGATGGAGATGCTGGGTTCGAAGGTTGGCGTCGTGCTGTTCCGGGGGGATGACGCGACAGCTGATCTCGTGACCGCCATGGCGGTTTCCGTCGTCGAAACCGGTGCGCCGGTCGTGGTCTTCGATTGCTCCGGCAAGCCGCCGGTCGAGGGCGCGACGACGCTGAGCTTTGCATCGGCGACTGGGCTTGCGGCGGTCTTTGCCATGCTGCCTGTTGCGCAACGGTTCATGATCGCCTTTGCCGATGCGCGTGTGGAAAATGCCGGCACGCCCATGCGCTCCACCAAGATCACCCGGAGCGAATGACATGCGCCCGCTTGCCGTGATCGGAAACGTCAATGTCGACCTGATCCTGGGGCCCGCGGAGCCTTGGCCGAAGCCGGGGACCGAGATCATCGTCGATCATGACGAGTTGCGCGTCGGCGGGGCGGCCGGCAACGCAGCGCTTGCCTTGGAAGCGCTTGGCGTCGATTTCGATATCGCCGCCAATACCGGCACCGACGAGTTCGGCCGCTGGCTGCGCGAATCCTTCGGCCACCGGGCTGCAAAATGGCCGATCCGGGCGGAGGGAACGACGCTTTCCGTTGGTATCACCCATCCCGATGGCGAGCGTACCTTCTTCACCACACGCGGGCATCTGCCGCGTTTCTCCCTCGCAGACGTGCTGGCCGCTCTCGACGGTTCCCGGCTTTCGGGCGGCTATGCGCTGCTTTGCGGCTCGTTCCTGACCGACGATCTGGCACGTGACTATCCTGCTCTGTTCGACTGGGCCGACAGCCATGACATCACGCTGGCGCTCGATACCGGCTGGCCGCTCGACGGCTGGACAGAGGCGAACCGGCAAGCGACGCGCGACTGGGTTTCCCGCTGTGGCTGCGCTCTCCTGAACGAAGTGGAAGCGACCACGCTTGCCGACCTCTCCGACCCGGTCGAGGCAGCCCGCGAAATCAAGCGCCATATGCCTAAGGGGGCGATCGTCGTCGTCAAGCGCGGTCCTGCGGGCGCGATTGCCATCGATGCCGATGGTACATTCGTTTCCGTCGCGGCCCCCAGCGTCAAGGTCGTCGACACGATCGGTGCCGGCGACGTCTTCAATGCGGCTTTCCTCGCCGCGCTGGCGGATGGCCTGCCGCTGGCCGATTGCCTGATGGCCGGCACCCGCGTCGCCTCGCGCGCCATTTCCACACTCCCCCGCAGCTATGGTGGCCCGTTGCCGGCCACGACCGGAGAGGCCGCATCATGAGCGCGCTCGAGATCGAGAATATCCGCAAGACCTATGGGGCGATCGAAACGCTGAAGGGCATCGACATTTCGCTCGACAGTGGTGAGTTCCTGGTTTTGCTCGGGTCATCCGGCTGCGGCAAGTCGACCTTGCTGAACATCATTGCCGGTCTTGCCGAAGCGTCGGGCGGCGATGTCAGGATCGGCGGGCACTCTGTTTTGGGCGTGCATCCCAAGGATCGCGACATCGCGATGGTTTTCCAGTCCTACGCGCTCTATCCGAACCTTTCCGTTCGCCGCAACATCGGTTTCGGCCTCGAGATGCGCAAGGTACCGGTTGTCGAGCGTGAAAAGGCCGTTCTGGAAACTGCGACGCTGCTGCAGATCGAGAACCTGCTTGATCGCAAGCCCGGCCAGCTTTCCGGCGGTCAGCGCCAGCGGGTCGCGATCGGCCGGGCGCTGGTCCGCAAGCCGCAGGTCTTCCTTTTCGACGAGCCGCTGTCCAACCTCGACGCCAAGCTGCGCATGGAGATGCGCACCGAGCTGAAGCGGCTGCATCAGATGTTGGGAACGACGATCGTCTATGTCACCCACGACCAGATCGAGGCGATGACGCTGGCAACCCGCATCGCGGTGATGCGCAACGGCCGGATCGAGCAGCTGGGTACGCCGGAGGATGTTTATGACCATCCCGCTACGCTCTACGTCGCCGGTTTCGTCGGCTCGCCTCCCATGAACGTGCTGGACGGCGTCGTGATGGGCGAGGGGGTGCGGCTGGACGGATCGGGACAGGCCATTGCGCTGCCCGCCCGCTTCAAAGCTGTCTCCGTGGGGCGTCGCGTCAAGATCGGGGTTCGCCCGGAAGCGCTGCGGCTGGCAGGGGATAGCGCGGAACAACCGTCGCTTGAGGTTGAAATCGAGGTTGTCGAGTTGACGGGGCCGGAGCTGGTCGTGACCGGACGGGCGAGTGGGCAAAGGGTGACGGCCTGCCTGCCGCCACGCACGAAGCTTGGGGTAGGCACGAAGCAGGCTTTTGCCTTCGACGAGGACATGCTGCATCTTTTCGACGCGGAAACGGAATTGGCGTTGGGCTGAGCGTTTCGGGGTGAATCTAATCCTGGAGCCGTTCCCATCGCCGGTGCGATGTTCTAAACCGCATTCTGATGAAGATTGCTTTCTATTGTCCGCTGAAATCTCCCAACCATGCCGTTCCCTCCGGCGACCGGCTGATGGCGCGTCTTCTGATGGCGGCGCTGGAGCGTGCGGGGCATCAAGTGGAGATCGCTTCGGAACTGCGGGCCTTCATGCCCGAGGCATCGAGCGTGGCTGTCGGGGCTTTGGCAGCCGCGGCGGAAGCGGAGAGGGGGCGGCTTTCGGCGCGCTGGCGAGAAACCGCCCGGCCGGACGCCTGGTTCTGTTACCACCCCTACTACAAAGCGCCCGATCTGATGGGGCCGGCGCTCGCCCGCGATTTCGGTTTGGCCTATGTCACGGCGGAAGCGTCCTATTCCGCGCGACGCAACACCGGACTGTGGGCGGAAATGCAAGCGAATGTGCTGGAGGCGGTGAAACTCGCTTCCGTAAACATTTGCCTGACGAGACGCGACCGAGATGGGCTCGCTGCGGTGGCTCCGGATGCTCGGCTCTCCCTGTTGCCGCCCTTCATCGATTCGGGCCTGTTGCTTGACAAGCAACCTGCGCCTCAGCCCGGACAGCTGATCACCGTGGCGATGATGCGGTCCGGCGACAAGATGCAGAGCTTTGTCATGCTGGCGGATGCTCTGATACGACTGGCTCATCTGCCCTGGCAACTGTCCGTTGTCGGTGATGGTCCACGTGCGGGCGAAGTGAGAGCGCTTTTTGCCGGCTTCGACGAAGGACGCATCATCTGGCACGGACAGAAAACGGCTGGCGAGATCGCCGATCTCCTGTCGAAGAGCGCGCTCTATGTCTGGCCCGGCTGCGGCGAGGCCTATGGTCTCGCTTATCTCGAAGCGCAGGCAGCGGGCCTGCCGGTCGTGGCGCAGGCGATCGCCGGCGTGCCGGAAGTGGTGGTTGACAGCCGCACCGGCCTGCTGACACCGCCCAGTGATATCGATGCTTATGCGAAAGCGATCGAACGGATGTTGACGCAGAACGCGGAGCGGCAGGCCTTTGCTCGCGCCGCACGGATTTTCGCCGGCGAGGAGCGTTCGCTCGATCGGGCCGCCGGGCAGTTGGGCGCGATCCTCGATCTGCATCTCAAGCGAACGGAATAACATGGACGATTTTGACAGGGTCATCACCGAGGAACTGGACCGGTGGCAGCAGGCCGGCAAGGTCGCGCGCTTCTGGCTTCGCGATGACGATGCGGTTGAGCCGAGCGCGCCGCTGGAGCGGTTGCTTGAGATCACCGGCGCATTTTCCGTACCGCTGACGCTTGCCGTCATTCCCGTCCATACCGGCGAGGCGCTCGCCCAGTGGCTGGAACGCGAGCCGTCATGCACCGTTGCCGTCCATGGCTGGTCGCACGTGAACTATGCGGGCGCGGACGAAAAGAAGCAGGAGCTCGGCCGCCATCGGCCGGCTTCCGACGTGCTCGGCGAGTTGCAACGGGGCTTCAGCCATCTCGCCGGCCTGCACCCGAACCGTTTCGTTCCCGTGCTCGTGCCGCCGTGGAACCGGATCGATGCGGGGCTCGTGCCGTGTCTCGCTGGCCTCGGCTTTGAAGCACTGTCGGTCTACGGCCTGGAAAAGCCGTCTGCCTTGCCGGTGGTGAATACGCATGTAGACGTCATGGACTGGCACGGCACGCGCGGCGGACGCGATCGGATGGCGCTTGCCGGGGAGATCGTCGCGCGTCTCAGGCATATGTTCGATCACGGTGGGTCACTGGGGCTTTTGACCCATCATCTGGTTCATGACGACGTCGTCTGGGACTTCATGAACGCGCTGTTCGACGTCACCGCGCGCCACCCTGCCTGCCGCTGGTGCCGGGTCAGGGATATTCTGCGCGATCAATAAACGGGGCTGTCAGCCAGTGAGCCCGAGTTGTTCAGAGGTCGATCGCCTGGCCGTCACGCGCCATGAAGGCGCCTTTGAATTCCTGCGTGGCGAGCCGCTGGATGGCGTCGAGCTCGCTGTCGGTGCGCAGCGGTGAGTGGTGGATGAATGCCACCCGCTTGGCGCGGGCGGCCTTGGCGAGGCGGATGGCCTGCTGCCACGAGGAATGGCCGTAGCCGACATGGCGAGGCATCTCGTCGTCGGTGTACATGCAGTCGTAGAGGAATAGATCGGCGCCATCGATGAGATCGAGCACAACCGGATCGAGCGTTCCCGGCCGATGCTCTGTGTCCGTGACGAGTGCCACCGCGCGGCCTCCCCATTCCACCCGGTAGCCGATCGCGCCGCCCGGGTGGTTGAGGCTGCCGGTCTTGATCGCCACGTCCTCATAGGGAACCAGCACGTCGCCGGAGCGGAAATCGCGGCAATTGATGGCGGCGCGGCAGATGTCCGGTTCGACCGGAAACCACGGCGGCCGCATGAATTCGCCGATCATCTGGCGCGTGGACATGCGCCCGGCGAGATGTCCCGACCACAGCGTCACCGAAGCATGCGGGTCGAACAGCGCCGGCAGATAGGGCAGGCCGATGATATGATCGTAGTGACAGTGGGTGAAGAACAGATTGAAATCGGAGACGCCGGCGGCCTTGAGCGCCTGGCCCGCCGGCATCAGCCCGGAGCCGGCATCGAACAACAATCTATGCGGTCCGCATTGCATCTCGATGCAGATGGTGTTGCCGCCATAGTGTTGAAATTCGGCCCCCGAAACCGGGAGACTGCCGCGCACTCCCCATAACCGCACCCGAAACACGTTTTCGTTCACTCTCTCGCCTCAGTCACGGCTAGCCTTATCGGCTGTCCGTCTGCAACTGTCCCACTTAATTCTTAAGGTCGTCTTTTTATGGCAGGCTTGATTAACCAAGCCTAATTTCAGTCATGTTAGCCAAACTGCCGGGGTTAAGCGAGACACCAATTCGCTTTTTCTTTCCATATGTGGCAGAGACGAAAGCAAACGAATCCGGTTTGAACCTGCCGACGGAAACTCTGACATTATGCCGCCCTCTGAGCACCCGCGCATCGCCGTCATTGCCGATGCGCATTTTCATGATCCTTATGCCGATTATGGCTTTCCCGGAATCGTGCAGGGCGGCCGCCGCTTGACCTTCAGGCTGCTCGCCGATACCGCCCGGTCGACACGGGTCTTCAACGAGAGCTACTTTGCGCTTCACCACGCGCTTGATGAAATCGCGCGAAGCGGCATTCGACATGTCATTTTGCTCGGTGATTATTCCGATGACGGGCAGGTGGAAACCGTCAAGGGCGTGAAACGGGTGCTAGACGGCTACGCGGCGCGATACGGCATGCGGTTCTACGCCACCGTCGGCAATCACGACCTCTTCGGTGCTGCCGGCCGGCACCGCGCCAAGCGGTTCATGAACGAGGATGGCAGCTACAGTGTTGTCAGCAGCGATCCGCAGGTGCGCGATCGCGGTGCGCGGTCGATCATCACCAGCGAACGTATGTATTGCCAGGGTTATCCGGACGGGCTCGCCGCCGTGGCGGATGTCGGGTTTTTTCCGCGACCCGGCGATCTTCACTGGGAAACGCCGTTCGGCACCGATGGCGATCCGGCAGCGCGGCTTTACGACGTGCACTCGCCGGATGGGAAAATCACGCGGTCATTGATGGACGTGTCCTATCTCATCGAGCCGTTTCCCGGCGTCTGGCTGTTGATGATCGATGCCAATGTCTTCGTTCCGGTCGATGGCGTCGTGCCGGGCGAGACAGGGGATCTTGCCGACAGCACGAGCGCCGGCTGGAATGCCATGCTGACGCACAAGCAGTTTATCTTCGGCTGGATGAAAGATGTTTCGACGCGCGCGCGTCGGTTGGGCAAGACTCTGCTCGCCTTCTCCCACTATCCCGTGCTCGATCCTCTCGATGGGACCTTGGACGACGAAGTTTCCTTGCTTGGCAGAACGGGGATGTCTGAGCGCATTCCGGTGGAGGCCGTTGCCGAAGCACTGATCGAGGCGGGCATCGATGTGCATTTCAGCGGGCATCTGCATGTCAACGACACGGCAAGGTACCGCAGCGGCGGCCGGTTCCTGATCAATGTGGCGATGCCGTCGCTGGTTGCCTTTCCCGGCGCGTACAAGGTGGTCACCATCGGTGAACACCATCTCGATGTCGAGACCGTCGGCATCGAGGCCATGCCGTTGAACCCGGAACTGCGGCGGACCTACGACCGGGAGACCGTGCCGTCCGGGCTCGATGCCGGCGGCATGCTCGATGTCAGCGACTACGGTGGCTTCCTGTTCGAGCATCTCGGCCACCTGGTCGGGCGACGTTTTCTCAAGCGCGAATGGCCGATGGACATTGCAGCGCTGGTCCGCAGCCTCGACCTTGCCGATCTGGCGGCGCTGGCTCTGATGGACAAGCCGGTGGCGACGGATGACACCGTTGGCGCAATTGCGGCTGCCGGTGATGACAAAATGCTGCAAGGGCGCCTCTCGGTCCGCCTGAAAGCCGCCGGCGCAACACCTGACGTGCTGCGCGAGATTTCCGCGATGGACTTTCTGGCCGACTGGTATCGGCTGCGCATGGGCAGCGATCTCGCCTTCGGCTGGATCACGCAGGAGCGGATGGCGCTTTATCGGGCGGTTGGCAGCCTCTATGCGCAGGGTGATTGGACCGACGCGAGCGCGGCGCAGGCCCGTTTTGCCCTCATCTTCCGGATGTTCGAGAAATGCGCGTCCGGTCTGCCGTCAGGCAATTTCCGTATCGACCGCATGACCGGGGTCATCGGTTTGAGGCACCCAACGGCGAATGCGCCACTGGAAAGGCTGGGGACCAGGTGAGGTTGGACGCTCCAGTACCGCTTACTCAGCCTTGCGCGCGCGGCTTCTCGCCTCGGACAATTCGCTCGTGGTGTGGCTCAGCCGGTCGGCCAGCACGCGCATGATCTCGATGGTGATTTCGGGGAAATCGGTCAGGAGCTTGAGGAAGTGTTCCTTGCGAATGCGCAGGGCTTCCACCGCTGTTGTCGTCTGCACCGTGGCGGTTCGCGAGACATCACAGAGGATGGCGATCTCGCCGACGATGGAATTGGTCTCGACTTCGGCGATCTTGATCGGGCCTGTCGAAGAGTCGACCAGAATATCCGCCTTGCCGGCTAGCACGACATAGGCCGCATCGCCGGTGTCGCCCTGATGGAAGATGGCCTCGCCGGCATCGTAGCTGACACGGTCTGATGTGAAGGCGAGAAGCTTCAGCTTTCCCGGCTCGACATTCGAAAACAGCGGCACGCGCCGCAGCATTTGAACTTCATCCTTCAGAAGCATTTCCGTGCCCATTCCCCATTTTCTTCCTTCCGGGACCAGACGCCGGTGATGTTCACCGGTGCTGCTGTCTGAAGGGATGTCCATGCCTGCGTCGCACGGCACGCATGGACTTTGCCTTTGATATTATGATGACACAAGTTCCTTAAAGATACCGTTATTCTCAACGAGCGCCGCATGCGTCCCGTCCTCCACGAGTGTGCCCCGGTCGAAGACCAGGACACGGTCGAAAAGGCTCGACAGCGCGGTATTCGACAGCACCCAGATCACCGCCGGATCGCGTCCGTCCCGGCGCACCAGCTTCAGTACGTCGCGGACGATTTCGTCCTGCAGGCGGTGGTCGAGACCGGGTAACGGACGGTTAAATATATAATAATCCGAACGGCGCACCAGCGCACGTGCCAGATTGAGCTTCTGCCGCTGCACGGCGGTCAAGCGTTTGCCGCCGGCACCGAGATTGAAGTCCAGGCCGATATCGATCACGTTCTCCAGCAGGCCGAGCGAGTTCAACAGCGAGCTGACGATGGAACGAATGCGCTTTGAGCCGTCGGAATGCTTGTGGCTGATGCGACCGAACAGGATGTTGTCCATGAGGCTTGCGGACGCCAGATAATGTTCCGGGTCGTAGCGCTCGATATCGCCGCGCATATTCTCAGGCAGGCCGTCATGGAACTGACGGCGGACATCGACGATCTTCGCCATCAGCTCGTCGGTCAGGAGACCGAAACGATGCCGCGGCTCGATATAGCGGAAGCTCAGGCGAATAATCGCACCCCGCTCATCCTCGGAGGCGGCCTCAAATCCCTTGCCTTTCAGTTTCTGCAGCAGCAGTTGATACTCCGGAATGTCGTCCGCCGTCATGAAGGTGAGCTGCTGGAAGAAGGGGTGATCCGGCGGCAGGTCGGCAAACAGTTCCACCGCGTTTTCGGCGATGCTGTACCCCATATCGAACATGATGCGGTCGAGGCCGGTGCGCCCGACCACGGAGCGGAAATAGGCGTTCCTGCCGATCGCCTTGCCGATAAAGGCCGGACCGGTCGCCGTGCCGAACAACAGGTTCTCGCCGACGGTCGCCTCTGTGTTGTAGGCACCGGGCTCGAACGAGACGACGAGGCTGCTCAAGCCAGCCTCCTCGAGTTCATCGCGAAGAGCATGGCGCATCTCGACGATGCCCTCTGCAAGGCCCGGATGATCGTCCGGAGACACGGTGCTGCGAAGCGCAAGATCGAGAATGTCTTTCGACAGTTGAACGGTATCCAGCACTGACAGGACCGGCGTGAAAAGATCGTTCGGGTCGGTCGCATCGGCGGCCTGATAGTCGATCCAGTCGCTGTTGACGTCATAGTCCGGGTTTCCGGCCATCCGGGCTTCGTTGATCTCCCATTTGCGATGGGCGGCACGGCTGCCCTCATAGGCGGCCTCCTTCAGCGGCGCGTGCTTGAGGCCGTAGAGCAGGTTGTCGCGCAGGCTGCCGTAGAAGAAATAGGCATCCGCCGAGACATAGGAAATGCCGCGTCCGGTGATGGATTCCGGCAGTTCCAACAGATCGTCGCCGCCTGCCGTGACCTTGCCAGTTTCGGGCCAGGTCAGGCGACCGAAGGCCTCGGCCAGCATGTCGCCGCCGCCGGCAGCGCCGCCGACGATCGCCACTGTCTCGCCGGGGTGGATCTGCACGGACACGCGCTCCAGAAGCTTGGCGCCGCTATCGTCGGCAAGCGACAGGTTGACCGCCGCCAGCGGGTGTTTCATTGAACCGGCATCCTCGATGGCGATTGCCTGAATGGACGGATCGATCGTCCGGTCGACGCTGAACTGCTCGACGACCTGAACGTATTTCACCTGGACGTCCTGACGGGTCTGATCCCAGTCGATCAGGTCCTTCAAGGGACCGGGCAGGTCCTTGTAGGCGCTGATCACAGCGACCAGCTGGCCGATGTCGAGGCGGCCCTGCAGCGCTAGGTAACCGCCGATGCAATAAAACAGGAACGGCGTCAGCTGGGCGAGGAAGTTGTTGATGAACTTGACCAGGAATTTCCACTGGTAGAGGTCGTAGCGGATCTTGAAGATGCGGCCGAGGCGCGAGGCGATGTCGGCGCGCTCGTAGTTCGAGGTGTCATAGGCGTGGATCGTGCCGATACCGTCGACAATTTCGCTCACACGACCGGCAAGCTCGCGTGCGGTGATCTGGCGTTCGCGGCCAAGCACCAGCAGGCGCCGGCGCATGCGCGGAATGATCAGCGCCTGGACGCCGACCATCACGGCCGCGATCAACCCGAGCCAGGCATTTTGCATGAAGATGAAGAACAGCGCCGTCAGCGCCTGCCCGCCGAGCAGCGCCGGCTGGACGAACGCGTCGCCGGTGAAGCCGCCAAGCGGCTCGACCTCGTCCTTCACCATGCTGGAGACTTCCGCCCCCTTCATCCGCTTGAACTGGCTGGGCGGGAAACGCAGGATGCGGTCGACGAGTTCGAAGCGGATGCGCCGCAGCAGTCGCTCGCCGAGGCGCCCCTTGTAGGTGTTGATGTAGAATTTGAAGAGGTCGTTGACGATCACCAAACCCAGGAACACCAGGCTGAGTGCGAACAGCGTCTGCATGCGCGTCAGTTCGATACCGTCAAACAGCGCGACCGTGCCGAGCCAAGGCAGGTCGAAACTGATGTTCATAAAGGTCTGGGTGGCGCCCGGCTGATCGAACCCCTGGCCCTGAATGGGTCCGTTGACGATCTGCTTGGGCAGGTCGAACGACAGGAAATAAGGCACCATCGAGACCGCGACGACCAGCAGAATCCAGAGCTGCTGACCGCGCGTATGGGTCCAGATATATCGGGAGAGACGTTTTTCCATGGGCGGGTTCAACTGACCGAATAGCGGGTGTCGAGGACGTAGAAGCGCCGGGCGGCATAGGGCGTGCCGGCGATCTCGGGGTCGTGGAGGTGAAGATCGAACTGCCCCCGGATTTTGACCGATGGGCGGCTGACAATCTGTGGCACCTGTGATGCAGCACGTTCGAGCTCAGGTGCATATTCGATGACGACGGTCCCGGCATTGTCGATCAGCGAGAACAGCAGCTCGCCAAGCGGGTCCTTGCGGCCGAAAGGCTTCAGCGAATAGCCGAGCATGACCAGGCCGTAGCTGCCGGGCTGGTAGTGATAATCGATCTGCTGGAACTTGGCCTGAATATGCCGCACGTGGCATTGCCTGCCGTTCAGCTCATTAGCTTCGTAAGCTTCGGCTTTCGGATCGACGGAGGTCACGGACAGCGGATGATGGGTGAGGTAAGGCGTGACAGGCCGGATATGACCACCGATCTCCAGGACGTGCGGGCAGCCGCGCATGAAATGCGCGGCAAAGACCTGCCGCATGGTTGCACCAATTCCTGCCAGATGCGGTATGTCCTTTCCCGTCTCCAGGCTGTCAGAAACGGAGATGGCATCCTTCAGGTTGACTTGCATTCCTTGCACTCCAGAAAAGTCCAGACTACAACACGCGCATGATGAAAACCACCCGAACAAACGAAGCAAACACAATAGATTGGCACGAAAGTGCCTTCGATATCATCCGCGGTCTGGCCGCTTATACGGGAAGCTCTCTGGTCGAAGGTCTTGCGAAAGTCGTCGCCAAATATCCGGACGCGGACCTTGGTACGGCCTTCAACCACAAGCAGGTTGGAAGCAAGATATGGGCACGCGACAGGCTGTTTGAAAGCCTTGGCGGAAAATTTAACCACATCGTCGTCCTCGGCGGGTGGTATGGCGTGCTGTCGGCGATGTTCTTCGACGACAGCCGCTTCGAAATTGGGCTGATCGAGAGCGTCGATGTCGATCCGGAGGTCGCGGAGGTGGCCGAAACGCTGAACGTCAAGGCGGGGGAGCGCTTTCGCGCAATCACGCAGGATATGTACACGTTCGACTACGAGACCTCCGGCGCCGATCTGGTGATCAACACCAGTTGCGAGCACATCGCCGATCTCCCGGCATGGCTGTCTCTACTGCCGCGCGGCACGCAGGTCCTGTTGCAGTCGAACGATTATTTCAGCGAACCGACCCACATCAATTGCGTGTCTTCGCTGGACGCCTTCCGCGAGCAAACGGCGCTCGGCCATGTCGCCTTTGCCGGCTCGCTGGCGATGAAGAAATACACCCGCTTCATGGTGATCGGCACCGTCTGATCGGCGATCAGAGGAGACCGCGCAGAATTTCCGCGGTGCGGTGCGCGCCATCGAGATCGAGCGTGTGCGGTGGACGGCCGGAAGCTGTGAGCGCCGATTCGATCGCCTGCGTCATGCTCGTCGGCGACAGCGCGTCCTCGGTCAGCATATGGGCGAGCCCCAGCTTTTCGAGGCGTTGCGCCCTGACCGTCTGTTCGGTTTCGCCACCGGCGGTGAAGGGGATGAGCAAGGGGTGGCAGCCGGCGCGCAGAATGTCGCAGACCGTATTGTAGCCCGCTTGTGACACAGACAGTTTGGCGCCCTTGAGAAGGCTCGCGAAGTCCGGGCGGAACCGATAAACGCTGACATGATCAGGCGCATCCGCCGAGATCGCATCGAAATCGGATTGCAGCAGATTGGGACCGGTGATCAAGGCCCAGGACAGGGGCTTGTCGATCGACTTTGCTGCTTCGAGGCCCGCGCGGATCAAGGCATTGCCGACTGCGCCGCCGCCGGCCGATACGATGATGTCGAAACGCTCCGTCGGTTCGGCGGGGGGCGGTGCTGCGACGAGCCCGGTGTAGACGACCTTGTCTGCGATCTCGGCGGCAAGTGGAAACGTATCTTCCAGCCGGGCGAAGGCCGGATCTCCATGAACGAAGACCCGGTCGAAATGCTGTTTCAACACCGCGACTGTTTCCTCGTCACGGCCGGGCTTGGAGCGCTCCTGCAGGATATCGCGCAGCGATGTCACAACCATGGGCTTGTCGTCCATCGTGGCGATTTCGTCGAGGAGCGGCAGAAGTTCGAAGCGGACCTGGCGGCGGCCGAAGGGAAAGGCTTCGACAATGACGATGTCAGGCCGGTTGTTCCGGAATGCCGTCAGCAAAAGATCGCGGCGGTTTGCCTTGAAGACGTCGCCGACCGGATTGCCGTTGCTATCGGCAAGCCCGGAAAAGCCCGCGTCGCCGGCGGTGATTGGCGGCAAGGCGACGTGATGCACATGCGGTCCCGGGAACCCGGTCACCGGGATGCCGCCTGTCACCACCGTTACGTCGAAGCCATCCGCGGCAAGCGCACCGGCAATGCGGCTGGCGCGTGCCAGATGCCCGATGCCGAGCAGGTGCTGGACATAGAAAAAGACGCGCGGCGACGCCGTCCGGTTGCTGGTCATTGCGCTGCCTGCCATTCGGTCTCGAAGAGGGTTTTCAGCTGGCGGATGCTGGTGTGGTGGTCGAATTCCCGGCGCACGGTTCTTTCCGCCGCTTCGCCCAACCGCTGACGCTGGGCTGGATCGCGAATGGCCTTTTCCAGGGCATGAGCGAAGGCTTGCGGGTCCTCCGGCGGTACGACCAAGCCGTTTTCGCCATCGACGAGCAATTCCGGTACGCCGGAAATATTCGTCGATATACAGGCCAGAGCCTGGCTCGATGCTTCGACCAGCACATTCGGCAATCCGTCGCGGTCACCATCTGCCGTGATGCGGCAGGCAAGGGCGAAAATGTCGGCGTTGCGGTAGTGCTGCAGAACTTCCGTTTGCGACAGGGACCCGTGCCAGACGACCTTGCCCGAAATGCCGAGTTCGACCGCCAGCGCCTGAAGCCGCTTCAGCTGTTCGCCACCGCCAATATGTTCAAACCGCCAGTTGAGATCGCTGGGCAGCAGGCTGAGCGCACGCAGCACAATGTCGAAGCCCTTTTTCTCAACGGCGCGGCCGACGCTCATGATCGTCACGGGCGCATCCGGCCGCGAGCCGTCAGAGGGTGACCGCACGCCGTCAAACGCGCCGAAGCGGCTGAGGTCCAGGCCGTGATAGCTCAGATGCACATGCGGCTTACCGCCGGCAAGATGCCGCAAATGCTCAAATCCGGTCTGCGTGCAGGTCACGGTCCAGCGCGTGCTGGCGAGCTTGCCAGCCAGTTCCCATTCCGGTGACGTCCAGATGTCCTTGGCATGGGCCGAGCACGTCCAGGCGATCCCCTTGATCGTGCTGGTGTAACGGGCAACGGAGGCCGGTGTGTGGATGAAGTGGGCGTGCAGCCATTCACCGCCCTTTGGCCATTCGGCAGCAAGAACCATTGCCTGGCCGAAGCGGCGAAGCCGGTTGCGTGTACGGTCGCGCCAGAGGTCGGACAGGAACGCCGGAAGGCAGCGCCAGAAACCGGGTTTCGCGAGACAGTGCGCGAAGGCGCGGGCGACCCGCAAAGGCTCTTGATGCAGATATTCCGGAAGATAGTGAACCGGCGCGCGGATTTCGTCGTGCACCGGATGGCGCTTCTTGTCCGTCGGGCGGCGCAGCGCCACCAGTGCCAGTTCGAAACCGGCCCTTTCCAATCCCAGCAGTTCCTGGGCGATGAAGGTTTCCGAAAGGCGTGGATACCCCTTCAGCACCACGACGATCTTGCGGCGTTGCGTCAAGGCGAAGTCATCCCTTCAGGACGGTCAGGTGCTCGTGTTCGCGGCGACCGAGCCATTCTCCGACGATCTGCGATATATTGGCAAGACCTTCAAGGGTCATGCCGGAAGCGCTTTTCGACGGCGGCTGTCGGTCCGGCAGGGCCTTGAGGGCTGCGGCAAAGCGCATGGGGTCTCTGGCTTCCTCCGGCAGGAGCATGTCGACCAGCCCGAGCTCGGCCGCGCGGCTGGCGCGGATCAGCTGCTCTTCGCGCGGCATGATGCGCGGTACGATGAGCGCCGGTTTGTCGAAGGACAGGATCTCGCAATAGGTATTGTAGCCGCCCATGGCGACCACGGCCTTGGCGCCGGCGATCAGCTCTTCCATCCGGTTATCGAATTCGATCACTTCGAGAGAGGGGATCTTCGCACATTTTGTGATCAGCTTGTGCCGCTGTTTCGCCGGCATGTAGGGGCCGAGCACGATCAACAACTTGTGCGTGAGCGTCGGATCTTCCTGATAGGCGTCGATCACGTCATGGATCAGGTCCGACCCGTCGCCGCCGCCGCCGGTGGTTACCAGGATGTAGTCGCCCTTCGGCTTGTGCTCGGACTCCACGTCAGGGGAGACGCTCCTCTGCAGGAAGCCGACGAAATCCATCTTCACCCGAACGTGCGGGGGGACGTCGAGACCGACGAGCGGATCGTAGAAATCCGGCGGACCATAGACCCAGATGTTGTCGTAGAACTGGCCGATCTTGCGCATCACGTCGTTGGCTTTCCACTCCGCATCGAGCAGATGCGGCGCGTCCATGACCTCGCGCAGGCCGAGAACCAGGGTCGTCCCCTGCTTTTTCAGATAGGCGAGGGTCTCTTCGACTTCGCCCTGCAGGCCCATCGGCTCCTTGTCGACGATGAAAATATCCGGCTGGAAGGTCTCGGCCGTGTGGCGGATGATCGACTTGCGCATCTTCAGCGTCTCGTGCAGGTCGATATGCCGGTCCATCGAGGTATATTCGCCGTTGCGCAGCTTGATGACGCTCGGGATTTTCACGAAATCGACGCGGGCCCGATAATCGAAGGCACCAGCGATGGTGGCGCCCGAGATGATCAGGATGTTGACGCCCCGATAATCCTCGACCAGCGAATGCGCGATGGTGCGACACCGCCGGAGATGACCGAGACCGAACGTGTCGTGGCTGTACATCAGAATCCGGGCGTCTTCGATCCGGCGGGTCATGAGCGGAGCCTCTTGTCTCCCCTCGCACTGCCCATCTTCCTCAGCATATCAGATTCCACTTCACTTATAGGGATCGGCAGCATCGCGAAGACCGTCGCCCAGGAAATTGAAGGCTAGAATCACGAGGATGACCGGAATGGTTGGAAACAACAGCCAGGGATAAAAAGCAATGACGCTGACGCTGCGGGCTTCCGTCAACAGGATGCCCCAGCTCGTGATCGGCGGACGAAGGCCCAAGCCCAGGAAGCTGAGCGCGGTCTCGCCGAGGATCATGCCGGGGATCGACATCGTCGCCGTTGCGATCAGGTGCGACATGAAGCCGGGCACGAGGTGGCGTCCGATGATGCGGCTCGAACCGGCGCCCATCAGCTGCGCTGCGAGCACGTAATCCTCTTCACGCAGCGCCAGCAGCTTCGAGCGCACGGCACGCGCGAGGCCCGTCCAGTCGAGCAGGCCAAGAATGGCTGTAATGCCGAGATAGATGAGGATCGGGCTCCAGGTCACCGGCATGATCGCGGCGAGCGCCATCCACAGCGGAATGCTCGGGATGGACTGCAGCACCTCGATGACGCGCTGGACAATCAGGTCGAAGACGCCGCCGTGATAACCGGCGAGACCGCCGATGACGATCCCGAGCACGAAGCTCATGGTGATGCCGAGCAGACCGATGGTCAGCGATATGCGGGCGCCATAGAGAATGCGCGACAGCACGTCACGACCGAGGCGGTCGCTTCCGAGCAGGAACATCTGCCCATCCTTGGCCGGGCAGAGCAGATGCTTGTTGGCTACGAAGAGGCCCCAGAACCGGTAGCTGTCGCCGCTGCAGAAGAATCGGATCGGTTCGACCCTGTTCACATCATCCGTATAGATGCGGCGCAGCGTGTCCATGTCGAGCGTCATGGTACGCCCGTAGACGAACGGTCCGACGAAATTGCCGTCATGGAAGAGATGAACCCGCTGCGGCGGCGAATGGATGAAATCGACGTTGCGCGTGTGCAGGTTATAGGGCGCCAGGAATTCGACGACGGTGATGATCGCGTAGAGAAAACCGAGGAAATAGAGCGAGAAAAGCGCCAGGCGATGTTTCTTGAATTTCCACCACATCAGCCGCGTTTGCGACGCCTGGTAGACGCGCGATTGTTCCTCGGTCATCACATCGACGGAATGCGGGTCGAAGGGCGCGGTCGATACGTAGTGCGCCAGCGGCGCGCCGGATTCGGG
This sequence comes from Pararhizobium sp. A13, assembly GCF_040126305.1. Taxonomy (NCBI): domain Bacteria; kingdom Pseudomonadati; phylum Pseudomonadota; class Alphaproteobacteria; order Hyphomicrobiales; family Rhizobiaceae; genus Pararhizobium; species Pararhizobium sp. A13. The sequence continues at coordinate 4,332,476 of NZ_CP149510.1, read as the reverse complement.
AAGGGATATCGTCACTTGGTGCTTCCACCTTGCAGTCTGATGCGCGGATCGAGGAAGGCGAGCGCGATATCCGATATCAGCACGCCGATCACCGTAAGGAACGCCAGGAACATCAGGAACGAGCCGGCAAGATACATATCCTGACTTTGCAACGCTTTTATCAGCATCGGGCCCGTTGTTTCGAGAGACAGAACGATGGCGGTGATTTCGGCACCGGAAATAATCGCCGGCAGGATCGAACCGATATCCGAGATGAAGAAGTTGAGCGCCATGCGCAGCGGATATTTGACCAGCGCACGGAACGGATGCAAGCCCTTGGCGTGCGCGGTCACGACATATTGTTTTTGCAGCTCGTCGAGCAGGTTGGCGCGCAGCCTTCGGATCATGCCGGCGGTGCCTGCCGTGCCGACGATCAGCACCGGGATCCACAGATGCTCCAGTATCGACTTCATCTTCTCCCAGCTCATCGGCTCGGCGAGGTATTTCTGGTCCATCAGGTGACCGATGGAGGTGCCGAACCAGATATTGGCAAAATACATCAGGATCAGAGCGAACATGAAGTTCGGAATGGCGATGCCGATCAGGCCGAGGAAGGTCAGCCCGTAATCGCCCCAGCTATATTGATGGGTGGCGGAATAGATGCCGATCGGGAAGGCGACCAGCCAGGTGAACAGGATGGTGACGAAGGAGACCAGCACGGTCAGCCAGAGGCGGTCGCCGACGACCTCGTTGACGGGAAGCTGGTATTCGAAGGAATAGCCGTAGTCGCCCTGCAGCATGCCGGCGACCCAATGGAAATAGCGCAGTACCGGCGGACGATCGAAGCCGTATTGCGCGCGCAGCTCTTCGATCTCCGCCATGTCCACGGCTTCGCCCTGGGCACGCAGTTCGGAGATGTAGCTTTCGAAATAGTCGCCCGGCGGCAGTTCGATAATGGTAAAGACCAGCGCGGAGATGATCAGCAGTGTCGGGATCATCGCCAGAATGCGCCAGAATATATAACGCAACATGATCAGCTAACCTCGCTACTGTACCAGAACGTATCCGGCATATAGACCCCGAGATAACAGGTCGGATCGAAGCCGTAGAGGCCCTTTTCGGGAATGTTGCGCAGATAGGAGGAGTGGAGCACCGGCTGAAGCGTGGCGTTGACGATGCCGATCGAAAATACGTTCTGAGTGTAAATAGCGAGCATTTCGTGCCAGATGCGCGTCCTTTCGGCGGTATCGACGGTCCCGCGCCATTCCTTCAAAAGTTCGACGAGCGCTGCCGCTTCCGGCAATTCCGGCGCATGGCCGTTTTGCCCGATGGAGAGATAGTGCATGCCCCAGACTGGCCACTGCAGTTGGTCGTCGGCGCTCGGAGCAAGCTGCGCCGGGTTCATATCCGCCGTCGGCACTCCGTTTTCGATGCCCGACCACATCGACATCATGATGTCGCCGCCCATCGCGCGGCTTCGGAAAACGTCGCGCTGCGACGTCTTGATGAAAAGCGAGAAGCCGATTTTCATCCAGTGATCCTTGATCAGTTCCAGAACATCGGTCTCGAGCGTGCTTTCACCAGCGGTCTCGATGACGATCTGCGCCTCGCGCCCATCCGGCAGGAGACGAATGCCAGCGCTGTTCCTCTGGACAAGGCCAACCTGGTCTAGCAGGGCATTGGCCTGGCCCGGATCATGGCTGGCCCATGCCGAGGCATATTCGGGCTTGAACAGCGGGCTTTCCGGAAGGATCGTGTCGGCGCTTTCCTTGCCGAGGCCATAGAAGCTGACCATGTTGATCTCGTGCCGGTCAATCGCGAGCGAAAGGGCGCGGCGCACGCGCACGTCCCAGAACAGATCACGCCACACCGTGTCACCGCAATTGAGGTTGGGCAACAGGGCGATGCGCGAGCCCTGCGTTCTCTTCCAGAGATTGACTTTGACTGGGTAGCGTTTTTCCGAGTCCTTGAAAAACGCATAGTCGGAGAAGTCGACGCCGGTTGATTGAAGGTCGCTCTCGCCCGCCCCCGTTTTGGCCGGGATGATTTCGGACGAGCTGATATTGAGCAGGAAACGGTCGATATACGGCAACTGCAGCCCGTTTTCGTCGACCCGGTGGAAGAACGGATTGCGCTCGAAGACGAATTGCTCTGCCGGCGGCGCAGTTCTGTTGACCCACGGATCGAGCGTCGGCAGATCAGGATTTTCAGGGCGGTATTGCCGTGACATCTTGATATGCAAATCGGCCCATTTCTTGGCGCGGTATTGTTTCATCAGCGCCGACAGACGGAATTCGTCCTGATATTTCTTGTGAAAATGCCGCATGTAGGCAGACGGCAGAAGCAGGATGATCGGGGATGCGGCTGCAAGACCTGGCAGGAAGTCCGGGTTCGGCGCGCTCCAGGTGTAGCGGACGGTCAATTCATCGAGAACCTCGAACACGGGTGGTTTTCCGTCGGCGAGAAGCTCGCGCTGAACGCCGCCCTTGCGCAGATCCTTGTCGAGGATCACATCTTCCCACGTGTAGCGGAAGTCCTCCGATGTCAGGTAGCTGCCGTTCGACCAACGATGGCCGTCACGTATCTTGAACGTGAAAATGCGACCTTCCTGAACATCGAAGCTTTCAAGGATATCCGGTTGGAATTGCAGGTTCTCGTCGTAGCCGACCAGGCGGGAATAGCCGTTGATCGTCATCAGCCGGATGTCCTTCTGGCTGCCGATCAGCATGCGGGCCGTACCGCCATATTTGCCGGGCTGCCGGCCCATGGCGGCGAGATTGACGCGGCGCGGATTTTTCGGAATCCTCTCGCTGAGAACCGGCAGTGTCTGCGCGCGCAGATAGGGTCGGAGAAAATCAGGCTCCGGTGTGGCGCGGCTGGTACCGGGTACCAGCACGGAGGCGAGCAGTCCAAGTGTCGTTCTGCGGGTAATCACGGTCGTAACTCCCTAACATCGGCGTTTCGCCGCGCAAGGACCAGATGGCCGTCGCCGAGATCGGCCGTCGACAAAGCGTCCTCATCGCCTTCATCGGAAAACTGTTTGCCCCAGCTGCGCTTGTCGGCGGCACCACTTGGATTGAGCATCGAAAAATCGAGCGGCCGGTCGAGATCGGGGAAGGGTACGGCAGCGAGGAGCGATTTCGTATAAGGATGGACAGGCGCACGCATCAGCGTCTCGCGCGGGGCGACCTCGACGATCCGCCCGCCGCACATCACGGCGATCCGGTCGGCCATGTAATCGACGACCGCGAGGTTGTGCGAGATGAAGAGGTAGGTGAGCCCCAGTTCCTTCTGAAGGTCCTTCAAAAGGTTGAGGATCTGCGCCTGGACGGAAACGTCGAGCGCCGAGACGGGCTCGTCGCAGATCAAGAGGTCCGGCCCGAGCGCCAGCGCCCTGGCGATGCCGATGCGCTGCCGCTGACCACCGGAGAAGCTGTGCGGATAACGGTTGAGATGACGCTCGTTGAGGCCGATCGCCTTGAGCAAGGCCTTGACCGTCTCTACGCGCGACTTGCCGCTGCCGCGTCCATGGATTTCGAGCGGCTCGCTCAGGATGTTCTGCACCGTCATGCGCGGCGACAGCGAGGAGACCGGGTCCTGGAACACCATCTGCACCTTGGTGCGCAGCGCCTGCAGGCCAGCACCTTCGGCATTCAGCACGTCGATCGGGCCATCGCTGCTGTTGAGCATGACCGCGCCTGCATCGGGCGTTACGGCGCGCATCAAGATCTTGCTGACCGTCGTCTTGCCGCAGCCGCTTTCACCCACCAGCCCGAGACATTCGCCGCGCATGATGTCGAAACTGACGCCGTCGACTGCCTTGATCGCGACCGCGGCATCCTTGGTCAGCCAGCTCGATTTGCGGGTGCTGAAGGTCTTGCTGATGTCGCGTACCGACAGCAGAACGTCGGGCTTGACGGGGTCGGCGCGGGCGACGAGCTTCTGCTTTCCGAGCAGGCTGCTGGTATTGACCGGTACCTCGCGCAGGGCTTTCAGCCGTTCCCCCGGCTTCATGTCGAAATGCGGCACGGCGGCCATCAGGCCCTTGAGGTAAGGATGCGAGGGCTTGCGGAAGATGGTCTCGACCGGCCCCGCTTCCATGATTTCGCCGTGATAGATCACCACCACCTCGTCGGCGACATTGGCAACGACACCGAGATCGTGGGTGATCAGGAGCATCGCCATGTTCAGCTTGGTCTGCAGCCCGCGCAGTAATTCCAGGATCTGCGCCTGGATGGTCACATCGAGTGCAGTCGTCGGCTCGTCGGCGATCAGAAGCGAGGGGTTGCAGATCAGCGCCATGGCGATCATCGCGCGCTGACGCATGCCGCCCGACAGTTCGAAGGGATACATGTCGAAGGCGCGCGACGGTTTGGCAAAGCCGACCAATCCGAGCATTTCCTCGGTGCGCTCGCGCCGTTCCCGGCCTGACTTGTCCGTGTGGATTTTCAGGGATTCGCTGATCTGGTTGCCGATCGTATGGAGCGGCGACAGCGAGGTCATCGGTTCCTGAAAGATCTTGCCGATACGATTGCCGCGCAGGTTGCGGATTTCCCGTCCGTCACGCGGCATCTGCAGAAGATCGGTCGGTCTTTCCCCGGTCGCGGGGTCGCAAAAGAGGATGCGGCCGCTGCAGCTTGCCGTCTTCGGCAGGATGCCCATCACAGCCTGGCTGATGACGGACTTGCCCGAGCCGGACTCGCCGACCAGAGCCGTTACCTTGCCCGGCAGCACGCGCAGGCTCGCCTTGCGCACGGCGTCGATCTGCCCGCCGAGCATCGCGAACGAGATACTCAAATCCTCGATCCGCAACAGGTCCGCGCCTGAATTCATGCCAGCAGGTGTCCTTGTTTCACGGCAGCTCGCGATCACGCAAGGCTCGCCTCCGGGTAGAGGCCCGGCTTCATCATAAGGAGACTATCGCACGGAATTTGGCCTGTCCATGACCTTCGGCTGGTAAAGTGTGCACGGATATAACTGTGGCGGCGAACAAAAAAATAGCAATCATTCGAACGGGATCGTGCTGTTCTATGTCCGCCAAGGCTATTGCCACGCGGGCTGCGCCAATAGCCTTGGCCTCTATTGCAACAGCTTGTTCCAGAGGAGGTCGCGCGGCTGCGCTTTCTTCTTGCTGTTGCGATAAAGCAGCATGACCTGCTCTGCCTCCGAGCGTGTCTCCAACGAGCGGCCCTGCATGGCCACGCCATTGTCCAGCTTCATGTTTTCGTCTCCGGGCAGAAGCACCGTGACCTTCTGACCCACGCCGCGCAGCTTCTCGTGGCCAAGCGTCACCCAATCACCGCCGCAATAGGTGGCGAAGGACTGGCTGGCGATGATTGGCCTGGAGTATTTTTTCGTCAGCCCCTGCAGACGCTCGACCTCGTTGACCGCGGCCCCGAAGGCGGAAAAGGTCAGGCGGTCGTTGAGGCCGACATTGCCGAACATGACGTTGCCGACATGCAATCCGATGCCGTATTTGACGTCGGCAAGGCCTTGCCGGCGCCGGCCGGCATTGAGTTCCGTCATACGCGCCGTTGCCTGGCGAACTGCCGCCATCGCTGCCAAGGCGGCGACTTGGGATGGTTCGCGATGACGGCCACAGGGATAGACGGCGAGAAAGCCGTCGCCGACGAAACTCAGGATTTCACCGCCGTTGCGGCTGAATGGCGTGGCGATTGCATCGAAGAACTGGTTGAGCGTGTCGATATAGACCTGCCTGCCTTCCTTCTCCGCAAGCACCGTCGATTGACGCATGTCCGCCATGACGAGCGCAGCGCGGATGGTCTCGCCATCGCCGCGGCGGGTCTGGCCCGACAGCACGCGCTTGCCGGCATTTTCACCGAGATAGGTGGTGAGCATATTGTCGGCGAGTTTACCGAGAACAGCCATCTTGGCTGCCACGGCCAGGCTGTTCTGGATGCGCAACAGAGCCTCTATGATGTTGTCGCTAAAGCCGCCGTGCGCGTCGGTGGACCAGGAGCCGATCATACCCTGGCCGGAGGTTTCGCCGAAGGATTGCACGAAGGCGATGTAGTCGGTGACGCCCATTTCCTTCAATTCGTCGAAGATCGGGAATTCGGACGGAGCTGTCGGATCGATCTGCCGGCGCAGGTGGTCGAGATTGTTGCTGAGCAGGTAGTAATAGGGGCTCAGGAGAAAACGATCGGGTTTGTCGTCGTTGGGGTCGGCGCGATAACCCTCGACGGTGACGCCCTGGCCACGCAGCCAGGTGAACCCCAGCGCATCGTAGAGGGGATGCAGCATCGAGAAGCTCAGGTGGACGCGATTGAGCGGCAAGCCGGCCGCTGCCAGCCTTTCGCAGAAGCCTGTCACCACCGTTTCGAGATTTTCACCGTTGAGGGCGGCCTGCTGCAGCCAGTTCGATACGCGGTCCAGCAGGTGAATGGAAACATTCGTCTCGTGGATGTTCATAGCGCTTCTTGCCGCTTTCTATAGGAAAATCCGACGGTTCGCCGATCCGGTATATGCAACCGCTTCTCGGTGGCCCGACGCTTGCCCTCGCTCAATATAGGAGGCGATATCGGTGAAACCAGATTGCGCGCCAACAATTTGGCAGACCGTTGCGTGTCCGGCCACGGCGCGATTAAGGCCGGTGCTTGACACCCGGTGATTTTATCCTCAACTGACCGGCATCAGCAAAGCCGCTTGCGCGTGCCACGATCAGCCGGGAACATGCATTTGACCGTCCTTTCCTCCTCAAGCGAAACCCTTCTGTCGAAGATCGCGGACCGTACCGCCCATGCCGGCGTGATCGGCCTCGGCTATGTCGGCCTGCCGCTGGCAATCACCGTCGCGCGCAGTGGATTTGCCGTCACGGGCTTCGATATCGACCCGGAGAAGATCGTCGCCATCGATGCCGGACGTTCCTATATCGAGGCGGTGCCGGACGCGGTTCTCTCCACGGAGACGGCTGAAGGCCGCTTCCGGGCGACGACAGATTTCGGCCGGCTTGCCGACTGCGACATCATCATCATCTGCGTGCCGACGCCGTTGACGAAATACCGCGATCCCGACCTTTCCTTCATTACCCAGACCTGCGACCGCATTGCCGAAACGCTGAAGCCCGGACAGCTGATCGTGCTGGAATCGACAACCTATCCCGGCACAACGGACGAGGTCGTGCGGCCCATCCTTGAGAAGACCGGATTGAAGTCGGCGCAGGATTTCTTCCTCGGTTTTTCGCCGGAGCGCGAAGACCCCGGCAACCGCGATTTCCACACGTCGAGCATCCCAAAGGTCGTCGCCGGTGATGGCGCCGAGGCGGCGAAATTGATGGAGGCTTTCTATGGCGCTGCCGTCCAGACCGTGGTGCCGGTGTCTTCAACGGCGACGGCCGAGGCCGTGAAACTGACGGAGAACATTTTTCGCGCCGTCAACATCGCGCTCGTCAACGAGTTGAAGGTCGTCTACGAGGCGATGGGCATCGACATCTGGGAGGTGGTCGATGCGGCCAAGACCAAGCCGTTCGGTTACATGCCGTTTTACCCAGGCCCGGGACTTGGAGGCCACTGCATCCCGATCGATCCCTTCTACCTGACCTGGAAGTCGCGCGAATACGAACTGCCGACTCGTTTCATCGAGCTTGCCGGCGAGATCAATTCGGCCATGCCGCGTCATGTCGTGGGGCGGCTCGCAGAAGCGCTCGACATTCATCTCGGCAAGGCGCTCAGCCGTTCGCGTGTTCTGCTGATCGGCCTTGCCTACAAGAAGAACGTGCCGGATATCCGCGAAAGCCCCTCGCTGAAACTGATCGAACTGATCGAGGAACGCGGCGGCAGCGCTGCCTATCACGATCCACATGTGGCCGAGATTCCGCGGACGCGCGAATACATGGCTCTGAAGGGACGGCAATCGGTGCCGCTCACCGAGCAGTCGGTGAAGGCCTTCGATGCGGTGTTGATCGCCACCGATCACGATGCGGTGGACTATGCCGGGCTTGCCCGTTGGGCGCCGCTGATCGTCGACACCCGCAATGCTTTCGCAAGACGGGGCATCGAAGGCCAGACGATCCTCAAGGCGTAACTGCGACGGGAGGTGCTGCGGATCCCTGTTTCTTCAGACGGCTGGCCGCGACCGCATAACCGCCCGCCGCACCGTCGATGAAATGCATGTGGTCGTGGCTGAGCGGCGTCGGCACGATGCAGGTCATCAGCGCCGAATCCTGCCGGTGCAGGCCGTAGCGGCAGACGCCGGCCTTGGCCGCTTCCTCCAGCCGCGCCTCGATAAGGCGTAGCCGTTCCGGATCGACGTCGATCGTCATTTTCAGGCCATCGTCGAACTTGCGAAAATCCGAATTGCGGGCGACCTCCCGCCGATATCTGCGCGGGTCGAAATTGCCGAGCGTCAGGCCGAGACGGTAGAGGCAAACGAGGAGCAGATATTGCCCGAGAATAAAAAGCCGGTGCTGGAGCCGTTTGCCCTTCGGGGCGGTTTTTGTCTCCGCCGACAACCCCGCTACGGACAAACCAATCTGCGGACCTTCCGCGGCAACCGGATGTCCGTCCCGCTCTTCGGCCGCGGCGAGCGCGACAACATCGGAAATCAGAGCTTGAAACGCTTCATTGTTGCCGGAGCCGGTCGGCACCGCGATGATCGAGACGATGTCGCCATGGCGCGACTGGATGGGGTTCCAGCGGCAGGAGAGGCCGGTCAGGTCTGGCCGCGCGCCTTCTGGTGCCGGCGGCACGGCAAACAGGCCCTCCTTCATGCGGGCTTCCGCCCAGCTCGAGCCGCCGCCGGCGAACATTGCATAGGAGATGTTCGGGTTGACCTGAAAGCGCGCGACGCGCACTTCGAGACCCGCAGTATTGACATCGCCGACGGGAACGAGGGCAGCACGAAGCGTCAACTGCAGTTCTTCCGTGACCCATTTTTGCACGGCCGAGAGGGCAGCGCGCGCTTTTTCCACCCCCGAGGGGGGAACCGCGACCAGCGCGCCGTCGCCGCCGAAGACGAAGGGAAGGTCATGTTTGCCGAGCGCATTCAAGATCGCCGAGATGACGCTGGCGCCCGCCATGTTGACGGCCTTGTAGCGCCCCGCCTCGATCGCGCCGGTCGAATCGACGATGTCGGCGGTTGCCAGCGCCCAGTCGGCAGGCAGCGCCCGGTAGTTGCTGGCGTCGGCAACGCCTTCGAACTCGACGAAGACCGGAAGCGTACTGAAGAATGTTTCGCTGGAAAGCTGGCTCATGCCGTCAGGCTAGCATATTCGCGCAGGGCAGGCGACGGCGGTTTGACGATCGAGCATGTCAAAAATGTGCGGATGCGAGCGGGCTTGCGGCATCCCGCCGCGTGGTTGAAATAGCAGCCTATTTCAAGCCACTGCGGTCGACCGGTTGCGCAACCTCGTGTTAAGCGGGACAACCCGCATGATTTGGCCCGCATGATTTGGCCGCTGATTTGGAATGGATGGACAGTATTAGATGAGCCGCCTCGATAGTTTTATCTCGCGCATGCAGTCGCAGCGCGCTGTTCTCAACCATATCAAGGACAACTCGATGGTTGCGCCCGATGGCGTGATCCTGGAAATCGGGCTCGGAAACGGACGGACCTATGATCACATCCGCGAGCTGTTTCCAAACAACCGCATCATCGCTTTCGATCGTGCCGTCGGCTCTCATCCCGATTCGACGCCGCCGGAGGCAGATCTCATCCTCGGCGATATCCGGGAGACGATCGAGCAGTTTGCCGGAAAGGAAATTGCCTTTGCGCATGCCGATATCGGTACGGCCTATCCGGAAAAGGATGCCCATACGCTGACCTGGCTGCCGCAATCGGTCGCCGCAGCGCTTGTCTCCGGCGGCATCGCTGCAAGCGGCCTGCCGCTCGACCATGCCGCGCTTGAGCCGCTGCCGCTTCCTGCCGGCGCCGAGCCGGGACGGACCTATTTCTACCGGAAGAGCTGATCGGGTCAGGCGACGTCTTTCGCTCTCAAGGCAGGAGCAGGACGTCGAACTGTTCCTGTTCGACCGGCATTGCCGTCACCTTCATCTCCACCTGCCGGTCCTCGAAGAAGATGATGCAGTTCTCGTAGAATTGCGCGAGATGATCGATGAAGGCCTTTGATCCGTCAGCTCCATAGAAGACTGGCGAAAACTCCATATAGAACGGCACACGGCGCTCAAGCAGCGGCTGCATCGAGCGGGCCGCGACCGGCTCGTATCCCTCGATATCCATCCAGATCAGCCCGATCTCCTCCGGCGCAACGGCCGCTTCCGCGAGGATGGCGATGACGGGTTTTACCGGAACGGTGATCGCGGTGTCCTGGTCGCTCTGGCGCAGGGCGCTGCTCTTGCCGTGATTGTCGCGGTGCAGGAAGAAATCGAGCGCTCCTTCGCTTTCGCCGGCGGCGCTGTTGATCGCGGTGATGCGCTCACCAAAGCCGTTCTGGTCGATGTTTGTCCGCAACAGTTTGAAATTGCGTGGATCGGGCTCGACGGTCAGGATGTGCCTGAACGCCCGGCTGAGGGCAAAATAGATGGTTTGGGTGCCGATGTTGCCGCCGAGCTCCAGCAGAACTGTATCCTGCCTCAACAGGTCGCGCTTGCGCAGGATCGCCAGCAGGCGATCGACGTTCTCGCGCTCGAAATGGCCCTTGCGATAGATTTTCCGGCCGATGTAGTCGTGCGGCGAGAAGGTCATCAGATGGTCGCCACAATCGGCAGTCATCGCCAGTATGTTCGGGCTGACAGAACTGACGAGCATCTCGCGACCGGGGCGGGTGCTTAAGATGCGTCTTGCGACGCGGTTGCGCCATTTGCGCAGTCGCCGCTTCCAGGGTTTCATCGCAGCCATGCCTTCGCCGTCTCCCGCATTTTCTTGTCCCTCTTCAACACGAGATCGGGCGAGAAATGAAGGCGTTTTCTGCGAAAAGACGGCAACAATCGCGGGGGTCTGAGAGAAGTCAGAACCCTTGAGTGACGAGAAAGGCCTTCATTCTCTCCATGGCCAGATCCGGCTTGTCGAGCACATTGGCGTTGTCGGCAAGACGGAAGATGTCGACATAGTGCAGCACGCCGCGGGCCGATTGCATGCCGGCCGGCATGGTGAAATGCTTCTGGTGGCCGTTCAGCCAGGCGAGGAAGACGACGCCGGCCTTGTAATACTGCGTCGGCGCCTCGAAGATCTTGCGCGAGAGCGGCACGGTCGGCTCGATGACGCTGCGGAACGTGGCAAGGTCGCCTGCTGCCAGCGAAGCCAACGCCTTCGATGCCGAGGGTGCGACGGCATCGAAAATGCCGAGCAGGGCGTGGCTGAATTTGCGGCCATCGCCTTCGATCAGTTCGGCGTAGTTGAAATCGTCGCCGGTGAAGCAGAGCACGCCGTCCGGCAGCCGGTTGCGCAGCGCGACCTCATAGGCATTGTCGAGCAGCGATATCTTGATGCCTTCGACCTTGGTCCTGTTCTCCTCGATGATCGATAGGACGGTATCAAGGGCGGCATTGAAATTTTCCGAACCCCAATAGCCTTTCAGCTGCGGATCGAACATGTCCCCGAGCCAATGCAGCACGACCTTGTCCTTCGTCTGGCGAAGAATGTTGCCGTAGACCTTGCGATAATCATCCGGCGATCTGGCAACATGGGCCAGCGCCCGGCTTGCCATCATGATCGACCGGCCGCCTTCCCGTTCGACGAAGCTTATCTGTGTTTCATAGGCGCGGATGACATCGTCCAACGAGCGCGCGTCGGCCGGCGAGAGATGGTCGGTGCCGGCGCCGCAGGCGAGATCGGCGCCCGGGACGCTGCGTGCCTCGGCCAGCGAGCGGCGGATCAGTTCCTGCGCGCCGGCCCAGTCAAGGCCCATGCCGCGTTGTGATGTATCCATCGCCTCGGCGATCTTGAAGCCCAGCGCCCAAAGATGATGCCGGAACGCCATGGTTGCGTCCCAATCGATGGCGGGGCGGTTCCAGGGCTGCAGATCGGCCAGCGGATCGGACACGACATGGGCGGCGGCATAGGCGATACGATTGAAGGTCGGGACTGCTGCGGGCCGCGCGATCGGGGTTCCGACAGGGCGGTAAGACTCAAGCGAGCCATCGGCGCGCGGCAGCGACAGGGTGGCGGACATGCAGGCTCCTCCTCGGATGTTGCAAGCCGAATAATTTAGATCGTTCCAAATTTCAAGAGGTAATTTGATGCCGATATCGTGCTGCGACGCGCTCAGTGAGGGGTGCCGACCTCTTCGTTGTGAGTTCATATAGGCCAATTTTTCCCCACAATTCTAGATATAATTGATGAAAATCAAATAGATGGACGGTGTGCGGCTTGCCTGAGAGTTCGGCTGATAACGGATCGCCAGCCTTGCGGGTGCATTTTTCACGAAATCTGCTTGACAAATTTGGAACGTTCCAATTATCTAATAACAGATGTTGAGGCGAAAGACCTCGCTGGGAGGAGAATGTGGGTAAGGAACGGGTCACGGTCATCGATATTGCGCGCGCCGCCGGCGTGTCGAAGTCGACCGTGTCGCTCGTGCTTCAGGCAAGCCCGCTCGTCAACGAGGGGACCCGCGCCAAGGTCAATGCGGTCATCCGGGATCTTGGCTATGTCTATAACCGCGGCGCGGCCAATCTGCGCCAGTCCAATGCCAAGTCGAAGATCATCGGCATTGTCGTCAACGACCTGACCAACAGCTTCTTTGCGGAGCTTGCCGTTGGGGTCGACATGGTCGTGCAATCGGCCGGCTATGTTCAGTTCCTCGCCAATACCGCCGAAAGCCTCGATCGCCAGCGCGAGGTCATATCCTCGATGCGCGAACACGGTATTTCCGGCCTGATCCTATCGCCGGCGCGTGGCACTGAGGCTGCCGACCTGAAGTCTCTGGTGGCGAGCGGTATTCCGGTGGTCAACGTCGTCCGCCAGGTCGCGGGAGCCAAGGTTTCGTCACTGGTTTCGGACAATCATGCCGGCACGCGCGAAGCCGTGCGGCATCTTGCCGGGCTCGGTCATCACCGCATCGCCTTCCTTGGGGGCTTTCCCGATACGGCGGTCTTTCATGAACGGCTGGAAGGCTATCGCGATGCGCTCTCGGATATGGATCTCGCTGTTCATGATGAGTTGGTCATCAGTTCCGCGCCGTCGCGGGCAGGCGGTGTCGCGGCTATCGAGCGGGCACTGCTGCTGCGCGAGCGACCGACGGCGGCGGTCTGCTTCAACGATGCGGTCGCCTTCGGTGTCTGCGACGGGTTGCGTGCCCATCGTCTCGATCCGGGCGAGGATTTTGCCGTCATCGGCTTCGACGACGTGATCGAGGCGCAGACGGCGGTGCCGGCGCTGACGACGGTTTCCGTCGATCCGCAGGGGATGGGCCGGCGGGCTGCGCAGTTGCTTTTGAAGCAGATCAATGCCGGACGGGTCGATGCCGAGGCGATCGTCAGTTCGGTGCGGCTCGTCGTGCGCCAGAGCTGTGGCGCCGCGACCGACAAGAGGGAAAGGCTATCTCTGTTATGACACATTGGGGTTTGATCGGGGCAAGCACGATTGCCCATGAGTGGGTGATCGACGCGATGCGCGCCGTCGGTGGTGAGGTCGTTTCGGTGATGAGCACTAGCGCCGAGCGCGGTGCGGCCTATGTGCGCGATCATGGCATTGCCAAGTCGGTGACCAGTGTTGCCGATCTCGTAGGCGATCCCAATGTGCAGTCGGTCTACATCTCCACCACCAACGAGCTGCACCGCGACCAGGTCATCGCCGCGGCGAGGGCCGGCAAGCATATTCTGTGCGAAAAACCGCTGGCGATGTCGATCGAGGACGCACATGCGATGGTGACGGCGGCTCGTGACGCCGGCGTCGTCATGGCGACCAATCATCACCTGCGGGGTGCTGCGACCCATCGCGCCATGCGCGACGCGATCGCCGCCGGGACGATCGGCAAACCTCTGGCGGCCCGTGTCTTTCACGCGGTCTACCTGCCGCCGCATCTGCAGGGCTGGCGCCTCGACAGGCCTGAGGCCGGCGGCGGCGTCATTCTCGATATCACCGTGCATGATACTGACACGCTGCGCTTCGTGCTCGGCGACGATCCGGTCGAGGCCGTTGGTTTGGGCCAGTATGGTGGGATGGCGAAGGCAGGGCTGGAAGACGCTGCGATGGGCGTGCTGCGATTCAAATCCGGGCTGATCGCACAATTCCATGACGGCTTCACCACGAAATACGCAACGACTGGCTTCGAGGTACATGGGTCCGAAGGCTCCCTGATCGGCCGCGACTGCATGACCCAGAAGCCGGTCGGTACGGTCACGTTGCGCAACATGGATGGCGAGACCGAACTGTCGCTTGATCACCGCAATCTCTACCAAAACACGCTCGTCGCCTTCGACGAGGCGATCGCGGGCAGGGGCAAGCCGCTCTGCAGCGGCGAAGACGGTATCTGGTCGCTGAGCACGGGCCTTGCCGTCATGCAGGCAGCGGCAAGCGGCGGCACCGTACGCATCGAAACCGGACTTTGAGACGAGACTGATGAGCAAGCATATCACCCCAGCTGAAGCCGCCTCCCTGATCCCCGATGGCGCGACCGTTTCCGTGTCGTCGTCGAGTGGGCTGGGCTGTCCGGACCTGATGCTGAAAGCCATTGGCGAACGGTTCGACGCAACCGGCCATCCCCGCGATCTGACGACGCTGCACCCGATCGCCGCCGGCGACATGAGCGGCATCAAGGGTGTCGACTACATCGCCAGGAAGGGCTTGCTCAAGAAGATCATCGGCGGCTCCTATCCCTCCGGCCCTTCAACGGCCGAGCCACCGCTGATCTGGCAGATGATCGGCAGTGACGAGGTCGCGGCCTACAACATTCCCTCCGGCGTGCTGTTCGACATGCACCGGGAGGCGGCGGCCAAGCGTCCGGGCGTCTTGACCAAGATCGGCCTCGATACCTTCGTTGACCCGTCGCGCCAGGGCTGCGCGATGAACGCTTCGGCGGCTGCCGAACCGGTGGTCAGGAAGATTGAATTCGAGGGCGAGGACTGGCTCTATTTCAAGGCGATCGTGCCGCAGGTGGCGATCATCCGCGCCACGACGGCGGACGAGCGCGGCAATCTGACCTATGAGCATGAAGGCGCGTACCTCGGCGGCCTCGATCAGGCTTTGGCTGCACGCAATAATGGCGGCATCGTCATTGCGCAGGTCAAGCGCATCACCAAGTCCGGTTCGCTGAAGCCCCATGACGTGCGCGTGCCCGGCATGCTGGTGGATTATGTCGTCGTCGATCCGGACCAGAAACAGACGACGCTGACGGAGTACGACCCGGCCATTTCCGGCGAAATCTTCCGACCGCTCGACACGTTCCGCGTGCCGGAATTCAACATCCAGAAGGTCATCGCCCGCCGCGTTGCCCAGGAGCTTCAGGGCGGAAGCTGCGTCAATCTTGGCTTCGGCATCTCGGCCAACGTGCCCCGTATCCTGCTCGAGGAGGGTCTGCACGGTTCGGTCACCTGGGTGATCGAGCAGGGTGCGGTCGGTGGCGTGCCGCTCTTGGATTTTGCTTTCGGCTGCGCCTCGAACGCCGATGCCTTCATGCCGTCGCCCTACCAGTTCATATACTTCCAGGGTGCAGGCTTCGATGCCTCGCTGCTCTCCTTCCTCGAAATCGGCAGGGACGGCTCGGTGAATGTCTCGAAACTTTCCTTCCGGCCGCACGTAACGGCGGGGGCGGGCGGTTTCGTCGATATCACGGCGCGGGCGAAGAAGATCGTCTTCTCGGGCATGTTCAATGCCGGCGCAAAACTTTCGATGGCCGACAGCAAGCTGGTGATCGAGAAGGAAGGCAAGCTGAAGAAACTGGTCAACGAGGTCGAGCATGTCACCTTCTCCGGCCGCCGCGCCGTCGAGCAGCGTCAGGACATCACCTATGTTACCGAGCGCTGTGTGATGAAGTTGACGCCGGAAGGCATCATGCTGACGGAAATCGCGCCCGGCGTTGATCTGCAGACGCATATTCTCGATCAGTCCGAGTTTCCGCTGATCGTATCCGACCGGCTTAAAGTGATGGACGAGGCCCTGTTCCACGAGGCGCCGATCGGCCTGACGCTGCCGCAAAAGCCGGTGCGGAAACTGGAAGGAGCGTCGGATGCCTGATGCTCGGATCAAGATCGAGATCGACGATGCGATCGCCGTCCTCACCGTGGCGCGGCCGGAAAAGCTGAATGCCTTTGACATCGACATGCTGAAGGCGCTCTCCGCGGCCTGCGATACGGTCGAGGCTGACGCCAACGTGCGTGTCGTCATCCTGACCGGCGAGGGCAAGGCCTTTTCCGCCGGCGGCGACATCAATGCCTGGGGGGCGATGAGCCCGAACGAGTTCGGCCATCAATGGGTGCGCTTCGGCCACCGCGTGTTCGAGCGTCTGGCGACCCTGCGTATGCCGGTGATTGCGGCGATGAACGGTCACGCGCTCGGCGGTGGGTTGGAACTGGCGGCGGCTGCCGACATCCGCATTGCGGAAGTGCAGATCAAGATTGGGCTGCCGGAAACCGGTCTCGGCATGGTTCCGGGCTGGTCGGGCACGCAGCGCCTCGTCAAGCGCTTCGGCGCACAGGTGGTGCGCCGCATGGTGCTCGGCGGGGAGATGTTTACTGCCGAGGAGGCGAGGGCGGTCGGGCTGGTCGATGCGGTGGCGGAGACCGGCAGGGTGATGGCGGTGGCGAAAGATTATGCTGGCCGCATCGCCAAGCGCGGCCCGGCGGCACTGGAAATCTGCAAGCTGATGATCGCTTCGGCCAATGGCGAGGACAACGGAACGGCCGTCGAGGCGCTGGGGTCGATGCTGGCCGCCAAGACCGGCGACATGAAGGAAGGCGTTGCGGCTTTTGCCGGCAAGCGTCCCGCGCAATTCAAGGGAGAATGGTAATGACGGTATTGGTGAAGCCCAAGGCGCTGACGGACGCGAAGGTGCGCGACTTCCAGATGCTGATCGACGGCAAATGGGTGAACGCGACCGAGGGCAGGACGCTGGAGCGCGTGGCGCCCGGCCATGGCGTGACCGTCAGCCGCTACCCGGCTGCGACAAAGGCGGATGCCGAACGGGCAATTGCCGCTGCGCGAAAAGCGTTCGACGATGGCCCGTGGCCGCGCATGACGGCATCGGAGCGTTCGTTGATCCTGCTCAAGGCCGCCGACATGATCGCTGCCCGCGCCGATGAGCTGGCGTACCTCGATTGCATCGAATCCGGCAAGCCGATCAGCCAGGCCAAGAGCGAACTCGGCGGTGCCGCCGATATCTGGCGCTATGCGGCCGCTCTTGCCCGCGACCTGCATGGGGAGAGCTATAACACGCTTGGCGACGGCACGCTGGGCGTCGTCCTGCGCGAAGCGATCGGCGTCGTCTCGATCATCACGCCGTGGAATTTCCCCTTCCTGATCGTCAGCCAAAAACTGCCTTTCGCCTTGGCGGCCGGTTGCACCACGGTGGTCAAACCGTCCGAGCTGACATCGGGGTCGACTCTCGTTCTCGGCGAAATCCTCGAGGCCGCCGGCATTCCGGCAGGCGTCGTCAATATCATCACCGGCACCGGCCCGGATGTCGGCGCAGTGATGACCAGCCACCCGGATGTCGACATGGTCTCCTTCACCGGCTCGACCGGCGTCGGCAAGCTGACGATGACCAATGCGGCGCAGACCCTGAAGAAAGTCTCGCTGGAACTCGGCGGTAAGAACCCGCAGATCGTCTTTCCGGATGCCAATCTCGACGATTTCATCGACGCTGCGGTGTTCGGCGCCTATTTCAATGCCGGCGAATGCTGCAATGCCGGTTCGCGGCTGATCGTCCATCGCGATATCGCAGCCGAAGTGACGCGCCGCGTTGCCGAGCTTTCGGCCAAGGTCAAGGTCGGCGATCCGCTCGATCTGTCGACGCAGGTCGGCGCCATCATCACGCCGCAGCATCTGGAAAAGATCGTCGGTTATGTCTCGGCGGCGGCCGGCGATGGGGCAACCGTGTCGCACGGCGGCGCAGCACTCGATCTAGGCTCCGGCCAATTTATGTCGCCGACCATCCTGTCTGCAGTGACGCCGGATATGGCTGTGGCCCGTGAAGAAGTCTTCGGGCCGGTGCTTTCGGTTCTGAGTTTCGAAACGACCGAGGAAGCGATTCGCATCGCCAACTCCATCGACTACGGCCTCTCGGCTGGCGTCTGGAGCCGCGATTTCGACACGTGCCTGACGATCGGCCGCAAGGTGCGGGCCGGAACGGTGTGGATGAACACCTTCATGGACGGCGCTTCCGAACTGCCCTTCGGCGGCTACCGCCAATCCGGCCTCGGGCGAGAACTCGGCCGCCATGCGGTGGAGGACTATACCGAAACCAAGACGCTCAACATGCACATCGGCGGCCGCACCGGCTGGTGGATGCCGCGCTGATCAAGGGAAGAGAAAGGAGGTCATGATGATATTCCAGTTGAAACAGAATTCGGGTGTGACCTCACACTCCGTTATTGATTGCGCAAATGCGTCCGAAATCGGGGAAGCTAACCCCCCTCTGTCACTTCGTGACATCTCCCCCTCAAGGGGGAATATCGTTCTTTTCCCTTATGGCCACAGGGCTTGCGACCAATCTCCCCCCTCGAGGGGGAGATGTCGGCGTCGCCGACAGAGGAGGGTAAGTTCGGCACTAAGCAACTCGGCCTCCGCCTTCCGGTGCCGGAAAGTTGATCTGCGGCGTGAGCAGCACCTGCATATCGGTCGTTTCGTCGCCGGCGATCCGCGCGAGAAGAATTCGTCCCATCTGCTCGCCGGTATCCGTCAGGTCTTCGTAGATGGTCTCGACCTTTGGCTGGATGTTGATCAGCAGTTTCGACGTCTGCTTGGCGACGATGTCGTATTCGACGCCAAGCGTCAGGCCATGGTCGCTCATGCCGGTGATGGTCGCAAGCGCGGAGACTTCGCCGCCGCAGGCAAAACCATCGGGGGCATCGGGCTCGCCGGCGCGGCGGCTGATATAGTCACGGATCTGGTCGACGGGACAGTCGAGGTCGATCCCGGTGGGGATCTCGTAGGCCACGCCCGCCTCGCGAACGGCGGTCATGAACCCGTGCAGCAGGTGCTGCGCGAAGGTCATGCGCTTCGGCGGCAGGATGATCATCGGCCTGCGGCGGCCGCGGGCGATCAACCGCCTGGTTGCCTCGTAGGCGAACGAGAAATTGTCGTAATCGACGTAAGGATGCGGCGCGGAGAACTCGGTTCGCCCGTGGGTGACGAAGGGAAAATCGTTTTCGAGCAGAAGGCGCACTCGCGGATCGAAGGGCTCGGTGCGGGAGAAGATCAGTCCGTCTGCCATGCCGTTGCGGACGATATGCCTGATTGCATCGACATTGCTGTCATTGATGAAATTCGGCGTGACGATCAGGTGGTAGGGCGTGTTCTTGAGCGCCTTGGCAAGGCCGAGCATCAGCGACGTGCCGTAGCCGAGGATTTCCTCGTGCGGATCGAGAAGCACACTGATGACGTTGGTTCGGCCGGTCTTCAGCCGCTGGGCAGCACGATCCGGCAGATAGCCGATTTCGGCCGCAACCTCGTGAACGCGCTTGCGGGTATCGAGCGAAATCTGCGGTGCATTGCTCAGAGCGCGCGACACGGTCGTCACGGCAAAGCCGGTGATGTCGGCAATCGTGCGCAGGGTCGGCTTGCCGCTTTTCCGCATGCTTTCAGAAGGGGCGGATTTGGGAGTGTCAGCCAATGAAATACTCCCCTGAGGCGATGACAGGACGCTTTTGTAACGCGGGACGAACGGATGTGCAACGCGTTTGTGCAAACGTTTTAAATCATACTTATCGTGGTTTTTTGCTGCAGTGCGAAATCGGTGAAATGGCCTATAATCATCCAAATTCAGTATGTTAAGGCTATTGATGTGGAGATTGTGAGCAGCGCTTGACTTGATGTAACTTATAACGTTTTAAATGTGCCAGCGGTGGGAGCCGCGACCAATTGCTTCCCGTTTTGAGACGGGACGGCATTCAACGGCGGGGAGGAGTTTCCCGCTTTTACGACTTGCAAACGGGAGGATTACGATGCGCAAGTTTTTGACGACGACGGCAGTGGCAGCGATCATGATGGGCAGCATGGCGGGCGGTTCGGCCGTCCATGCCGCCGAGAGCGTTGAAGTTCTGCATTGGTGGACATCGGGCGGCGAAGCGGCTGCTCTGGACGTTCTGAAGAAGGATCTGGAAAGCAAGGGCATTTCCTGGACCGATATGCCGGTTGCCGGCGGCGGTGGCACGGAAGCCATGACCG
The DNA here is from genome assembly GCF_040126305.1 of Pararhizobium sp. A13. Taxonomy (NCBI): domain Bacteria; kingdom Pseudomonadati; phylum Pseudomonadota; class Alphaproteobacteria; order Hyphomicrobiales; family Rhizobiaceae; genus Pararhizobium; species Pararhizobium sp. A13. Next base: position 4,312,256 of record NZ_CP149510.1, on the reverse strand, counting down.
TGCTTCGCGCCCGCGTCACCTCGGGCAACGCCCCGACGGCCGTTCAGATGCTCGGCTTCGATATTCTCGACTGGGCCAAGGAAGGCGCACTCGGCAATCTCGACGACACTGCCGCCAAGGAAGGCTGGGACAAGGTCATCCCGACTGCCCTGCAGCAGTTCTCCAAATATGACGGCCACTGGATCGCCGCGCCGGTCAACGTTCACTCCACCAACTGGGTGTGGATCAACAAGGCAGCGCTGGATAAGGCAGGCGGCAAGGAGCCTCAGAACTGGGATGAGCTGATCGCTCTCCTTGACAACTTCAAGGCTCAGGGCATCACCCCGGTGGCGCATGGCGGTCAGCCCTGGCAGGACGCGACGATCTTCGACGCTGTCGTGCTCTCGCTTGGTACCGATTTCTACAAGCAGGCCTTTATCGATCTCGACCCGGCAGCTCTTGGCGGCGACAAGATGAAGGAAGCCTTCGATCGCATGACCAAGCTTCGTTCCTATGTGGACGACAACTTCTCCGGCCGTGACTGGAACCTCGCTTCCGCCATGGTCATCGAGAACAAGGCCGGTCTGCAGTTCATGGGCGACTGGGCCAAGGGTGAATTCGTGAAGGCCAAGAAGGTGCCGGGCACCGACTTCGTCTGCATGCGCTTCCCGGGCACTCAGGGGTCCGTGACCTTCAACTCCGACCAGTTCGCAATGTTCAAGGTTTCCGAAGACAAGGTGCCAGCGCAGCTGCAGATGGCGTCGGCGATCGAAAGCCCGACCTTCCAGTCGGCTTTCAACGTGGTCAAGGGTTCCGTTCCTGCCCGCACCGATGTTCCGGACACGGATTTCGATGCCTGCGGCAAGAAGGGGATCAAGGACCTGGCGGAAGCCAATGCCAGCGGCAAGCTGTTCGGTTCCATGGCGCACGGCCATGCCAACCCCGCATCGGTGAAGAATGCGATCTACGACGTCGTCACGCGCCAGTTCAACGGTGAGCTGTCTTCGGAAGATGCCGTCAAGGAACTGGCTTCCGCTGTCGAAGCCGCCAAGTAAGCCGTCGTTCACCGGCGTCTGACTTTGCCCCTCAGCCGGCCCTCTTGTTCGATAAGAGGGCCGGCCACCTTCTCCCCTTAGACGGGAAGAAGGTGCAAGCGGCAATCTTGGTCGTCCCCTTTCGCCGCTTGCGGGAAGAGGGCTCGGGTGAGGGCATCTATTCAATTAAAGTAAACGGTGGTGTTCACTATGGATAGCCGCAGCCGGTTGCAGGATATTGTGCCAAAGCTGGTACTTGCTCCAAGCTTCCTCATTGTCCTGATTTTTGTCTATGGCTTCATTGTCTATACCGGCTTCCTGTCGATGACGGACAGCAAGATGCTGCCGTCCTACAATTTCGTAGGCCTCAGCAACTATTCCAAGCTCTGGGCCCTGCCGCACTGGTGGCGGGCGATCTCCAATCTGGCGATCTTCGCGACGCTCTATATCGGCATCTGCTCGGTGCTTGGCCTTGGTCTTGCGATCCTGCTCGACCAGAAGATCCGCGCCGAGGGTCTGCTACGGCCGATCTATCTCTATCCGATGGCACTGTCCTTCATCGTGACTGGCACCGCCTGGAAATGGTTCCTCGACCCCGGCATCGGGCTTGAGAACACCATGCACCTCTGGGGCTGGGAGAGCTTCACCTTCAACTGGATCAAGGACCGCAACTACGCGATCTATTGCGTGGTGATCGCTGCCGTCTGGCAGTCCTCCGGCTTCATCATGGCGATGTTCCTTGCGGGCCTGCGCGGCGTCGACAACGAGATCATCAAGGCAGCACAGATCGATGGCGCCTCGACTACGACCATCTACCGGCGGATCATCATTCCTCTAATGCGACCGGTCTTCCTCTCGGCCTTCGTCGTGCTCGCCCACCTCGCCATCAAGGCCTATGACTTGATCATCGCGCTGACCGGCGGCGGGCCGGGGCAGGCGACCGAACTGCCGGCGACGTTCATGTATTCCTACACCTTTACCCGCAACCAGATGGGCATCGGCGCTTCCTCGGCGATCATCATGCTGGTGATGATCTTCTCGATCATCATTCCCTATCTCTATTCCGAAATCAAAGGGGAGAAGCGCCAATGAGCGTCCAGAGCCCTGACAACGCCATTTCCAGCGGCCGCCTGACGCGCGCGATCATCTATTCGGTGCTGATCCTGTTTGCGCTCTATTCGCTGCTGCCGCTCTACGTGATGGTGGTCAATTCCTTCAAGCCGCTCGACGAAATCCGTCAGGGCGGCATGCTGAGCGTGCCGCAGACCTGGACGATCGAGCCCTGGCTTTCTGCCTGGTCGACCGCGCAGATCGGCGTGCAGCCGACTGGCCTTCGTCCGTTTTTCATCAATTCCATCCTGATGGTCATTCCGGCTGTGGCGATCTCGACCATCGTCGGCGCGCTGAACGGCTATGTGCTGACCAAGTGGCGTTTCCCGGGATCGGGCATCTTTTTCGGCATGCTGCTTCTGTCCTGCTTCATCCCGTTCCAGATCGTGCTGATCCCGATGGCACGCATTCTCGGCATTCTGGGTCTCGCCGGATCGGTGCCTGGCCTGGTGTTCGTGCACGTCATCTACGGTCTCGGCTTCACGACGCTCTATTTCCGCAACTACTACGAGGCCTTTCCGACCGAGCTGGTGCGGGCGGCGCAGATTGATGGCGCGAGTTTCTTCCAGATTTTCCGGCGCATCCTCTTGCCATCCTCGGGCCCCATCATCGTCGTCTCGGTCATCTGGCAGTTCACCAATATCTGGAACGACTTCCTCTTCGGGGCCTCGTTTTCCGGCGCCCATTCGACGCCGATGACGGTTGCGCTCAACAACCTCGTTTCCTCCTCCACGGGGGTCAAGGAATACAATGTCCACTTCGCAGGCGCGATCCTCGCCGCCCTGCCAACGCTTGTCGTCTACATCGTCTCTGGCCGCTACTTCGTCCGCGGCCTAATGTCCGGCGCCGTGAAGGGTTAAGACCATGTCGTTTCTGAAAATCACCGATCTGCGCAAGTCCTACGGCTCGCTGGAAATCCTCAAGAACATCAACCTCGAGATCGACGAAGGCGGCTTCCTGGTCCTCGTCGGCCCCTCCGGCTGCGGAAAATCGACGCTCTTGAACACGATCGCCGGCCTGGAACCGATCACCTCGGGCGAGATCTCGATCAACGGCAGGTCGGTCGCGGGCTTGCATCCCTCCAAGCGCGATATCGCCATGGTCTTCCAGTCCTACGCGCTCTATCCGAACATGACGGTTGCTGGAAACATCGCCTTCGGCATGGAAATCCGCGGCGTGCCGAAGGAGGAGCGCGAAAAGGCCATCCATCAAGTCGCCGACATGCTGCAGATCGGTCATCTCTTGGAGCGCAAGCCGAGCCAGCTCTCAGGCGGCCAGCGCCAGCGCGTTGCCATGGGCCGGGCTCTGGTGCGTAATCCGCAGGTCTTCCTGTTCGACGAGCCGCTTTCCAACCTCGATGCCAAGCTGCGCGTCGACATGCGCACCGAGATCAAGCGCCTGCACCAGCGCATGAAGACGACGATCGTCTACGTCACGCACGACCAGATCGAGGCGATGACGCTGGCGACCAAGATCGCAGTCCTGAAGGATGGCGTGCTGCAGCAGTTCGGCACGCCGGCCGAGATCTACAACAATCCGGCCAACCTCTTCGTTGCCGATTTCATGGGCTCGCCGGCGATGAACCTGCTCAGTGCGACCGTCGAAGGTGGCGGCAACGATCTTCGGGTGTCCCTGGCGCGCCCGGATGCGGAGCCGCTGCATCTGCCGGTAACGCAGGTCAATGGCCTTTCCGCCTATGCCGGCAAGCAGATCGTCTTCGGCATCCGGCCGGAGGCGCTGACGGATCCGGATGGCGCCGACCGCAATGCCCGCTCGCTGGTCGAAGGGGAGTGCCTCATCGAAGTGGTCGAGCCGGCCGGCTCCGATACGTTCGCCGTGACCAAGCTCGGTGGCAAGGAAGTGGTCGCACGCCTGCGCGCTGACGCGCGTATCGCGCCCGGACAACACACCCGGCTTGCCTTCAACCTGGACAAGGCGGTGTATTTCGATCCGCAAAGCCAGCAGCGCATCGGCTGAGCTCTATCATGGTGAAGCAGCCCGATATCGTCATCATCGGCTCCGGCATCGGCGGATCGACGATCGCCTCTGCCCTTGCGGGTTCCGGCGCCGACATCCTGATCCTGGAGGCCGGCGGTCATATCGAGGACCGGCCGGAAAACCGCGACCAGCGGGCGATCTTCCAGCGCGGCCATTTCCGACCGAAGGAGCTTTGGTACGAAACCGACGGTACCGGCTTCAATCCCGGCAATTACTACAATGTCGGCGGCAATTCGAAATTCTTCGGGGCGGTGATGGTGCGCTATCGCCGGGAGGATTTTGAGGAAATGGCGCATCTGGAGGGCGTTTCGCCCGCCTGGCCGTTCCCCTACGAGGAGCTTGAGCCCTGGTACAGCCGGGCCGAGCAGCTCTATCAAGTGCGCGGAACACTTGGCCAGGATCCGACGGAGCCGCCGCATTCGCGGAACTATGCTTTCGCGCCGGTTCCGGACGAACCGCCGATTGCTTCGGTGCGCGAAAAACTGAAACGCAACGGCCTGCATCCCTATTCGCTACCGCTTGGCGTCGATATCGACAAATGGCTCGCCAAGGCAAAGACGCCGTGGGATGCGCACCCCAATAGTTTCGACGGCAAGATGGATGCGGAGACCGCGGCGCTGACGGTCGCGTTGCAGCATCGGAATGTCCGGTTGCAGACCGGGTCGCGGGTGACGCGACTGGAAACGGCACCGGATGGCAAGCGGATCGAAACGGTTCGCTATATCAAGGATGGCGTCGAACACACCGTCTCGCCGAAACTGGTCATCCTGTCGGCAGGTGCGGTGCAGTCGGCGGCACTGCTGCTGCGCTCGGCCAATGCTGTTCATCCGAAGGGGCTCGCCAACAGTTCGGACCAGGTCGGCCGCAACTTCATGAACCACAATTCGAGCGCGGTGATCGCGGTTTCGCCGTTCTACAGGAACGACTCGATCTACCAGAAGACCTTCGGTTTCAATGATTTCTATCTCTCGGACGGTGAGGGCGGGCCGCCGCTTGGCAACGTCCAGCTTCTCGGCCGGATATCCGGCCCGATCCTGAAGGCGAACATGCCGTCCGTGCCGGAATGGCTGCTTAGCCAGATCTCGGCGCATGCGATCGATTTCTACGCCATGAGCGAGGATATCCCGCATCCGGAAAGCCGGATCATGGTCGATAGCGAGCGTATCGTGCTGCAATGGGTGCGCACGAACTGGCCGGCGCACCTGATGCTGGTGAAAAAACTGAAGCAGGCGCTGAAGGCGGCGGGGTTTCCGATCGTGCTGTCCCGGCCGTTCGACAAGCGCACGCCGTCGCACCAGTGCGGCACGGTGCGGATCGGTAACGATCCGGCGTCTGCGCCGCTCGATGTCCATTGCCGTGCCTTCGATCACCACAACTTGTTCGTCGTCGATGCCAGTTTCCTGCCGACGTCGGCAGCGGTCAATCCGGCCCTGACGGTCGCGGCGCAGGCGCTGCGCGTTGCAGAGCATATCGTTGCGAAGGATCTGGCGGCATGACGGATCATAAACGCCCCGTTGCCATCGTCACCGGCGGCCGCCGCGGTATCGGCCTTGGCATCGCCAAGGCGCTCGCGAAAGGCGGCTTCGACATCGCCATCACCGGCATCGGTGAGGCCGATCAGGTCGGTTCCGTGCTGGACGACCTTTCGGCACTCGGCGCGAAGGCGATTTTTCTGAAGGCTGATCTCTCCGATCTCTCCGGCCATCAGGCGACGGTCGATGCGGTTCAGGCACAACTGGGGCCGATCGCCTGCCTCGTCAACAATGCTGGTATGGCATCCGTGGTGCGCGGCGATTTTCTCGATCTGGCGCCGGAGAATTTCGACACGATCGTCGCGACCAACCTGCGCGGCACGGTGTTTTTCACGCAAGCCGTGGTGAAGGCGATGCTGGCGGCTGGTTCCGGCGCACATCGGTCGGTGATCAACATTACCTCCGTCTCGGCGACGATGAGTTCGCCGGAGCGCCTCGACTATTGCATGACCAAGGCCGGGCTCGCCGCCTTTTCGCAGGGGCTTGCGCTGCGGCTCGCCGGCACAGGTATCTCGGTGTTCGAAGTGCGGCCGGGGATTATCCGCTCCGACATGACCGCCGGAGTTTCGAGAAAATACGATGCGCTGATTACTGGCGGTCTCGTGCCGATGAAGCGCTGGGGTGAGGCGGACGATATCGGCAATATCGTTGCGGCGCTGGCGAGCGGCGGCTTCGGTTTCGCGACGGGGTCGGTGATCAATGCCGATGGCGGGCTGTCGATTGGACGGTTGTGAACTTCACCTCCCCCTTGAGGGGGGAGGTCGCGCGGCACGCGCGGTGGGGGCCACTGGATATTTGGAGGATCACCCCACCCCGGAGCTTCGCTCCGACCCTCCCCCTCAAGGGGAGGGTGGCAACGATTTGAGGAAGACGAGATGACCTACGACTACATCATCACCGGAGGCGGCCCGGCGGGCTGTGTTCTTGCCAACCGGCTGACAGAGGACGCCGATGTCAAGGTACTGCTGCTGGAAGCCGGCGGCAGCGACTGGCATCCGCTGTTCCATATGCCCGCCGGCTTTGCCAAGATGACCAAGGGCGTCGCCAGCTGGGGCTGGGAGACCGTGCCGCAGAAGCATATGAAGGGCCGGGTGATGCGCTATACGCAAGCCAAGGTGATCGGCGGCGGCTCCTCGATCAATGCGCAGCTTTATACGCGCGGCAATGCGGCGGATTATGACCTTTGGGCGAGCGAAGATGGTTGCACCGGCTGGGATTACCGCAGCGTACTGCCCTATTACAAGCGCGCCGAGGACAACCAGCGCTTTGCCGACGACTACCATTCCTATGGCGGACCGCTCGGCGTTTCCATGCCTGTTTCCGGGCTGCCGATCTGCGACGCCTATATCCGCGCCGGCCAGGAACTCGGCATTCCCTACAATCATGATTTCAACGGCAAGCAGCAGGCCGGCGTCGGTTTCTATCAGCTCACCCAGCGCAACCGCCGCCGCTCCTCGGCGTCGCTCGCCTATCTCTCGCCGATCAAGGACCGCAAGAACCTGACCATCAGGCTCGGCGCGCGGGTGAATCGCATCTTGCTCGAAGGCAAAAGGGCGGTCGGCGTCGAGATCGCCACGTCGCGCGGCGTCGAGATCGCCCGGGCCGAGCGCGAAGTGCTGGTCTCCTCCGGCGCCATCGGCTCGCCGAAACTCCTGCAGCAATCCGGTATCGGCCCGGCCGATCACCTGCGTTCCGTCGGTGTCGAGGTGAAGCATGACCTGCCGGGCGTCGGCTCCAATCTGCAGGATCACCTCGACCTATTCGTCATTTCCGAATGCACCGGCGACCACACCTATGACGGCGTCGCCAAGCTGCACCGGTCGATCTGGGCGGGCCTGCAATATGTACTGTTCCGCACCGGTCCGGTTGCCTCCTCGCTCTTCGAGACCGGCGGCTTCTGGTATGCCGATCCGGATGCCCGCTCACCGGATATCCAGTTCCATCTGGGCCTCGGTTCCGGCATCGAGGCGGGTGTCGAGAAACTGAAGAACGCCGGCGTCACGCTGAATTCCGCCTATTTGCATCCGCGTTCGCGCGGCACGGTGCGGCTGTCGTCGTCCGATCCGGCGGCGGCACCGCTGATCGATCCGAATTACTGGGCCGATCCGCATGACCGCAAAATGTCCATCGAAGGCTTGAAGATCGCGCGGGAAATTCTCAGCCAGGCGGCGCTGAAGCCCTTCGTCATGGCCGAACGTCTGCCGGGGCCGAAAGCGATGACCGACGCGGAGCTGTTCGACTATGGCTGCGCCAGTGCCAAGACCGACCATCATCCGGTCGGCACCTGCAAGATGGGCACGGGGGCTGATGCCGTCGTCGACCTGGAGCTGAAGGTTCACGGGCTTGAGGGCTTACGCGTCTGCGACAGTTCCGTCATGCCGCGCGTTCCCTCTTGCAATACCAATGGTCCGACGATCATGATGGGCGAGAAGGGGTCGGACATCATCCGCAACCGGCAACCGCTGCCTGCCGCGATCTTCTCCCACGAACGCAACGACCAGCGGCCGCGGGCACGCGCCAACATTCGATAGGAGCTTGTCATGATCCGCCATTGTGTTTTCATCCGCTTCAAGGCCAGCGTTCCGGATGCCGAAAGAGCATCGATCCTCTCCGACATTGCGGCGCTGAAGCCGCTTGTCCCCGGCTATCTCGCAATCGACATCGGCCCCAATGTCAGCCCGGAAGGTTTGGGAAAAGGCTACAATGGCGGCTTCATCATTGACTTCGAGGACGCTGCCGCGCGCGACGCCTATCTGGTTCATCCCGACCATGAGAAGGCGGGTGGCCGGATCGTTGCCGCCACGGAAGGTGGAGTCGATGGTGTGTTCGTCTATGATTTCGACATTGCGGGTTGATCCTGGATGATGCCTGAACCTCGCGCCTTTCTGACCAGCCTGTTCGAGGCGGCGGTCAAAGCAGCCGATCCACTTGCCGCGATCCGCGCCCATCTGCCCGAGAAGCCCAAGGGCCGTACCATCGTCGTCGGAGCCGGCAAGGCGGCAAGCCAGATGGCGGCGGCGTTCGAAAGCCTGTGGGACGGGCCACTCGAGGGCGTTGTCGTTGCGCGTCACGGGCCGATCGCTGCCTGCGAGCGCATCCGCGTCCTGCAATCGGCCCATCCGGTGCCGGATGAAGCAGGGCTTGCCGGCTCGGCCGAATTGCTGCGGCTGGTCAAAGGGCTGACCCCGAACGACCTCGTCGTGGCGCTGATTTCCGGTGGTGGTTCCTCGCTGCTGCCCGCGCCGCCTGCGGGTCTGACACTTGACGACGAGATTGCCGTCAACCGCGCGCTTCTTGCTTCCGGTGCGCCGATCTCGGCAATGAATGTCGTGCGCAAGCATGTCTCGCGCATCAAGGGCGGCCGGCTGGCCTTCGCGGCGGCACCTGCCAAGGTGGTCAGCCTGATCGTTTCCGACGTGCCCGGCGATCATCCGGCCTTCGTTGCATCCGGCCCAACGATCCCCGATCTCTCGACACCGATGGATGCTCTCGGCATCGCCCAGCGCTATCGCTTGGAACTGCCAGAAGCCGTGATGCGCCACCTGACATCATCCGAAGCCGCGGCGCCGCCGCCGAACCACGCGGCCTTCGCCAATCACGAGCGCCATATCATCGCCTCCGCAGCCGTTTCGCTGGAGGCGGCCGCTGCCAGGGCGCGGCAGCAGGGCATCGACGCGGTGATCCTTTCCGATGCCATCGAGGGCGAGGCGGCGGATATCGGCCGCATGCATGCGGCGATCGCTCGTGAAACGGCTTGGCGCAACCGGCCATTCCAGAAGCCCGTCGTCATCCTTTCCGGCGGCGAGACGACGGTGACGATTTCCGGCAAAAATTATGGCAAGGGCGGTCGCAACAGTGAGTTCCTACTCTCCTTCGCTCTTGATATCGACGGTGCCGACGGCATTCATGCCTTGGCTGCCGATACGGATGGCATCGATGGCTCGGAAGACAATGCCGGGGCTTTTGCCGATGGTGCCACGGTGACCCGTGTGCGTGCTGCCGGTGTCGATCCGCGCGACTATCTCTCCCGACACGACGCCTGGAGCGCCTTTCATGCGAGCGGGGACTTGTTCGTTCCCGGTCCGACAGGAACGAATGTCAACGATTTCCGGGCGCTGTTGATCGTCTGAATATACCTATAAATCAAAATGTTAGATATTGATACTGTCCGAAAAACGCACACACTTTTCGGCATCCCACGTTAACGCTTTGGCTTGCACACCGGCGTCCGGCGTCCATCGGTAGGTTGCCAGATATTGCTGATCGGCCTAGTATTGCTAGACGCGCCTGCCTCGCGGCGACGCTCGAACGGCGCTCTCGTCCAGTCATCAGAGGGCGTTGGCAGCGGCGGCGATGTCGCCTTCTCCTGGAAAGCTCGATCCTCCAAGGCGCCGGGACGAGTGTTAAATACATGCGCCGGATCTGCGGATGCGCCTTGTGTCGGAGGCCTGATCGGCTTCTCATTTCCAGACCTGAAACCGGAACTAGGATGCGGGAAAGCCGTTTCTGCTTGGTTGTTGGAGCTAGGATATGTTCATACGGTTCGGATACGAGATCGGTATCAGCTGCGATCAGCCGACGCCGATGATGACCTATCTTTCCGTCGATCGTGGCAGGCGGTGCGACATCATCAGCGAGCGCGGCCCGATTTCCGATCCGGCGGTGAAAATTGGAGAGGTCACTGATCCGCACGGCAATGTCTGCATGCGCATGGTGGTGCCAGCCGGCGGGCTGCATTTGAGCTACGATGCCGTCGTCAGCGACAGCGGCCGCCCCGATCGCGTCAATCTCGACGCGAAACCCGTGCCGGTCGAACAACTGCCCTCCGTCTGCCTGCCCTACCTTTCGGCTAGCCGCTATTGCGAAACCGACCGCTTTGCCGCGCTCGCCTGGCGCTTGTTCGGAGATATCGAGCCCGGTTGGTCTCGCGTGAAGGCGATCTGCGACTACGTGCACGAACGACTGATCTTCAGTTACGGCTATGCACCAGCCTTGCGGACCGCGATGGAGGCGCATGAGGAGAGGGCGGGGGTCTGCCGGGATTACGCCCATCTCGCCGTCACCCTGTGCCGCTGCATGAACATGCCCGCCCGCTACGTTAACGGCTATATGGGCGACATCGGCGTTGCCGGGGATCCGGCACCGATGGATTTCAATGCCTGGTTCGAGGTCTATCTTCAGGACCGGTGGTACACGTTCGATGCGCGCCACAATATTCCGCGCATTGGCCGCATTGCCGTTGCCCGCGGCCGTGACGCCGCCGACATTCCGCTGATCCAGACCTTCGGCAAACATGAGCTGACGATCTTCAAGGTATGGACCTATATGGAAGAGACTGGTGCGATGACGAAGCCGCACAGCCAGCCGGATGTCTCGTTGCTCAGCCCCTGGTTCAGCGAGCAATGGTCCAGGCATGTCCGGGAAAGAGAACACGGCCGGGAACATTAAGGCGCTTGCCGCGTTTATTACGATGGCCGATCGCGCCCAAGGACGGTTTTTCCCCCCGGGGCGCAAAACAAAGAAAATAATATCTATAAACTCGATGGAAAATATCGGAGAAAACTAGGGCAACGATACGGTCAGCAGAATATCTGCAACAAAGCAAGTGGAGGACAGGATGCAAGGTTCGAAACCAGTCATGCAGAATCGCCCAACCGCCTTTGGCGCGCATACCGGACCGCAGTTTTCCTGGAACATGGCAGCACAGGCCGCCGCGCTGGCTGCGGCGTTCCTTTTCGTTTCCGCAGTCGTCTTCGGGGCAATCTGAGCCTTTTCGAGAAGGCGAAACGCGAAATTTCAACATTACGAGGCCTCTGAGTCGATACCGATTCAGAGGTTTTCGTTTGTTTAGGTCTCTCGCCTCCGTGGCGGTGCAGGCGGTAGCCCGGCATCCGTTCCCAGCCTTCTCCGCACGTTATCGCTGCCATCTGAAGCCGGGCGGTACTCCGGAGCTTGCGATCGGGTTCAATCGGCAGCGGTGGCTGACGGTCAGATCGTCCCACTTGCCGTCAATCTTGCCGATGTCGTAGCTTGCCAGCGTGAGACGGCAGGAGATGAGCATGGAACGCATCGGTCCCGACAGATGGTATGCCGTCAAACGTCTCGATGACGACGTGACCGCCATTTCCGAGCCGTTCATCCAGGAATTCTACCGTTGCAACATCTGGCATGTGCGCGGCCGTGACCGTGACATGCTGGTCGATAGCGGCATGGGCGTCGTGTCCCTGCGCGCGTGGGTGCCGCTGGTGACCGAGCGCGACCTGATCGCCGTCGCCAGCCACACCCATTTCGATCATATCGGTTGCCATCACGAATTCGAATGCCGCGCGGTGCATTCAGTGGAGGCCAATCTGCTCGCCAATCCGACGCGGGCAAACACGCTCGCCGATCCCTATGTCACCGACGAGATTTTCGACGCACTGCCGCCGGAGCCCTACTGCTCGACATGTTATGCCGTAAAAAAAGCGCAAGCGACGCGCATCCTCGAGGATGGCGATGTCATTGACCTCGGCGACCGCGTCTTCGAGGTCATCCATACGCCGGCCACTCCCCGGGTGGTATTGCGCTTTACGAGAAGGCGACCGAAATTCTGTTCTCCGGCGATATCCTCTATGACGGCCCGCTGGTCGAGGATACTTATCATTCCAACGCCGAAGACTACCTCGCTTCGATGGAGCGCCTGTTGAAAATCCCCGTGCGCATCGTGCATGGCGGCCATTTTCCAAGCTTCAGCGGCGAGCGCTACCGCCAATTGATCACCGATTGGCTGAACGAAAAACAGAAGACGATCTGACGGGAGGGAAAAAGCATGCTCGACAAACGCAAGTTCTACATCAACGGCGAATGGGTCGATCCGATCGTCGCCAACGATCTCGAAGTGCTGAACCCGGCGACGGAAAAGCCGGTCGCGGTGATTTCCATGGGAACGGCGGCGGATATCGACCGCGCCGTTGCCGCCGCCAAGAAAGCCTTCGTCAGCTACAGCCGCACCAGCGTCGAGCAAAGACTGGCGCTGATGGAAAAGCTGCTTTCGATCTACAAGCGCCGTTACGACGAAATGGCGCAGACCATCACGCTCGAACTCGGCGCTCCGGCAACCATGAGCCGCGAGCAGCAAGCCGATGTCGGCGTCGGCCATCTTCAGGGCTTCATCGATGCGCTGAAGCGGCTGCATATGCGCGAAGTCCTCCCGAACGGCGACGTGATGCTGCGCGAGCCGATCGGCGTCTGCGGTCTCATCACGCCATGGAACTGGCCGATCAACCAGATCGCGCTGAAGGTCGTGCCGGCGCTGGCGACGGGCTCGACCTGCGTCCTGAAACCGAGTGAATTCACGCCGCTGAACGCGCTCCTCTATGCTGAAATGGTGCACGAGGCAGGCTTCCCGGCCGGTACGTTCAACCTCGTCAACGGCGATGGGCGGAATGTGGGCGCGGCCCTGTCCCGGCACAAAGACGTCGACATGATGTCGTTCACCGGCTCGACCCGCGCCGGCATCGCCGTCAGCAAGGATGCTGCCGATACCGTCAAGCGCGTCACGCTGGAGCTCGGCGGCAAGTCGCCGAACATCGTCTTCGAAGATGCAGACCTGGAAGAACGCGTTACCGCCAGCGTGCTGGAATGTTTCAACAATTCCGGCCAGTCCTGCGACGCGCCGACGCGGCTTCTGGTGCAGAAATCCGTCTACGACAAGGTCGTCGAGATCGCCACGCGGATCGGCAGGGAGGTCAAGGTCGGCAACCCGGCGGAAGAGGGTAGCCATATCGGCCCGCTGGTCAGCGATATCCAGTTCAGCCGGGTACAGGCGTTGATCGAGGCGGGCATTGCCGAAGGCGCCCGGCTTCTGGTTGGCGGCGCCGGCAAGCCGCAGGGGTTCAAGCAAGGCTATTTCGTCAAGCCGACGATCTTTGCCGACGTCAACAACACGATGCGGATTGCCCGCGAAGAGGTATTCGGCCCGGTGCTTGCCATCATGCCGTTCGAAACGGAAGAAGAGGCGATCGAGATCGCCAATGACACCAGCTACGGTCTCGCGGCTTACGTCCAGAGCGGCGATCCCAAGCGTGCCGAGCGCGTCGCCGCGAGGCTTCGCGCCGGCATGGTCCACATCAACGGCGGCCCGCATCGCTATGGTAGCCCCTTCGGCGGTTACAAGCAGTCGGGCAACGGCCGCGAGGGCGGCATGTTCGGGCTCGAGGATTTTCTCGAGGTGAAGACGGTGCACCGGCCGGACGCGGCGTGAAACCTCCGGATAGGTTCCCCCCGCAGTCCATACGACTGCGGGGTAGTTCACCAATTCTCATGCTCCCATAAAGAGAAATGGCTGTTTCCGGCAGCGTGCTTCTGATAGCTGCGATGCGTTATCGCACGGCGTTGCTGTGTCGGATCGTATTGGACAGCATCCCGTGTCAGACACCGCCCTTCGTTCATCCTCGCCTTCATCGGCAAACCGCCTTGCGCTTGCCGCGCTACTGATCGGCGGTGCCGCGATTGGCGGATCGCCGATCTTCGTGCGGCTGTCGGAAGTCGGCCCTATGGCGACGGCGTTCTGGCGGGTGGCGCTGGCGCTGTTGCCGCTTCTGATCTGGGCCAAGGCGACTGAAAAGACGGTTACGGATTCCCGGCCCGCCGGGTTGGCCGATTACGGTTTGCTCGTCCTGCCGGGCGTCTTCCTTGCGGCCGATCTCGCCGCCTGGCATCTGTCCCTGCATATGACATCGGTCGCCAATGCGACACTGCTTGCCAATCTGGCGCCGATCTTCGTGACGCTCGGCTCGTGGGCGCTGTTTCGCGCCTATGTTAGCGGCGTCTTCCTTGCCGGTCTGGCGACGACGCTGGCTGGCGTCGTGATCCTGAAGGGCGGACCTGCGGCGCTCGGCGATGGGCATCTGGCCGGTGACGCGACGGCAGCGGTGGCCGCCGTCTTCTACGCCGGCTACATCCTTTCGATCGGCCGCCTGCGCAGCCGCTTTTCCACCAACCGGATCATGATCTGGAGTACGGCTTCGGCAGCGGTGTGCCTATTGCCATTGGCGCTCCTCTTCGAAGACAGCTTCATGCCCGTGGCGCTGTTCGGCTGGGCCATTCTGACCGGCCTTGCCCTTGTCAGCCACGCCGGCGGGCAGGCGCTGATCATTTATGCGCTCGCCTTCCTGGCGCCGGCCTTCTCGTCGCTGACGCTGTTGCTGCAGCCGGTCGTGGCGGCGATCCTCGCCTGGCTTCTGCTCAGCGAGCCCATTGGCCTGATGCAGGCGGTCGGCGGTGCCGTCGTGCTTACCGGCATCATGGTTGCCCGCCGGGGCTGATCAGATCCCCGGCAGCTGGAAGGTCGAAAGCCGTTCTTCCAGTTGGAGGATCGTCGGCGTGTCCGCATTGGCGAAGGCAAAGCGCAGGTAGCCTTCCTGGCCCTCGCCGAAATAGTCGCCCGGCAGGCAGACGACGCCGGCAATCTTCGCCAGTTTTTCCGCGACAAATTCCGAGCTGATGTCCGGATAGGGATGGCGGATATAGGCGAAATAGGCGCCGATCGCCTGCAGCTTCCAGCCCTTCAGTTTGCCCATCACCAGTTTCAGCGCCTCGGCGCGACGGGCGATCTCCGTGCGGTTGCCCGCCCGCCACTCGTCCAGCGCGGGAAGTGCCTTGGCGACGGCGGCTTGCGCCGACCGCGGGGCGCAAATCTGCAGATTGTCCATGATCTTGGCGATTTGCGCGACGACACGGGGTCCCGCCGTGATCGCGCCGAGGCGATGGCCGGGAATGCAGAAGGACTTGGAGAAACTGTAGAGACAGACGAGGCTATTCTGCCACCCCTTGACTTCCAGGAGGTCATGCGGCGCGCCGCTGCCCTCGACGAGGAAATCGCGATAGGTCTCGTCGAGGATCAGCCATGTCCGGTTGGCTCGGCAGAGATCGTAAATCCGGCGCAGCAAGGCAGGTGGATAGACGGAGCCGGTCGGGTTGTTCGGGGTGACGAGCGCAAGCGCGCGGACGCCGGGTTTCAGCGCTGACTCGATCGCGTCGATATCGGGCAGGAAGCCGTCGTGGGCATCGCAGGGCACCAGCTCGATGCCGATGCCGAGCATGGCAAGTGTTGTTTCCTGGTTGAAATAGAAGGGGTTGGTCATCAGGACCGTGTCGCCTGCGCCAGCAAGCGCTATCGCCGTGCAGATGAAAGCCTGATTGCAGCCGGAGGTGATGTGGATGTTCTGGGCTCTGATTGTCGCGCTGTAGAGGCTGGAAACATGCGCGGCGTAGGCCCTCCGCAGAACGTGCTCGCCCTCGATCGCGCCGTAGCCGGTAAAGGCCGGTGAAGCCGCGGCTTCGCCGAGCCATTTCAGCATGTCGGGGTGTGCCGGATAGCCGGGCACCGCCTGGCTGAGATCGATCAGCGGTCCGCGCGTGCCGTCATAGGCCTTTGCCCAGGCGAGAACGGAAGGCACCGGCGGCGGCGACAGTTTGGCGATCAGCGGATTGAAGTGCGGCATGTACTCTTGTCCTGTGCGGTTATGACTTGCTCCGGCGCTTCGGCTCGGGGCGTCTGGCGCGGGCGGGAGAGGAGACGGGCTTGAAGCCATCCTTGGTGGGCATGCGTTCGGGTGCGCTGACCTTGGGGGCGCGGGCGCGGATGATCGTGCGCGCCGAGGTCTGTAGTTCCGGCATGGGGTCGCTTTCAAGCGCCGAGAACAGCCAGTCGATGAAGACCTTGACGATCGGGGCCGCGCGGACCTCGTTGCGGCAGGCGACATAGAAGGCGTCATTAGCGGGCACGGTGAGGTCGAAAGGCGCGATCAGTTCGCCCTTGGCGATCAGGCTGCCGGCGGTGATCGTGTCGCCGAGCGCCACGCCCTGATTGTGCAGCGCCGCTTCCGTCGAAAGGCGGGCGTCGCTCATGAAATGCTGGCGGCCGCGCGGGACATCGATTCCGTCTGCGGCGGCAAGCCAGGTGTTCCATTCGCGGCCGTCGTCGCCATGCAGGATGACATGGTCGCGCAGGTCGCGCACCGAGCGCAGCGGCCGCATGTTGAGAAGCGTCGGGCTGACGACGGGAAACAGTTCCAGCCGGCTCCACAGGCGTGCCCAGCAATCCGGCCAGTTGCCGTCCCCATAGAGCATGCAGACATCGACGTCGCCGGAAAACAGGTTGGCCGAATCGTTGGACGCGACCAATGTCAGTCGTACATCGGGAAATTGCTCGGTGAACTGATGCAGGCGCGGGATCATCCAGAAGGACAGGAGCGCCGGGACACAGACGATACGCAGTTCGCCGCTGGTCGTTGGCCGGGTCATGGCGGCGGTGGCAGCGGCGATGCCTTCGAATGCCTCGGTGACAGCGGGCAGGAGCAGAGCCCCTTGAGAGGTCAACTTCAGCCGCTTGCCGCCGCGCTCGAAAAGGGCGGCATTGAAGGACAGTTCTAGCGCCCTGATCTGATGGCTGATGGCGCCATGCGTGACGTTGAGCTCGCGCGCCGCCGCCGAAACGGAGCCGCGCCGCGCCGTCGCCTCGAAGGCACGCAACGGGTTCAGCGGGGGCAGGCGGCTGGACAAGGAAACGGCTCCGAAGGGCAGAAAACGATGTGAGTTTTTCTCACACCAAACGCTATAACAATGTCAATTGATTTTCCAATCAAATTGTTTCCTAATGTCGGCAACAAAGGCAAAAGCCTGGGGAACATGCACGCAAGCGCTCTGGCACCAATGTCGATGCGCGAACCGTTTTCGGCGAACATCCCAGCCGTTTTAAGGCTTTTCGATCGTCGATCCCGCACGTCTCCTCTGGCCCCATATGAGGTGACGGACATGGCGTGGGATGACAAAAAGCTGAGCGAGCTGAAGGCCAAGTATGGCGAAAGCCATGGCGGCGAACTGTTCGATCCGGCCTTTCGCAAGGTGGCGGACAAGATCTTCTCCAAGAGCGGCACGCGCCTTGCGCCTTATGCCGGCGTTCCCACTTTCCTCACCGCGCCCTATATGCCGGTCGATGCCAGTGAGCCCGATTTCGGCAATCTCCAGGTCGCCATCGTTGGCGTGCCGATGGATCTCGGCGTCACCAACCGTCCGGGCTCCCGTTTCGGGCCGCGCGCCATGCGCACCATCGAACGCATCGGCCCCTATAACCATGTGCTCGATTGCGCGCCGGTGTTCGATCTGCGCGTCGCCGATATCGGCGACGTCCCATTTCAGAGCCGCTACCGGCTGGAACTCAGCCATGAGGACATTGAAAAGCGCATCAACCAGATCGTCGATGCCGGTGTGGTTCCGCTTTCGGTCGGCGGCGATCATTCGATCACCCATCCGATCCTGAGGGCCGTCGGCAAGAAGCGCCCGGTCGGCATGATCCATATCGACGCGCACTGCGATACCGGCGGCGCCTTCGACCAGACGAAATTCCACCATGGCGGACCCTTCCGCAACGCGGTTCTCGACGGCGTGCTCGATCCGACGCGCACGGTCCAGATCGGCATTCGCGGCTCGGCGGAATATCTCTGGGAGTTTTCCTACGAGTCCGGCATGACCGTGATCCACGCCGAGGAAGTCACCGGCATGGGTATGGCGTCGATCATCGAGAAGGCGAGACAAATCGTCGGTGACGGCCCGACCTATCTTTCCTTCGACATCGACAGCGTCGATCCGAGCTTTGCTCCGGGGACCGGTACGCCGGAAGTGGGCGGTCTCACCACCCGCGAAGTGCTGGAACTGATCCGCGGTCTCAAGGGCATCAACCTCGTCGGTGGCGATGTTGTCGAGGTAGCGCCGCAATATGACGCGACAACCAACACCGCCCATGTCGGTTCGCAGGTCCTGTTCGAAATCCTCAGCCTCATGGTGTTCAGCCCCTTCGTCAACGGCAAGCGCGACTGACCCACACACCGATTTACCGCTGGCGTCCGCCAGCGGTCTGCGGCCGGACTGCCCGCACCACCCAAAGCAATGTCCGTATAAAGGGGAACAAAATGACAAATGTATTGAAATCATCCTTCGCCGCCGCCCTGATGTTGAGCGCCGCCGTTCTCGGCGTTGCGGGCAGCGCCCAGGCCGACGCCATCGACGACATCACCAAGGCGGGTGTTCTGAATGTCGGCGTCTTCGCCGATTTCCCGCCCTTCTCCTCGGCCAGCGCCGATATGAGCCTCAAGGGCTACGACATCGACGTTGCGCAGTACATCGCTGACAGCCTGAAGGTGAAGCTCGTTCCGGTGCCGGTGACCGGCCAGAACCGCATCCCGTACCTGACCGAGAAGCGCGTCGACGTGCTGGTCAGCGTCGGTTACAGCAAGGAGCGCGCCGAGGTCATCGATTTCGCTGCTGCTTACGCGCCTTATTACATCGCCGTGATCGGCCCGGCCGCCCTCGAGGTCAAGGACAAGGACGACCTCGCCGGCAAGAGCATCGCCGTCAATCGCGGCACGCTCGAAGACACCTCGCTGACGGAAGCAGCACCCAAGGATGCCGACATCAAGCGCTTCGACAACTACAACTCGGTGATCCAGGCCTTCATCTCCGGTCAGACCGAACTGATGGTTGTCGGCAATGACGTCGGTGCCCAGGTTCTGGCCCGCCAGGAAGCCTTGAAGCCGGAGCAGAAGTTCCAGCTCCTGACCTCGCCGTCGCATCTGGCGCTCAACAAGGGCGAAGATCGCCTGAAGCAGGCGATCAACGACGCGGTTGCCAAGATGCTCGCCGACGGCAAGCTCAATGAAAGCTCGGAAGCGTGGCTGAAGACCCCGCTCAACCCTGAAAACCTGAAGGATTGATCCTTTGGGCTATGCGCTCGATTTCGGCTGGCTGAATGACGCGGTCTCGCTGATCGCAAGCGGCGCGGCCATGACCATTTTCCTGATCGCGGTGTCGGCAATCGCCGGCATCGTGCTCAGCATTTTGGGCGCGGCGGCCCGGCGCAGCCGCCATGCCTTGCTGCGCCGGGCGATTGCCGGTTATGTCGAGCTCATCCGCAACACGCCGTTTCTGGTGCAGCTCTTCTTCATCTTCTTCGGGTTGCCCAGCCTCGGCATCCGCCTCGATCCGGTCGTCGCTGCCATCCTGGCGATGACGCTGAACATGACGGCCTATACGACAGAGATCGTCGGCGCTGGTCTCGATGCCGTGCCGAAGGGGCAGAGGGAAGCAGCACTTGCACTGGGCTTACGGCCACGCCTGGTCTTCATCAAGATCGTGCTGCCGCAGGCGCTGAAGGTGATCTATCCGGCGCTGACGAGCCAGATCGTCATCATGATGCTCGAATCCGCCGTCGTCTCGCAGATTGCCGTACGCGAACTGACCTATGAGGCCGACATGCTGCAGGCACGCACCTTCCGCGCGTTCGAGACTTATTTCATCGTCACGCTCGTCTACCTCGCGATGAGCATCGGCTTGCGCCGCTTGCTGATCGCCGGAGGCAACCGCATGTTGGCTGGAGGCGTGTCGTGATCGAGTTCACGCTTTGGGACATCGTCCGCAACCTCTTGCTGGCAGCCCGATGGACGGTGCTTTTGTCGGCGGTCGCCTTCGCGGGCGGCACGATTGTCGGCCTGCTCATCCTGTTCCTGAGGATATCCAAGCGGCGCTGGACGCGGCAGTTCGCCGAATATTACATCGGCCTGTTCCAGGGCACGCCGCTTTTGATGCAGCTTTTCCTGTTGTTCTTCGGCCTGCCGCTGCTTGGGTTTCGCATCGAACCCTGGACGGCCGCCGTACTCGGGCTTACCCTGTGCGCCAGCGCGTTTCTGGCGGAAATCTGGCGCGGCGGCGTACAGGCAGTGCCGCTCGGACAGTGGGATGCCGGCAGCAGCCTGGGGCTGCATTATCTCAAGCAATTGCGGCTGATCATCCTGCCGCAGGCCTTTGCAATCACTCGGGCTCCGACCGTCGGTTTTCTCGTGCAGCTGATCAAAAGTACGGCGCTGACCTCGATTATCGGCTTTGAGGAACTGGTCAGAACCTCGAATGCGATCAACAATGCAACCTTCGAGCCGTTCACGGTCTATGGGTTTGTCGCCTTGATCTATTTCGCCTTGTGTTTTCCGTTGACGCGATACGCAAAGGTGCTGGAGCTTCGGGCTTTGAAACACTAACCGGAATGCAATCCGGACTTGCATGCCGGATCAAAAATTGGGAACAGACCGGAAGCTGAAAAAAGCGGCACCGGCAAAAACAGGAGAAAGATGATGACTGAATTTCTGAAACAGACTATCGGCCGCCGCGCCGTGCTCGGTGCCGGTCTTGTCGGTGTGTCCATGCTCGCCATGCCATCGATCCTGCGCGCGCAGGACAAGTCGCTTAAAGTCGGCGTCTACGGTGGTTATTTCAAGGATTCGTTCGACAAGAACATTTTCCCGGAATTCACCAAGGCGACGGGCATCGCGATTGAGGCCGTTGCCGAACCGACCGGCGAAGCCTGGCTTGTCCAGCTTGAACAGGCGGCCAAAGCCGGCCAGGCGCCTGCTGACGTCTCGATGATGTCGCAGGTTTCGATGCTGAAGGGCCAGGCGACCGAACTCTGGGCGCCGCTCGATGTCGCCAAGATCAAGAATGCTTCCAACCTGATCGATCGCTTCGTCAACAAGTATCCGGATGGCCGCGTCGCCGGCATCGGCGCCGTCTCTTGGTACATCACGCTCGTGACGAACACGGACGTCTACAAGGAAGCGCCGACCTCCTGGGCGGCATTCTGGGATCCGGCGAATGTCGACAAGCTCGGCCTGCTGGCGCTCGTCTCCAACTCCTTCCTGCTCGAAGTGACGGCCAAGACTTATCTCGGTGGTACCAATGCGCTGGACACGGACGAAGGTCTTGAAAAGGCTTTCGCCAAGCTCGCCGAAGTCAAGCCGAATGTTCGGCTCTGGTATCGCGACGAAGCCCAGTTCGAGCAGGCGCTGAAATCGGGCGAAATCCCGATGGGCCAGTATTATCACGACGTCACGGGCCTTGCGGCGGCCGATGGCAACCCCGTCCGCTCCACCTTCCCGAAGGAAGGCGGCATTCAGGATTCCGGTTGCTGGGCGCTGTCGCGCGCGTCCACCAAGGTCGAGGAAGCCCATGTCTTCATCGACTATATGAGCCAGCCGTCGATCCAGGCGACTTTGTCGCGCAAGGTCGGGACGTCGCCGACCGTCAAGCGCGAACTCACTGACCTCACCGCAGAAGAGTTCGCCGCCGTCTCGTCCGACATCGATCCGATCATTCCGCGCTACGACCTCTACCAGACGAAGTCGGATTGGCTGAACCAGAAGTGGACCGAGCTGATCGTCGGTTGATGAACCTTCACCCTCCCCTTGAGGGGGGAGGGTCGGCACGCAGTGCCGGGGTGGGGTGACCTGTCGCGAAACACAATGGATCACCCCCACCCGCAGCTTCGCTGCGACCTCCCCCCTCAAGGAGGAGGTAAAGACCGCGCCGACCTTCGCGCGTCTGAAACGGTAAACTGAAGATTAATTTTCGGCATGATGGGAAAAGACGGGAAAACAATGTCAGGCCTCGCCCTCAACAACGTCACGAAGGAATTCGGGACTTTCACTGCGGTCAACAATGTCGAGCTGACGGTGCCGCACGGCACCTTCGTCTGCATGCTCGGGCCGTCCGGCTGCGGCAAGACCACGCTGCTGAGGATGATCGCCGGGCTCGACCTGCCGACCGGCGGGGCCATCCGGCTCGATGGTGAGGACATCACACAGGTCCCGACCCACAAGCGCAATCTGGGCATGGTGTTCCAGTCGCTGGCGCTGTTTCCGCATCTGACGGTCGGCGAGAACATCGCCTACCCCTTGCGGATCCGCAATGCGCCGAAGGAAGAGCAGAAAAAGCGGGTCGACGAACTCCTGTCGATGATCCATCTCGGCGGCTATGCCGACCGGCCGGTGTCGAAGCTCTCTGGCGGCCAGCGCCAGCGCGTTGCCATCGCCCGGGCCCTTGCGATCTCGCCAAAGCTGTTCCTGCTCGATGAGCCGCTTTCGGCGCTGGACGCCAAGCTGCGCGAGGCGATGCAGGTGGAGCTGCGTCAGTTGCAGCAGCAGCTCGGCATCACCACCATCGTGGTGACGCACGACCAGCGCGAGGCGATGACCATGGCCGATACGGTCGTCGTCATGAAAGGCGGTGAAATCCGTCAGGCCGCGTCACCGATCGAAATCTACCGGCGTCCCGCCGACACCTTCGTTGCCGACTTCATTGGCTCCACAAACCTGCTCGAGGCGGAAACCGACAGCACCGGCCGCGTCAACGTGCTGGGTCAGCCGGTTGCGGGCATTTCGCTTGGCGCAAATATCAGAAGGGCGACGCTGTCGGTCCGGCCGGAAGACGTGCATCTGACGGCGCCTGGCAATGGTGCGCTGTCCGGGACCGTCACCTTCGTGCGCGATCTCGGCGGCACGATCGAGACCTTCGTCGATATTGCCGGCCACCAGATCGTCGCCGTCTCAACGCCGCGGGCGCGGCCCGAAGTTTCCGTCGGCCAGCCGGTCGGCGTGGTCCTGTTGCCCGACGTTTGCGTGGTGCTTGCCAAATGAGACGCGAAGCGCCGCAACGCCTGGCCGATTACGGGCCTTTGTTCTTCCCGGCGATGATGCTCATCGTCTTCTTTGTCGTGCCCTTTGCGACGATGATCGCCGTCAGCTTCTTCCAGCGCCAGCAGGGCGGCTTTTACGTGCCGGCCTTCGAACTTTCGAACTACCAGCGATTCCTCAGCCTGTTCTTCGCCAACGTGCTCGGCTTCTCGCTGATGCTGGCGATCGCGGTTGCGATCTGCTGCGTCGTGCTCGCGGTTCCCTTCACCTATCTTCTGACGCGCATGGCGAGAAAAGTGCAGATCGTCTGGCTGGTGGCGCTGCTCTCGGTCCTGTCGTTGTCGGAAGTCATCATCGGCTTTGCCTGGTCGACGCTGTTTTCGCGTACCGCTGGCATCACCAATCTCCTGGTCATGGCGGGGCTCATGAGCGAGGCGACGGCGTTGCTTCCGAGCTTCGGCGCGGTCTTGACCGGCATGGTCTATCAGGCTTTCCCTTATACAGTGTTGGTGCTTTACCCGGCTCTGGTGCGGCTCGATCCAACACTGACCGAAGCAGCCCGGACGCTCGGCGCTTCGCCGCTCAAGGCCTTTTTCACGGTCGTCGTGCCTGCGTTGCGCAATACCATCACCGCGACGCTGATCATGGTCTTCATTTTCGCGCTCGGTTCCTATCTCTTGCCGCAGATTCTCGGCCGTCCGCAGCACTGGACCCTGTCGGTGCTCATCACCGATCAGGCGATCTACCAGTCCAACATGCCGTTCGCGGCTGCCATGGCAGTGTTCCTGGTGCTGGTGACGCTCGGCCTCGTGGCTCTGACGGTCATTGCCGGACGCAAGGGAGAAGCGGCATGACAAGCGCGCTCAGCAAAATCTATTTCTTCCTGATCGGCCTGTTCCTGGCGCTACCAATGATCGTCGTTGCCGGCGTGTCGGTGAACGAGAAGCAGACGCTCGCCTTTCCGCCCAAGGGCTTTTCGCTCTCCTGGTATGGCGAAATCTTCCTCAATCCGGAATGGCGCAACGCGCTCTTGGCCTCGCTGACGCTGGCGATCCTGTCGGCGGCGCTCGCTGTGGCGATCGCACTGCCGCT
Organism: Pararhizobium sp. A13; assembly: GCF_040126305.1. Classification (NCBI taxonomy): domain Bacteria; kingdom Pseudomonadati; phylum Pseudomonadota; class Alphaproteobacteria; order Hyphomicrobiales; family Rhizobiaceae; genus Pararhizobium; species Pararhizobium sp. A13. The sequence continues at coordinate 4,288,016 of NZ_CP149510.1, read as the reverse complement.
TGCCTGGTTCCTGTGGCGGCGGATCGCGCCCTGGGCGAACATCTTCCAGCTTCTCGGTGTGGCGCCGTTTACGCTGCCGCCGGTCATCACCGCGCTCGGCCTGCTCACCTTCTGGGCGACCACCGGTTTTTACGGCCAACCGTGGACAGCCGTGGTGAGCCACGCGATCTTCTTCGTGACGCTGCCGCTGGTGACCCTGTCGCTTGGCTTCACAGCGATTGACCGGTCGTTGGTCGAGGCTGCCGCCACCATGGGTGCCGACGATCGCACGATCTTCCGCACCGTCGTCCTGCCGCTGATCCTGCCCTATATCGTCTCGGGCTATGCCTTCGCCTTCGTGCTGTCGCTGAACGAATATATCGTCGCCTACATGACCATCGGTTTCACCATGGAGACCCTGCCGATCAAGATCTTCAATGCGCTCCGCTACGGCTACACGCCGACCATGGCGTCCGTCACGATCCTGTTCGTGGTCACGGCGGCCGTCATTTTCTCGCTTGTCGCGCGGTTCGGCGATCTGCCGAAGCTGCTCGGCGCCATGTCATCGGACGACAAATGATCACGCTCGCCGCCCTGCAGATGAAATCGGAAAGCGGCGACGTCGCCGCCAATCTGGCGCGTATCGGTGAGGGGGCGAGGGATGCGGCTGACAAGGGCGCAAGCCTGCTGATCACGCCGGAGCTTGGACTGACGGGCTATGGCGCCGGCGATATCATCCGCGATCTGGCAGAGCCTGCGGATGGCCCGCTGGTTAAGCGGTTGCAGGCGATTTCGGCGGAGACCGGGGTGGCGGTGATCGCCGGCTTTGCCGAGAAGGCGGGCTCCCAGGTCTTCAACAGTGCGGTTTATGTCGACGGCGCGGCAGAGCCCGTCGTCTACCGCAAATCCCATCTCTACGGTGACTATGAGCGCGCGCTGTTTGCTGCGGTCGAGCCGAGCACGATGCTGTTCACGCATCGCGGCGTCAAATGCGGCATGCTGATCTGCTACGACGTGGAGTTTCCGGAAAATGTCCGGCGGCTGGCTTTGGCGGGAGCCGATGCGGTGCTGGTGCCGACCGCGCTGCCGGCCGGATATTCCGGCACCTTCATTACCGATCACATGATCCAGACGCGCGCCTTCGAGAACCAGGTTTTCGTCGCCTACATCAATCACTGCGGGGCTGACGAACGCTTCACCTTCGCGGGGTCCTCGCGCATTGCGGCACCTGACGGAAGCCTCCTCGCAGGCGCTGCATCCCACGGCGAAACGATGATGATTGTGACGCTCAATCCCGTCAATTTCGATGTTTCAAAAAGCGAAAATACCTACCTGAACGACCTGAAGCGCCGGCCTTGATCACCTCGCGCGAGGGCGTGCTTCCATCGTTCACGTGTGGTGAACATTCTGTCCGTGTCGGCCCCCTTTATTAAACGGCGCAGGAAGCCGATATTCGCCCCATATTCACGAATGGAGGCAGCCATGAGCTTGCAACTGACGGGCATTCACCATCTGACGGCGATCACCGCCAATGCACCGGAGAACCTGCGCTTCTACACGCAGACGCTCGGCATGCGGCTGGTCAAGAAGACGGTCAATCAAGACGATACGACGGCCTATCATCTCTTCTACGCCGACGGTCAGGCGACGCCGGGCACGGACCTGACGTTCTTCGACTGGCCGGTCGGCCCGGAAGGCCGCGGCACGCACAGCATCGCGCGCACCGGTTTGCGGGTCGGTAGCCGCGAGAGTGTCGTCTGGTGGAAAGAGCGGCTTGACCAGCTGAAGGTCGCGGCCGGCGATGTCGCCGAGATCGACGGTCGCGTTTCCCTCGACTTCGAAGACGGCGAAGGCCAGCGCTTCCGGCTGCTCGACGATGGTGGTCTGGCGCCGTCCCATCCGTGGGACAAGAGCCCGGTTCCGGCCGAACATCAGATCAAGGGCCTCGGTCCGATCACCATGAGCGTGCCGGATATCGCCAACACGCAGATGGTTCTGGAGCATGTGATGAACATGACCAAGATGCGTCTGTATCCGTCACCGGATGGTATTGGCGAGGTGCATGTGTTCTCGATGGGCGAGGGCGGTCCGGCGGCAGAACTGCATGTCGCGGTCCAGCCGGGATTACCGGCTGCCCGGCAGGGTGCGGGCGCTGTTCATCATGTCGCCTTCCGCGCTCCGGACGAGGCGACGCTGCATGAATGGACCGCGCGGCTGCAGAGTTTCCGCCTGCCGTCGAGCGGCGAGGTCGAGCGCTTCTATTTCCGCTCGCTCTATTTCCGCGAGCCGAACGGCATCCTGTTCGAGATCGCCACGGACGGACCGGGCTTTGCGGTTGACGAGTCGATGGAAACCCTCGGCGAGGGCCTGTCACTGCCGCCTTTCCTGGAGCATAAGCGCGCCCAGATCGAAGCACGGCTGAAGCCGCTGGTTTAAAAGTGGGAATGAAACTCCGGGCGCATGCCTTCCGGGTTTCAGGCCACGTTTGCCTCCCTCATGCCCGCCCTTGTGGCGGGTATCCAGTGCGCGCAAGTCCTTGGGCGCGGAAGACTCTTTCACGCGATGGACATCGCGATGCTGGATTACCGGCACAAGGCCGGTAATGAGGGCAAAAAATACACCGGCTTTTTTCATCTGTACATTTGCGCGTTTCTGACCATGCTTCCGGTAAAGCAAAAGGACCACCGCATGACAAAACTGATCGGCATTTCCGGAAGCCTGAGAAAGGCGTCCTTCAACAAGGCGCTCTTGAATGCGGCGCTCCCGCTCGCGCCGCAAGGCGTGACCTTTACCACGGGAACCATCGAGGGCATTCCACTCTACAATGCCGATGTGGAACGGGAAGGCGTGCCGGAGGCCGTGCAGGTGCTGAAGGACCAGATCGCCACCGCCGATGGCGTGATCCTGTTCACCCCGGAATACAACAACTCCATACCGGGTGTTTTCAAAAATGCCATCGACTGGGTGAGTTCCTCGATGACCGGTGCGCCGAACGTCTTTGCCGGCCGTGCCTTTGCCCTTGCCGGCACGTCACCGGGACCCTTCGGCACGTTGCTTAGCCAGAATGCCTGGCTTCCCGTCATGCGCACGCTCGGTGCCGATCTCTGGTCGGGCAAGCGGCTGATGCTGCCGAAGGCGGGGTCGCTGTTCGACAAGGAAGGCAATCTTGTTGACGAGGATGCCAAGGGGCGACTGAAGGCCTTTGTCGAGGCCTTCGCGGATTATGTGGCCCGCAAAACAGCCTGAGCGTGCGTGATCAGGCCCCGATGGTTTCCAGCCATTGCCGAACGGCCTGCACATCCTTGTCGCCGATCTCGTGCCCGGCTTTCAGCGTCAGAGTTTCGAGATTTGCCCCTGAATTGCGGAGAATGGCCTCAAGCGGCGGCGCATAGCGGGAATAGGCGTCCGTCGCTCCCGTCACCATCAGGATATTGGTCCCGGAAAGATCAGCTTCCGGTACCGTTTCCAGCGGGTTCATCATCCGCAGCAGCGCGGCATTCCTGATCAGCCCCGGATGAAGCAGCATGGTTGCGATCAGCATGTTGGCACCGTTCGAATAGCCGACGAAAACCATCTTTTCGGGATCTATGCAATAGGCTGGAATGGCGCTCTCGATCATCGCGACAAAAGCTTCAACTTCGGAGGCGATATCCTTTTGGTCGAAGCTGAACGGCGTGATCCGGCGGAAAAAGCGCGGGAAACCTTCCTCCGTGCTGCGGCCCCGGAGACTGAAGAGCAATGAATTCGGGGCGATCTGCCGACCAAGCGGCAGAAGGCTTGTTTCGTTGGCGCCACTGCCATGCAGCAGCACGATGGTGCGGCCGTCGGGGTTCTTTGGCTGGTGCAGGCGGTGAATGAAGGGCAGGTCGCGCTGGGTAAAACGCTCCTCGCCGGGCAGCGCGAATTGCGGCAGGACGACCAGATTGGATTCCAGGTCGCCGCCGAAATGCTCGGGAACGAACAGCTGGGTTCCGAGCGTGGCAATGTCTTCGTCCACCGTCATGCCCGGCGCGTCGGTGGCGAATTCGAACAGGGTGCCGCCCGGCTCGCGCACATAAAGCGAAAGGAAATATTTCCTATCGTGGGCCGAGATCGTTCCGGCGTCCTCCGCCTCGAGGCGTATGCGCAGATCATCCACCGCGGGCTTATCGATTGCCCGGAAGGCGATATGGTCGATCGTGCCGGTGCCGGGGGCTGCGGTCCAGAAACCGCCGGCATCGCGGACGTCGATGATATCGCCCGATTCGGAAGTCAAACGGCGGATCGTGTCGGTATGTGCCGTTTCGGCGTAGCCGAAATGCCGGTCGACGAAGGCTGCCGTTCGCTCCGGCTTGGCCGTCAGGATCGTTGCGCCACGCAGTCGCCGGATTGCGTTCTCCTCGGGGATGTCGGGCGTAGCATGGGCTGCGGGCGTGGCGACGGCATCAGTGCCGACAAGCTTGACGATGACACCGTCCGGATCCTTCAGCCGGATCACAGGTTCGCCGAACTCCTGGGCCGGGCCGGTCGCGGTGACATTGTATTGCAGCGCGCGCGTCAGCCAGAAGCCGATGCTTTCCGGCGTAATGGCAAAGGCGATTTCGCTTGGCTGGCCGTGGCCGACCCGGCCCGGCGCACCGTCTTCCCAGACGAGAAACGTCACCAGCGATCCCGGCGATCCAATAGCATCGCCATAAAGCAGGTGAAGCTGCATTGCGTCTTCAAAACCTGCCGTCTGCTTGACGAGGCGCAGGCCGAGAAAACCGGCGTAGAAATCGACATTGGCCTGAACCTTGCGGGTGATCAGCGTGATGTGGTGGATGCCGCTCGTCATGTCATGAAACCTTTTGATCAGGCCGCAGCAAAGCAGCAAAAGGAAAGCCGCGCCAGTCCTGCGATGTGAACACAGCGTCCACCGCGCGAAGGCGCGAACTGGCGCTCGCGGCCTCTATTCCTTAGCTGATTTTCGGACGATCTTTCGTCAGAAACGCCTTGAAGGCGTCGGCATAGTCGGGATGCCAGCGCGACAGCGGTGGACGGTTCTCGATGATATCGCCGGCGGCCCAGAGGATGCGTTTCTCGTCGGTTGCGCGCTCGACGTCATTGTCCGGGCAAAGGATGTAGAAGTCATCGTTTTCGAGGCTCTGCATCATGAAATCGACAGTTTCCTGCGGCGTCCAGGCGCCCTCTGGCTTTTCCGTGCGGCCCTGGGCCGTCAGCCCCGTATAGACGAAGCCGGGAATGAGCAGGTGCGCCGTGATGTTGCAATTGAGCATGTTACGAAATTCATGCTGCAGCGCCTCGGTGAAGGCTTTGACGCCGGCCTTCGTCACGTTGTAGGCGGGGTCGCCGGGTGGGGTGGTGATGCCCTGCTTGGAGCCGGTATTGATGATGAGGCCGGTCTGGCCGTGGGCGATCATGCCGGGCGCAAAGATGCGCGAACCGTTGACGACGCCCCACAGATTGACGGCGAACACTTTTTCCCACGCATCCTGCGCGCCGAACATCGAGCTGCCCGGAATGCCGGCATTGTTCATCAACACGTGAACGCGGCCGAATAGCGCGACGGCGTCCCGTTCCAGCGCCTGCAGCGATTCGACCGACGCGACATCCGCGGGAATGGCTGCCACGCTGTCGGGACCATGTGGGGAGAGCGCCGCCGTCTCGCGCGCCGCCTTGTCCAGCCGTTCGCCCGGCAGATCGGAGAGCACGACGTTCATGCCGAGGCCGGCGAAGCGCCTGGCGGCGGCAAGGCCGATGCCCGAAGCGGCTCCGGTCACAACAGCGACATGGTTGCTGGCAAAGGCTGGATGGTTCATCGCGGTTCCGTCCCGTTCTTTAAGGGTATGATCTCGAAGAGAAAAACTAGGCTTGCCGGGTACAGAAGTCCACCCGTGCTTTGCGAACTCCCCTTGCCGGAAAAACATTGGCCTCTAATTTTAATTATAAATCAAAGCACTGCCTCGCGGCTGCTTTCACTCATCGAGGACCCAATGGTCGCGCCGAAAAGCCGCAACAACAGACGGACGCCCTGCGAACAGTGTCCCTTGCGGGGTCTTAAGCATTTCCGTGAGTTCAAGCCGGATGAGCTCGAATTCGTGTCGAACTTCAAGACCGGCGAACTGGTCGTGGACGCGGGAACGACGATCCTGGTGGAAGGCTCGCACAGCGCGCATCTCTTCACCGTGCTTTCGGGCTGGGGCTTTCGCTACAAGATGCTGGACGATGGCCGCCGACAGATACTGAACTATATGATGCCGGGCGATCTGATCGGCCTTCAGGGCAGCCTCATGGGTGAGATGCAGCATTCGGTCGAGGCGCTGTCACCCGTGACGCTGTGCGTTTTCGAGCGCGACAAACTCGGTACGCTCTATCGCAGCTATCCGGATCTTGCCTATGATCTGACCTGGATTGCAGCGCAGGAAGAGCGCATCCTCGATGAAAACCTGCTCAGCATAGGCCGCCGCTCGGCACTGGAACGGGCGGCCTATCTTCTCGCGTTTCTCTATCAACGTGCCAAGGCGACCAATCTTTTCAAAGGCGAGCGCGTCTCCATTCCGATCACCCAGCAGCATGTCGCCGATACGCTCGGGCTTTCGATCGTCCACACCAACAAGACGCTGAAGAAGCTCGGCGAACGCAAGCTGATTCGCTGGGCCGACCGCGGCTGCGACATCCTTGACGACGAAGGTTTGATGAAGATTTCCGGCTGGGAAGGACATCACGAAAAAGGCCGTCCGTTCATTTGAATGTCTACGGCAAGGAGTGCGGAACCAACGCTGTTGATCAGCCACATGTCTTATTTAAATGTCGCTGCGCCGCGCTTGCCTTACTTGTCCGGTTGAAGACCGCGATTCACACGTGAGCGGTCGAAGGAAGATGGGAACCAATATTGGCGGCGCTTGCGGAGATTCCACTTTTGATGAAGCGCGTGCTGGTGCTGGAAGACAATTTCATCATTGCCATGGAGGCCGAGGACATTCTGAAGTCGCTCGGCATCGAGCATGTCGAGATTGCCACCAACTCGGCTGAAGCCAGTGCCCTCATCGAAGCGCAATCCTTCGATTTTGCTCTTCTCGACGTCAATCTCGGTGCTGAGACGAGCTTCGATTTCGCCGGTATCCTGGTCGCACGCGGCGTGGCCTTCGGATTCGTCAGCGGCTATGGCGAGGACACGATTTTTCCTGCGCCACTGCGTGATATTCCGCGGATCAGCAAACCCTTCAATGAAGTGTCGGTCGGCAGTCTTCTCGGCCTTGCAATACCGGGCCAATCTTGAGTTCAGGCACGTACAACCTTCGGTTTATTCTGCACTTTGGCATTAAATCTGCATAGTTTCGTCTGTAGGCCTGTCTGAGTGGCCAAGCGTGCATTCTTGTCCCCGATGTGATTGCGCCTTGCCTGTTCGGTTGGCTTGTCATTGCCGCCAACCGTGTATATTGAGGGTCCACAATAAATGGTTCTGCATCGATATCGGGTGAGCAGCGCAGATGAGCGTGAAACGAAATTTCCTGTTTGGCGCGTTTGGGCCATTGATCGCCGCCACGCTGTTACTGGCGTCATGCCAGGGTGAAACCAAGCCTCCCGAAAAAACCACGGCCACGGTTCGCGCCACAACGGCGACCTTTGTCGAGCACCGTCAGACGATAGCGTTGACCGGCGAAGTCGTCGCCCATGTTCAGGCCAATCTTGCCTTTCGGGTCAGCGGCCAGATCAGCGAGTGGACCGCGGATGTCGGGTCGCATGTGACAGTGGGCGAGGTGCTGGCGCGGCTCGACCCGCAGGAGCAGAAGGCGGACGTCGAGGCATCCGAGGCGTCCGTGCGCGCTGCGGAAGCCCAGGTGCGCCAGACGTCGGCAGTGCTCGAGCGCCAGACCGCCTTGTTGAGACAAGGCTTTACCACGCGGCGCGATTTCGATCTTGCCCAGACCGCAGAGCGGACGGCAAAGGGCGCGCTTGACGCAGCCAGGGCCCAGTTGGCTACGGCGCGCAACGCGCTGACCTATACGGAGCTTCGGGCAGAGGCAGATGGCGTGGTCACCGTACGCAATGCGGAAACGGGGCAGGTGGTGCAGGCGGCGCAGACGATGTACACGGTCGCGCAGGACGGCGCGCGCGATGCGATCTTCGACGTCTATGAATCGCTGCTGTTTGCCAGGCCGGCAGAGCCCAAGATCCAATTGGCACTGATCAGTGATCCCAGCGTCAAGACCACCGGCACGATCAGCGAAGTCTCGCCGACTATCGACGCTGCGACCGGAACGGTGCGCGTCAAGATCGCCATCGATGACACGCCGGACCGCATGACGCTCGGTTCCTCGGTGATCGGTCAAGCCGATTCCCAGCCGGTCAAGGTGGTGATCCTGCCCTGGACGGCGCTCTCGGCGCTGGAGGGAAAACCTGCGGTCTGGGTTGTCGACCCGAAGGACAGCACTGTCAGCCTTCGGGCCGTGACGATCAATTCCTACGAAACCGGCCGGGTTCTGATCGCATCGGGCATCGAGGAAGGCGAGCAGGTGGTTATCGACGGGACGAAGATGTTGCGTCCCGGACTGGTCGTCACCGCGACCAAGGAGCAGGCGAAATGAACACCTTCAAAACCGCCCTCACACTGCTGCCGCTCAGCCTCTTCCTGCTGTCCGGATGTGAGGAGAAGGAAGAACCAGCGCACGAAGTCGTCCGTCCCGTTTTGTCGCAGATCGTCTCGCTCCAGCCTGTCGCCGGCTCCAGCTATGCCGGGACCGTCCAACCCAAGGTTCAGACGGCCCTCGGGTTTCGTGTCATCGGACGCCTCGTGGCGCGAAACGTCGACACAGGTGATATGGTGACGCGCGGCGAGCCGCTCGCGGCGCTGGATCCGACCGCCTTCGAGCTTGCCATCCGCTCGGCAAGAGCCGATCTGGCAAGCGCCGAAGCGACGCTGGCGAACGCCACCGCCGCCGAAGAGCGCATGCGGACACTGTTGAAAACCGACGTCGCGACGCAGGCAACGGTCGAAAGCGCCGAACAGAGCCGCGAGGCGGCGCTGGCCGGGCTCGTCAGGGCGCGCACCGGCCTTTCGAAAGCCGAGGAGCAACTGTCCTACACGCAGATCAAGTCGGAATATGATGGTGTCGTCACCTCAACCGGCGCGGAAGTCGGTCAAGTGGTGTCCGCGGGCGAGACGATCGTGACGGTCGCACGGCCCGATGATCGCGATGCCGTCGTCGACGTGCCTGATGGCAGCGCGCTCCTGCCGGTCGGGACCGTGTTCTCTGTCTCGCTACAGATCAATCCGGAGGTGAAAGTGAATGGCAAGGTGCGAGAGATCGCACCGGCTGCGGATGCCGCGACGCGGACGCGCCGCGTCAAGATCGCCCTTGAAAACCCGCCGCCAAGTTTCCGCTTGGGAACGACGATCACCGCCACGCTCGCAGATGACGCAGCAGAACAAATCGTCGTTCCACAGACGGCGATCATCGAGCGGGACGGCAAGTCCTATGTCTGGATCGTCGATCAGGAGAAGCAGACGGTGAGCGCCCGCGACATCGGCAAGGGTACTGAACTTGGCCGCTTCGTCGTCGTTACGTCCGGGCTTGAGCCCGGCATGCGCATCGTCACCGCCGGGACCCACAGCCTCGAGGAGGGCCAGAAAGTGAAATTCGAAGACGGGGCGCGTTCATGAAGAAGTTCAACCTTTCCGACTGGGCGCTCGATCATGCATCGATGGTCTGGTATTTCATGATCGTCTTCGGCCTGCTCGGCTTCTTCTCTTACCTGAGCCTCGGCCGCGAGGAAGACCCGTCCTTCACCATCAAGACCATGACGATTTCGGCGCAATGGCCGGGCGCCTCGGTCGAGGAAACCACGCGGCAGGTGACCGAGCGTATCGAGCGCAAGCTGGAAGAGCTGGAATCGCTGGATTACACGCGCAGTATCACCACGCCGGGGCAGACGCTCGTCTTCGTCAACCTGAAGCCGACGACGAAGGCACGTGACGTCGCCTCGATCTGGGTAACCGTCCGCAACATGATCGGCGACATCCGCGGCCAGTTTCCGTCGGGCGTGCTTGGCCCGTCGTTCAACGACCGGTTCGGCGACGTGTTCGGCAATATCTATGCCTTCACTGCCGATGGCCTGACCCAGCGGCAATTGCGCGACTATGTCGAGGATGCCCGCCGGCAGATCCTCACCGTCCCGAATATCGGCAAGGTCGATATCATCGGCGCGCAGGACGAGGTGATCTATCTCGAATTCTCGACGCGCCAGTTGGCGGCGCTCGGCATCAATCAGAACGAGGTCGTCGCCACGCTGCAGGCGCAAAACGCCATCGCACCCTCCGGCGTCGTGCAGGCGGAAGGCGAGCGGCTCAGCATTCGCGTCAACGGCCAGTTCACGTCGGAAGACAGCCTGCGCGCCGTCAATCTGCAGGTCAACAACCGCTTCTTCCGGCTGAGCGACATTGCCACGATCACCCGCGGCTACACCGATCCGCCGTCGGCGCTGTTCCGGTTTGATGGACAGCCGGCCATCGGGTTGGCGATCGGCATGAAACAGGGTGCCAACCTTTTGGAATTCGGCGCAGCGGTCGAGGAGCAGATCAAACAGGTCGAGGCGGAGTTGCCGGTCGGTGTCGGCGTGCACCTCGTCTCCGACCAGCCGCTGATCGTCGAGGAAGCCGTATCGGGCTTCACCCGTGGTCTGGCGGAAGCGGTGATCATCGTTCTTGCCGTCAGCTTCGTCAGCCTCGGAATGCGCGCCGGTTTCGTCGTGGCGCTGTCGATCCCGCTGACGCTCGCCATCACCTTCGTCGTCATGTCCTATTTCGGAATTTCTTTGCAGCGCATCTCGCTCGGCGCGCTCATCATCGCGCTCGGCCTTCTGGTCGACGATGCCATGATTGCCGTCGAAATGATGGTGGCGCGGCTGGAGGCAGGTGATTCGCTGCGCAAGGCGGCGACCTATGTCTATACATCGACGGCCTTCCCGATGCTGACCGGTACGCTCGTCACGGTCGCGAGCTTCATTCCGGTCGGCCTCAACAACAGCGCCGCCGGCGAATTCACGTTCACCCTGTTCGTCGTCATCGCCGTTTCACTGCTGGTCTCCTGGATCGTCGCGGTCGTGTTCGCGCCTTTGCTTGGCGTGACCATTCTCCCGAAAACCATGAAGCAGCATCATGGCGAAAAAGGCCCGTTGGCGCGCGTGTTTTCCGGCCTTCTCCTCTGGTGCATGCGCTGGCGCTGGGTGACGATCGCCTTTACTGTGATCATCTTCGCGGCTTCCGTCTTCGGCATGGGCCGCGTCCAGCAGCAGTTCTTCCCGTCTTCCGATCGCCTCGAACTGATCGTCGACTGGTCGCTGCCGCAGAATGCGTCGATTACCGAGACCAATGCGCAGATGGCGAAGTTCGAACAGGAGAAGCTCGTCGGCAATCCCGATGTCGAGCGCTGGTCCACCTATGTCGGGCAGGGCGCGGTGCGCTTCGTTCTCTCCTTCGACGTGCAGCCGCCGGATACGTCCTTCGGCCAGACGATCATCGTGACGAAGAGCCTGGAAGCGCGCGACAAGCTGCGTGCCGACCTGCAGAAATATCTGAAGGAAACCTTTGTCGGCACCGACGCCTATGTGAAGCTGCTCGACATCGGTCCGCCGGTCGGCCGTCCGGTGCAATACCGCGTCAGCGGGCGCGATATCGGCGAGGTACGCAGGCATGCGCTCGAGCTCGGCAGCATTCTCGGGCGCAATCCGCTGCTCGGCGATGTCGTCTATGACTGGAACGAACCCGCGCGCGTGATCAAGGTGGACGTGCTGCAGGACAAGGCGCGCCAGCTTGGCGTGACTTCGCAGGACATTTCGTCAGCGCTGAACGGCATTGTCGGCGGAACGACGGTGACGCAGGTGCGCGACGATATCTACCTGATCAATGTCGTCGCGCGTGCAAAGGCCGCCGAGCGGCAATCGATCGAGACCCTGCGCGACCTGCAGCTTCCGGGCGCCAGCGGCAATTCCGTGCCGCTCGCCGCCGTTGCGAGCTTCCGCTACGAAATGGAACAGCCGGTCGTCTGGCGCCGCTCGCGAATGCCGACGCTGACTGTGAAGGCGGGCATCCATGGTCCGACGCAGCCGGCGACGATTGTCGCGCAGCTGGAAAAGGACGTGGCCGCCTATGCCGAAAAACTGCCGCCGGGATACAAGGTAGAAGTCGGCGGCAGTGTCGAGGAAAGCGGCAAGAGCCAGGCGCCGATCGCCGCCGTCGTGCCTTTGATGCTGTTCGTCATGGCGACGATCCTGATGATCCAGCTTCAGAGCTTCTCGCGGCTGTTCCTCGTCTTCGCGGTGGCGCCGTTGGCGCTGATCGGCGTGGTCGCGGCCCTCCTGTCGAGCAATTCGCCGATGGGCTTCGTCGCCATCCTTGGCATTCTGGCGCTGATCGGCATCCTGATCCGCAACTCGGTCATCCTCGTCGTGCAGATCGAGGACCTGCGCAAGGAAGGCATGGCGCCCTGGCGCGCGGTGCAGGAGGCGACGGAACACCGCATGCGGCCAATCATGCTGACGGCGGCAGCGGCCAGCCTGGCGCTGATCCCGATTGCCCGCGAAATCTTCTGGGGTCCGATGGCCTACGCCATGATGGGCGGCATCATCGTCGGCACGGTGCTGACGCTGCTGTTCCTGCCGGCGCTCTACCTCGCCTGGTTCCGCATCAGGCCGCCGGAGAAGGAAGATGAAGTGACGATTGCGGGCGAGGAAACGCCGGTGCCGGACGACGCAGTGCCGGTTTAGGACGTATCCTCCGTCTGTGGGGTGTCCATTTGGTGCAATCCCACACCTCCGTCTTCCTCGCGCTTGTGGCGGGGATCCAGCAGCGCCGCTTCTGCGGCGCTAAAGGCTCTCTTCTTAACAAGACGGAATAGATTCTCTCACCGTGCGGACGCGCGGTGGCTGGATCCCCGCCACAGGGCGAGGAAGACGGGATGAGAGCTTTCGCTCAGCAAGAGAAATCGGCGCATTGGGTGAACGGCGAAGCGGCTACATACCGCGCGTCCGCTGCCCGGCCGCCTCACAACATCACCACCGTCAGTTCTGTCTTGTCATAGCCAAAATCCAGCGGCGTGGTACCGGTGTGCACCAGCACCAACCAGTCGCCGGCGTTCAGAAGCGTCATGCCGATGGCGCAGTTGCTTTAGGAGGTGGAGGCTGTGTCATTGTCGTTGATGCTCGTCGTTTAGTTGACCTTGACAGCGACGGAAAAGGCACCGGCGGGGTTGGCTTCGACACCGAGGCAGACGAAGTAAGGCGCTGTTGCCGGGACGATCAGCCGGTTGCCGCCACCCGCGACGGCGGCGCCGAGGCTGAAGCCGCCCTGGTTGATGCTCAGGGTGGAAAAGCCGGTCTGCGAACCGGAGGAGGGCGTCAACACGCCGCCATCGCGCGTCGCCCGCACCAGCGGCCGCTGCGGCATGCGCACCTGGCCCTGGCCGGTGATGCTGAGCGCCGCGGTCCAGACCGAGCCGTCGCGACTGACCTTGACGGGGAAGTCATTCGAGCCGGTGAGACCCATTTCCGCCCGGCCGGACCAGCCGCTCTGGAACAACAGGCTCGCCGTATCGCCGGCTGCGACCTTGTTCACTTTCACCTGGTGGCCGTTCCCGTCATGAGTGAGCAGCGTGGCCGCCGCCGAGACGGCGAGCCGGTTCGTGCTGTCGGCGGTGGTGTTGATGCCGAGAGACGTAGGCGTGCCGATGGCGTCATAGGCGGCCCAGGCGCCGCCGTCATGAATCTTCATTTTGTCCTCGGCTAGGAACCAGCCGCGCCAGCCCTCCTTCGGGGTAATAAAGATCCAGTCGCCATCCTGCCGGAAGGCGAGGTTGTCAAGGTGGCGGTCACCGTTAGCTGGGTGACGGCATCGAGGTGCTGCAGCGCTTCGTTATGGGTGACGTGCTTCTGCGCTGGGAGGGCAGGATATAGGGCAGTTCGAGATTGACGGTCGTCTCGCTCATCGGGCGGTTCTCCTTTGTCGTCAGGAGAAGGGTACGCGCGCGGGACGGACCGGGGACGAGGTCCGTGTCCGCGTCGTCTGCAAAGGGAAATTTCGGGCGGCGGTCCCCGCTGCCGCAAAGACGAGGATCAGGGCCGGTAGCCTGCGCCGGTCAGGGAAATCGGATCAGTTTTTTCCCCGCGACACGAAATGCGGGTTGGCGAAGTCCACGTCGAAGCCCTGATTGCGCTTGCCATAGGACAGCGGATTGCCGTCCATGGTCACCGTCTCGCCGCCCGCCGCCCGCAAGACGGCGTCGCCGGCCGCGGTGTCCCATTCCATCGTGCGGCTGAGGCGCGGATAGATGTCGGCCAGCCCTTCGGCGAGTAGGCAGAACTTCAGCGAGGAGCCGATCGATTCATAGTCGGTGATGCCGTGTTCGGCGAGGTAGGCGATGGTTTCCTGGCTGTTGTGGGAGCGGCTGGCCAGCGCCACCAGTCTGTCGCCACGGCTGCGGCAGCCGATGATTGTCGGCGGGCCGATTTCGCGCTGGCCGGAGACGACAGCCTTTTTCGCCTTGTTGCGGCTGGCGGCATAGAGGATTCCAAGCGCCGGCGCGTAGACCACGCCGGCAACGGGCTCACCCTTTTCGATCAGTGCGATATTGACCGTAAAGTCGTCGTTGCGGCCGAGGAATTCCTTGGTGCCGTCGAGGGGATCGACGAGAAAGAAGGATTTGCCCTCGATATCGGGAATGCGACCGGCGGAAACGGCTTCCTCGGCGACGACGGGGATGTCCGGAAAAGCGGCTGCCAGGCGATCGAGGATGATCTTTTCCGCGTTCTGATCGGCATCGGTGACGGGGGAACAGTCGGCCTTGTAGCTGACATCCGGACCGGCATGGTAGACCTCGAGGATCGCTTGCCCCGCAGCCACGGCCGCCTCTTCCAGTATGTCCAGCATTTGCTTCCTGCACCTCTCCGCCGTCTTCGACCATGGTGATGAATTTTGCCCGGAAACAGCGGTACGGTTGTCCGGGACAATGATTATACATCCACATTCCTTACCGGTCTTTTCAAGGTTCGTTCGTCAAATTTTTCCGACTGTGCCGCATTTGGCACTGTGCCTCGAGCTCTGTTCGGCTAGAGCTGCGACAGCAAGGCGCGGTGCTTTCGATCGGTCTTTGCCAGGGCGGCCTTTGCGCTGGTCGCGGCTTATGCAAATGTGGCGCTGCGACATGATGGGGGAACTGGGACTGGCATGCGCTATTCGGCATTCTCGATCGTCAAGAACGCGCTGACGGGCAACCTCAACTGGAAGCCGGCCTGGCGTCAGCCGGAACCGAAGCCCTTCTACGATGTGATCATCGTCGGCGGCGGTGGGCATGGGTTGGCGACGGCCTATTATCTCGCCAAGGAATTCGGCCTCAAGAACATCGCGGTGCTGGAGAAGGGCTACCTCGGTTCGGGCAATGTCGGCCGCAACACGACGATCGTGCGCTCCAATTACATGCTGCCCGGCAACGAGCCGTTCTACGAGTTTTCGATGAAGCTCTGGGAAGGTCTCGAGCGGGACCTGAACTACAACGCCATGCTGTCGCAGCGCGGCGTTATCAACCTCTACCATAATGACGGCCAGCGGGATGCCTATATCCGCCGCGGCAATGCCATGTGGATGGAGGGCGTTCCGGCCGAGCTGCTCGACCGGGCGGCCTTGAAGAAGATGCTGCCTTTCCTCAATTTCGACCATGCGCGCTTCCCGATCATGGGCGGCCTGCTGCAGAAGCGCGGCGGCACGGCGCGCCATGACGCGGTTGCCTGGGGCTACGCCCGCGCTGCCGACCGGCTGGGTGTCGATCTCATCCAGAATTGCGAGGTGACCGGCATCCGGCGCGAGAACGGCGCAGTGACAGGCGTCGAGACGTCGAAGGGTTTCATCGGCTGCGGCAGGCTGGGGCTGGCAGCGGCGGGCAACACCTCGCGCGTCGGTCAGATGGCCGATCTGAAACTGCCGATCGAAAGCCATATGCTGCAGGCCTTCGTGACCGAGGGGCTGAAGCCGGCGATCAACCATGTCATCACCTATGGGGCGGGGCATTTCTATATCTCGCAGTCCGACAAGGGCGGCCTCGTCTTCGGCGGCGAGATTGACGGCTACAATTCCTATGCCCAGCGCGGCAATCTGGCGACGGTCGAGCATGTGATGGAGGAGGGGGTGTCGATGATCCCCGGCCTTTCGCGCGTCCGCGTGCTGCGCTCCTGGGGAGGGGTCATGGATATGAGCATGGATGGCTCGCCGATCATCAGCCACACGCCGATCGACAATCTCTACCTGAACTGCGGCTGGTGTTACGGCGGCTTCAAGGCGACACCGGCTTCCGGCTGGTGTTTCGCGCATCTGATCGCCAAGGACGAGAGCCATCCGGTCGCCCGCTTCCTGCGCCTCGATCGCTTCGAGCGAGGCTATCCCATCGACGAGCACGGCGCTGGTCCCCAGCCCAACCTGCATTGAGACCCTGAATGGCAAGCCTCATTCACTGCCCGCATTGCGGCGTCCGGCCCAGGCAAGAGTTTTCCATCCGAGGTGAAGCATCAGTGATGCGTCCACATCCCGAAGCCACTGACGAGGCATGGCACGAATATGTCCATATCCGCACCAACCCGCGCGGACGCTACGTTGAACACTGGCAGCATGTCGCGGGCTGTCGGCGCTGGCTTGCCGTCGAGCGCGATACGCTTACCCACGAGGTCTTTTCGGTGACGGACGGCGCGTCTGTGGCACGGGAGGGTGGCCGATGACCGCCCATCGCCTGACATCTGGTGGTGTCGTCGATCGCGGCAGCACGTTGAGCTTCAACTTCGACGGCCGGGCCATGAAGGGGCTTGTCGGCGACACGCTGGCATCGGCCCTGCTTGCCAATGATCAGCTTCTGGTCGGGCGCAGCTTCAAGTATCACCGGCCACGCGGCATCGTCACGGCCGGAGCCTCCGAGCCGAACGCGCTCGTGACAATCGGCAAGGAGGCGAGCAGCGACCCGAACACCAAAGCAACGGTTGCCGAACTTTACGCCGGCCTCGATGCCCACAGCCAGAACCGCTGGCCGTCGCTGAAATATGACATCGGCGCTCTCAACAATCTTCTGTCGCCGTTCCTGTCGGCGGGTTTCTACTACAAGACCTTCATGTGGCCGGCTGCTTTCTGGGAGAAGGTCTACGAACCCGTGATCCGCCGGGCTGCGGGTCTTGGGCGCGCCGTGTTGGAGCGCGATCCGCACAGTTATGAGAAATGCTGGGCGCATTGTGACCTGCTCGTGGTTGGTGCCGGGCCGACAGGCCTCGTGGCGGCATTGACCGCAGGCCGGGCGGGGATGCGGGTCATTCTGGCTGACGAGGATTTCCGGCTGGGCGGTTCTCTGCTCGCTGAAACGACACACATCGACGGACGCCCAGCGCTGGATTTCGCCGAAAGTTCTTTTGCCGAGCTTCGTGCACTACCAAATGTCACGATCATGCCGCGTACCACCGTCTTTGGTTGGTACGACGACAACGTTTTTGGTGCGCTGGAGCGGGTGCAAAAGCATGTGGTTGCACCGCAGGCGAAGCTGCCGGTGGAGCGGCTCTGGCGCATTGCCGCCAAACGAGCGCTTCTGGCGACGGGCGCCGAGGAGCGGCCGCTGGTCTTCGGCGGCAACGACCGGCCGGGCGTGATGATGGCCGGTGCCCTGCGCACCTATGCCAACAGGTTTGGCGTCGCGGCAGGCAAGTCGGTGACGATCTTCACCAATGGCAGCGCCGGCTACCGGGCTGCCAGCGATCTCTCTGCTCACGCCATCGAGGTGGCGGCGATCATCGACAGCCGCACCGAAGCGGCAGATGTACCGCCGGCGGGCGTGCGCGTCATCCGGTCTGCTTGCGTTGTCGACACACGAGGACGCCAACGTGTCTCCGGCCTGGTTGTCGAGCGGTCGGGCTTCGAGGAAACGATCGCCTGTGACGCGATCGGCATGTCCGGCGGTTGGAATCCAGTCATTCATCTTGCCTGCCAGCGCGGTGCAAAACCGGTTTGGTCGACGGAACTGAACACGTTTCTTGCGCCTGACGTTGGCAGCGGGCTTGCCGTTGCCGGCTCCGCTGCTGGACGATACAGCCTTGGCGGCTGCCTCAAGGACGGCGCGGAGAAGGCCGCGGCGATTGCGGCCGATCTCGGTTTTTCTTCCGCTGCAAATCCGCTGCCGTCTGTGGGCGAAGACGTCGATTCGTCCTTTACGGCGCTCTGGTATGCGCCGGGCGCCAAGGCGAAGGCTTTTGTGGATTTCCAGAACGACGTCCATGTCAAGGATCTGGCTCTGGCTCTGCGCGAGGGGTTCGGCCATGTTGAGCATGCCAAACGCTACACCACCAACGGCATGGCGACGGATCAGGGCAAGCTCTCGGGTATCAATGCTACCGGTCTGCTGGCCGCAATGCAGGGCATCAGTCCGGCCGACGTCGGAACCACCACCTTCCGTCCCTTCTATACGCCGGTCGCCTTCGGCGCTCTTGCCGGTCCATCGCGCGACGAGCATGCCGTTCCGGTTCGCAAGTCGCCGCTGCATGGCTGGGCAGAAAAGAACGGTGCGGTCTTCGTCGATTCCGGCCTCTGGCATCGCCCGGCCTATTTTCCCCAACACGGCGAAAAGACATGGCGGGAAAGCACGGACCGCGAGGTTTTGAACGTTCGGCAAAATGTCGGGCTCTGCGACGTCTCGACGCTCGGCAAGATCGAGATTTTCGGACCGGACGCGGCCGAGTTCCTCAACCGGCTCTATTGCAACCCGTTCCTGAAGCTGCCGGTCGGCAAGGCGCGATACGGGCTGATGCTGCGCGAAGACGGCATGGTCTATGACGACGGCACCACCAGCCGGCTGTCACCCGAGCATTTCTTCATGACGACAACGACGGCGCTCGCCGGCGGCGTCATGTCCCATATGGAATATTGCGCGCAGGTGCTTTGGCCGGACCTCAAGGTTCGCTTCTGCTCCTCGACCGATCAGTGGGCGCAGATGGCGATCGCCGGACCGAAGGCGCGCCTCGTCGTCCAGGCGCTCGTCGAGGACGATATCTTGGACGCGGCCTTTCCGTTCCTCGCTGCTGGCGTCGTGACGCTGAAAGGTGGCCTCAAGGCACGGCTGTTCCGCATTTCCTTTTCCGGCGAACTGGCCTACGAGCTTGCAGTGCCCGCGGGTTTTGGCGAAGCGGTCGCCGACGCGGTCATGGAAGCGGGCAGGGCACAGGGCATCCGCGCCTATGGGCTTGAGGCCTTGAACGTGCTGCGCATCGAGAAGGGCCATGTCACACATGCCGAGTTCGATGGCCGCGTGACACCGGATGATGCCGGCTTCGGGCGCATGGTTTCGGTCCAGAAACCGGATTTTATCGGTAAGCGGCTTTCGACGCGCTACGGACTGACGGCGGCAGACCGTATGCAGATGGTCGGGTTGAAACCCGTCGAGACGGACCAGCATATCCGCGCCGGTGCGCATTTGCTGCGCGAAGGTGCCAAACCGTCCACCTTGAATGATCAGGGTTATGTCAGCTCCGCCTGCTTTTCGCCGACGCTTGGCCATGACATCGCGCTCGCTTTCCTGAAATCCGGCCGCGAACGTTATGGCGAACGCATCGTCGTCTGGGATAAGCTGGGCGGTGCCGAGACAATCGCGGAGGTTTGCAACCCGGTCTTCGTCGATCCCGGCAATGCCAGGCTGAATTCTTGAGACGGGCGCCGACATGATCAAGACCTTCACTTCTCACCACCCTCTGGAAGCAGGTGTTCCCCGGGAGCCCGGAATTCGGGCCGTCGATCACCTGGAGATCCCGCGTAGACAGGCGATCGCGACGGTCATGGCTATTGATGGCGAGGAGGCAGCGGTCGCCGCGGGGTTGGCGGCCGTAAGCGAGCTATCCGTGCGTTTCGTCGGGCCAGGCGAATGGCTGGCTGTATCTCCGTCGGAAACGCCGGACGGACTGCACCGCAGTCTCTCGCTGCTGCTTGCCGAGGCGGCTTACATTTTCGATCAGAGTGACGGCCGCGTCGTTCTGCGGTTGTCGGGTCCGAATGTGCGCCGCCTTCTTGCCAAGGGCGTCGCAACCGATCTGCATCCTTCCATGTTTGCGATCGGCACCTCGTCAAATGTTCTGTGCGGGCATATCGGCGTCAATCTGGCGCGAACCGGCGAGAACGAATTCGAACTGATCGTCATGCGCAGCTTCGCCGAAGCCCTGTTTGACGACCTGAGGCTGATGGGGCGTGAGTTCGATCTCTCCGCCGATTTCTCCGGCTGAGAGCGAATGCGTCATCGCATGCCGCTTTTACGGCGCGGGTGAGGCAGCGAATGGCGGGAATGAGCAAGACCTGTTCGCACGGATGTCTTTCTCCGCGACGGCTTTAACACTACGGTTTCGATAGCCAAGATTTCGCTCAACCGAGTGGACCGTTTGACGGGGGCTTCCCCCGGCATGCGCCCGAAACCGGAGAATTTTCATGAAAAGCCATGCCAGGGTCGTCGTTATCGGCGGCGGCGTCGTCGGTTGTTCGATCCTCTACCACCTGACGAAGTTCGGCTGGACCGATGTGGTTCTCCTGGAGCGCTCGGAGCTGACCTCCGGCTCGACCTGGCACGCTGCTGGCGGTATGCACACCATCAATGGCGACCCGAACGTCGCCAAGCTGCAGAAATATACGGTCGAACTCTACAAGGAAATCCAGGACTATTCCGGCCAGGACATCGGCCTGCACATGACCTCCGGCATGATGCTGGCTGCCACCAAGGAGCGGTTCGACTGGATGAAGTCGATTCTTGCCAAAGGCCGCTACATGGGGCTGGAGGCAGAACTTCTCAGCCCCAAGGAAGCGCACGAACTGATGCCGCTTCTGAACCCGAGCCAGTTCGTCGGCGCGGTGTTCGATCCGGTCGAAGGGCATCTCGATCCCTATGGCACCACCCATGCCTATGCCAAGTCCGCCAAGAAGAATGGCGCAGACATCTGCCTGCACACCAAGGTGGAGGACCTGGTGCAGCTGGAAAACAGCTCCTGGCGCGTGATCACCAACAAGGGCGAGATCATCGCCGAGCACGTTGTCAACGCTGCTGGTCTCTGGGCCCGCGAAGTCGGGCGCATGACAGGGCTCGAACTGCCGGTGCTCGCCATGGAGCACATGTACCTCATAACGGAGGACATGCCGGAGGTCATCGAGTTCAACCAGACGCGCGGCAAGGAGCTGATGCATTGCGTCGATTTCGACGGCGAGATCTATCTGCGCCAGGAACGCAACGGCATGCTGATGGGCACCTATGAGAAGGCGTGCCGCCCCTGGTCGCCGATCACGACGTCCTGGGATTTCGGCCATGAATTGCTGGCAGAGGATATCGAGCGAATCACACCCGAACTCGAAGTCGGCTTCCGCCATTTCCCGGCCTTCAACAAGGCCGGCATCAAGAAGATCATCAACGGCCCCTTCACCTTCTCGCCGGACGGTAATCCGCTGGTCGGCCCGGTTCGCGGCCTTACCAACTACTGGTCGGCCTGCGCCGTGATGGCCGGCTTCAGCCAGGGTGGCGGCGTTGGCCTCGCGCTCGCCAACTGGATCATCTACGGCGATCCGGGCTTCGACGTGTTTGCCATGGACGTATCGCGCTACGGTGATTTCGCAACACTCGGCTACACCAACGCCAAGGTCCGCGAAAACTATTCGCGTCGCTTCTCCATCCGCTACCCGAACGAGGAGTTGCCGGGCGCGCGCCCGTTCCTGACGACGCCGATATATGACAAACTGAAAGAAGCGGGCGCCGTCTTCGGCGCGTCCTACGGCCTAGAGCAGCCGCTCTGGTTCGCGCCGAAGGGCGAGGAGGACAAATTTTCCTGGCGCCGCTCCAACGATTTCGACGTCGTCGGCGCCGAGGCAAAGGCCGTGCGCGACAGCGTTGGCCTGATGGAGACCTCCGGTTTCGCAAAGTATTCGATCACCGGCAAAGGCGCCGAGGCCTGGCTCGACCGCATGCTGACCTGCCGTATTCCGGCGGCCGGACGTATGGCGCTTGCACCGATGCTGAAGGACGACGGCAAGCTGATCGGCGATTTCACGCTGGCCAAGATCGGCAATGGGGATTTCCTGCTGATCGGCTCCGGCATTGCCCAGGACTATCATATGCGCTGGTTCGAGAGCCATCTGCCGAAGGACGGTTCCGTCGTCTTGAAGGCGCTGAACCTCCAATTGGTCGGTCTTTCCATTGCCGGCCCGAATTCCCGTGCCCTGATCTCCAAGCTGACCCATCTCGACGTATCGGATGAGGCCTTCCCTTTCATGGACATTCGCCGCATGGATCTGGGCATGGCGCCCGCCATCGTCGGCCGTGTCAGCTACACCGGCGATCTTGGCTATGAAATCTGGATGAAGCCGGAATACCAGCGTTATCTCTATGACCTGATCATGCAAGCCGGCGCCGCGTTCGGCATCAAGCTCTTTGGCCTGCGTGCGCTGAATGCCCTGCGGGTCGAAAAATCCTTCGGCAGCTGGTCGCGTGAATATCGTCCGCTCTACGGCCCGCTGGAAGCCGGGCTTGGCCGATTCGTCGCCTTGAAGAAGGAGGCCGACTTCATCGGCAAGGAAACTGCCGCGAAGGAAAAGGCGGAAGGCGGCACGTTGCGCCTGCGCACCTTCGTTATCGACGCCAAGGATGCCGATGTGATCGGCGACGAGCCGATCTCCCTGAACGGCAAAGTCTGCGGCTGGGTGACGTCGGGTGGATATGCGCACACTTCGGGTGTGTCGGTGGCGATCGGCTATGTGCCCAAGGACGTCGCTGATGAAACGGACGGTTGGCAGGTCGAGCTGCTTGGCGAGATGCTGCCCGCTCGCCTGCAGGCGCAGCCCTTGTTCGATGCCAACGGATCGCGCATGCGGTCCTGACCATCACGCAGGCCGGCTGATGATAAATGTGCACAAGCGGGCACTGCGCAGGCGGCTGGTCGTAAGATTCACGGTTTGGTGCCCAAAAACACGCTCTGAACTGCTAATTTTTTGATTTTTTGGCTGTTAAAGCGTCAAAATCACTAAACTGGGAAAGAATTTCAGGAAAGCGTCATTTTACGCTTCACTTTTGGTTCGAAAGCATTATGGAATCCCCTATCGAAAAGGCTCGGAAAGAGCTTCTAAAACAAGAGGTCTGACCTAATAGGATCAGACCCGGGGGATATTGATGGAGTATTTTGTCCAGCAGCTCGTCAACGGGCTGACGCTTGGCTCGATTTACGGTTTGGTCGCCATTGGCTACACAATGGTTTACGGCATCATCGGCATGGTCAATTTCGCCCACGGCGATATCTTCATGCTGGGCGGTTTCGCGGCTCTGATTGTCTACCTGATCCTCTTGGGATTGTTCGGTGGCGTTCCGATCGCCCTTGCCCTGTTCATCATGATCCTCATCGCGATGCTGATGACGGGCCTGTGGAACTGGGTCATCGAAAAGCTGGCTTACCGCCCGCTGCGCGGCTCGTTCCGGCTGGCGCCGCTGATCACCGCGATCGGCATGTCGATTGCGCTGTCGAACTTCATTCAGGTGACGCAAGGCCCGCGCAACAAGCCGGTCCCGCCGCTGGTGTCGTCGGTCTACGACATTTTCGGCATTTCGGTCTCGCTGAAGCAGATCATCATCGTGCTGGTAACGGCCATTCTGCTGACGATCTTCTGGTATATCGTCAATCATACGCCACTCGGGCGCGCCCAGCGCGCGACCGAACAGGACCGCAAGATGGCGGCGCTGCTCGGCATCGATGTCGACAAGACGATCTCGATCACCTTCGTCATGGGTGCAGCGCTGGCAGCCGTTGCCGGTACCATGTACCTGATGTATTACGGCGTGATCGTGTTTACCGACGGGTTCACGCCGGGCGTCAAGGCGTTCACGGCAGCTGTGCTGGGCGGCATCGGCTCTCTTCCGGGCGCCGTGTTGGGCGGCCTCATGATCGGCCTGATCGAATCGCTCTGGTCTGCCTATTTCACCATCGACTACAAGGATGTCGCGACATTCTCGATCCTCGCCATCGTGCTGATTTTCAAGCCGTCTGGTATTCTGGGTCGGCCGGAAGTCGAGAAGGTATAGTTTCATGGCAAACATTTCGCACACCAATGAGGCCGTCAGCAGCAATCTGATGGCGCGGGCTCTGCGCGAGGCCTTTTATGCCGGTCTCGTCGCTCTCGGCCTGTTCGTGCTCTTCGTCGGCCTGAAGACCGACCAGAACATCTTGAACGAGCTTGTCCTCGTCCAGCGCTGGGGTCTTCTGGCGATCTTCGTCGCCATCGCCGTGGTCGGCCGTTTCCTGGCGGTCGCCTATGTTCGTCCCTGGCTGGAGGCGCGCAAGGCGGCAAAGGCCGCAGCTCCTGCGGTCGAGCGGGAGGCGGGCTTCGTTGCGCGCAATTTCAGTCTGCTCGCCATCCTCGCCCTGATCGTCTACCCGCCGGTCATGGTGGCATTGTTCGGCTTCCAGGGCTCGCTGAAATGGGTCGATAACTTCGGCATCCAGATCCTCATCTATGTGATGCTGGCATGGGGACTGAACATCGTCGTCGGCCTCGCCGGCCTTCTTGATCTCGGTTATGTCGCCTTCTACGCGGTCGGCGCCTATTCCTACGCGCTGCTGTCGTCCTATTTCGGCCTGTCCTTCTGGCTGCTCCTGCCGATGGCCGGTGTCCTGGCAGCGCTATGGGGCACGGTCCTTGGCTTCCCAGTGCTGCGCCTCAAGGGGGACTACCTGGCGATCGTGACGCTCGCCTTTGGGGAAATCATCCGGCTGGTGCTAATCAACTGGACGGAAGTGACCAAGGGCACGTTCGGTATCTCCGGCATCGCCAAGGCAAGTGTCTTCGGCATCTGGTCCTTCGATGTCAGCGCCGCGAACAATTTCGCCAAGGCATTCGGCCTGCCTATGTCCTCGGCCTATTACAAGATCTTCCTGTTCTATCTGGCCCTGGCGCTCTGCATGCTGGCCGCCTTCGTCACGATCCGCCTGCGGCGCATGCCGATCGGCCGGGCCTGGGAAGCGCTGCGCGAGGACGAAATTGCCTGCCGTTCGCTCGGTATCAACACGGTGACGACCAAGCTGACGGCATTCGCCACCGGCGCGATGTTCGGGGGGATTGCAGGGTCGTTCTTTGCCGTCCGCCAGGGTTTCGTCTCGCCGGAATCCTTCGTCTTCCTGGAATCGGCGATCATTCTTGCGATCGTGGTTCTCGGCGGCATGGGCTCGCTGGTCGGCATCGCCGTCGCCGCCACCGTGATGATCGGCGGCACCGAACTGCTGCGTGAAATGGACTTCCTGAAGCGGATCTTCGGACCTGACTTCACCCCGGAACTCTACCGCATGCTGATCTTCGGTCTGGCAATGATCGTCGTCATGGTCTGGAAGCCTCGCGGCTTCGTTGGCTCGCGCGAACCCACGGCATTCCTGCGCGAACGCAAGAGTGTCTCCGGCAGCTTTACCAAGGAAGGGCACGGCTGATGGCCCTTGAGACAGACACAATGACGAAAGATCCAATCCTCAAAGTCGAGCATCTGTCGATGCGTTTCGGCGGCCTGATGGCCATCAACGACCTGTCGTTCGAAGCCTATCGCGGCGATATCACCGCGCTCATCGGCCCGAACGGCGCCGGCAAGACGACGGTGTTCAACTGCATCACCGGCTTCTACAAGCCGACGATGGGCATGATCACGATGCGGCAGAAGGCCGGGAAGGAATACCTTCTCGAACGCATGTCGGATTACGAGGTCAACCGCGACGCCAAGGTGGCCCGCACCTTCCAGAATATCCGGCTCTTCTCGGGCCTGACGGTTCTGGAGAACCTGCTCGTCGCCCAGCACAACAAGCTGATGCTGGCTTCCGGCTACACCATCCTCGGCCTGCTCGGTTTCCCGACCTACAAGGCGGCGGTCGGCGAATCGATCGAGCGCGCGAAATACTGGCTCGACAAGGCAAACCTGACCGACCGCGCCGACGATCCGGCCGGCGACCTGCCATACGGTGCACAGCGCCGTCTGGAAATCGCCCGCGCCATGTGCACGGGGCCGGAATTCCTTTGCCTGGACGAGCCTGCGGCCGGTCTCAATCCGCGTGAATCGCTCGCCCTCAACGAGCTTTTGCGCAGCATCCGCAAGGATACGGATACGTCGATCCTGCTGATCGAGCACGACATGTCGGTGGTCATGGAAATTTCGGACCACGTTGTGGTGCTGGAATACGGGCAGAAGATTTCCGACGGAAATCCGGATTTTGTGAAACACGATCCGAAGGTTATTGCGGCTTATCTCGGTGTTGAAGATGTTGAGGTCGAAGAAGTGATCGAACAGATCGAGGAAATCGCGCCGGGAGATACGCACTGATGAGTGATACCCTCCTGAATGTGAAAGCCGTCGAGACCTATTACGGCAATATTCGCGCGCTCGCTGGCGTTGACGTCGAGGTCAAGCGCGGCGAGATCGTCTGCATGATCGGTGCCAACGGTGCCGGTAAGTCGACGCTGATGATGACCATCTGCGGCAGTCCGCAGGCGAAGACCGGTTCGGTGATCTTCGACGGCGAGGACATCACCCACATGCCGACGCACGAAATCGCTCGGCTGCGCGTCGCCCAATCACCGGAAGGTCGGCGCATCTTTCCGCGCATGACCGTCTTTGAAAATCTCCAGATGGGCGCGAGCCTGGATAATCTGAAGCATTTCGACGAGGACGTGGAAAAGATCTTCACGCTTTTCCCGCGGCTCAAGGAGCGTCAGGCGCAGCGCGGCGGAACGCTTTCGGGCGGCGAGCAGCAGATGCTGTCGATCGGCCGTGCCCTGATGGCGCGCCCGAAGCTTCTGCTTCTCGACGAGCCGTCGCTTGGTCTGGCGCCGCTGATCGTCAAGAGCATTTTCGAGGCGATCAAGAAGCTCAACGAACAGGAAGGCCTGACCGTCTTCCTCGTCGAGCAGAACGCCTTTGCTGCGTTGAAGCTCTCCCATCGCGGCTATGTCATGGTCAACGGCAAGGTGACCATGAGCGGCAGCGGCAAGGAATTGCTGGCCAATCCGGAAGTGCGCGCCGCCTATCTCGAGGGCGGCCATCATTGATGCCATGCCTGCCGGCGGTGCTACGCTGCAGCCGGCGGGTGTGATTTCGGTACGTTGGAGCGTTTTGCGCGGCTTGAGAGCCGCCTGCGCTTTGAAGGGGAGAAATGGGATGCAAGGCATTCTCTACGAAGAACCGACCATTCTGCAGTTCGCGTTGGTCACCGTGGTGATGGGCGGATGGACGGCCTGGCGCACGGGAAAGAGCGCTGCCGAGGGCTGGAGCAAATACTCGACATTGATCATCTACACCCTACTTCTGGGTGTGGCGATCCGCTTTATCCATCATGCGCTTTTCAACGGCAGCATGTTGACTTTGCAGTACTATATCGTGGACACCATCGTCCTTTTGTTGTTTGCTACGGCCGGTTATCGCTACTACCGCACGAAGCAGATGACCAACAATTACTACTGGCTCTATGAGAAGGCATCGCCTTTCTCGTGGAAGGCGAAATAACAGAGGGAAACCCATGGTGGCGCCGGGTGCGCTGCCTGCGGATACAAGAATACCGGCGCGATTATGGTGGGTATCGTGACCGGTTTAAACGACACCCGCTCAAATTTTTTGGGAGTAACAAGATGAAGAAGTCACTTTTGTCGGCTGTTGCGCTGACTGCAATGGTCGCTTTCAGCGGCACTGCATGGGCTGACCTGCTGGTTGGTGTTGCTGGCCCGCTGACGGGACCGAACGCAGCTTTCGGCGCGCAGCTCCAGAAGGGTGCTGAGCAGGCCGCTGCCGACATCAACGCTGCCGGCGGCATCAATGGTGAGCAGATCAAGATCGTCCTCGGCGACGACGTTTCCGACCCGAAGCAGGGCGTTTCCGTCGCCAACAAGTTCGTGGCTGACGGCGTCAAGTTCGTGGTCGGCCACTTCAACTCCGGCGTTTCGATCCCGGCTTCCGAAGTCTACGCGGAGAACGGCATCCTGGAAATCACTCCGTCTGCTACGAATCCGGTCTTCACCGAGCGCGGCCTGTGGAACACCTTCCGTACCTGCGGTCGTGACGACCAGCAGGGTGCCGTTGCCGGTGCCTACATCGCTGCCAACTTCAAGGATGGCAAGGTTGCCGTCGTTCACGACAAGACGCCTTACGGCCAGGGTCTTGCTGACCTGACCAAGGCTGCCATGAACGAAGGCGGTGTGAAGGAAGTCATTTACGAAGGTATCACGACTGGCGACAAGGACTTCTCGGCCCTGATCGCCAAGATGAAGGAAGCCGGTGTAACGGTGGTTTACTGGGGCGGCCTGCACACCGAAGCCGGCCTCATCATGCGCCAGATGGCTGACCAGGGCCTGAAGGCCACTTTCATGTCCGGCGACGGTATCGTTTCGAACGAACTTGCTTCGATCGCTGGCGACGCTGTTGACGGCACGCTGATGACGTTTGCTCCGGATCCGCGCAAGAACCCGGCTGCAAAGGAACTGGTTGAAAAGTTCCGCGCTGCCGGCTTCGAACCGGAAGCCTACACGCTGTACTCCTATGCCGCTCTGCAGGTTATTGCAGAAGCTGCAAAGACGACCGGCGGCAACGACTCGCAGGCAGTTGCGGAAAACATCAAGGGTAAGGGCCCGTTCCACACCGCCATCGGCGAACTAAGCTATGACGACAAGGGCGACATCACCCGTCCGGACTACGTCATGTACACCTGGAAGAAGGGCGACGACGGCAAGTACACCTACTTCCAGAACGAATAGTCGTTCCGGGCATACCAATTGGTCCATCTGGACCGCGAAAGGCCCGGCATTGCCGGGCCTTTTTGCATTTGCGGTCCAGGCGCGCGACGCCGCGTCTCCGCTAGCGCAGCAGCGATGATCTCAACATCGCGATCTCCGCCTTGAGCCGTGCCAACTCGTCCATCTCCAGACCGCTCGCTTCGAGAATGCACGGCGGAATGGTTTTTGCCCTTTCCCGAAGCGCGCGTCCCGATGCCGTCAATTGCACCCGGACTTGCCGCTCATCGGTCTTGTCGCGGGTCCGCACGATGAGCCCCAAAGCCTCCAGGCGCTTCAGCACCGGCGTCAGCGTGCTCGATTCCAGAAACAGCTTTTCACCGAGGCTCCCGACCGTCTGGTCATCCTGCTCCCAGAGCGAGACCATGGCGATGTACTGCGTGTAGGTGAGCCCGATCGCGTCCAGAAGCGGCTTGTAGACGCGGTTGAGGGCGTGATGCGCGGAATAGATCGCGAAGCAGAGGAAGTCGTCGAGTTTGGTTATATCCGCTTTGTCGTTCAGTGTCTGATCCATTGTGCCCATCCTTTATCCAATGGCTGCAAAATAAATCGTTCGCGATTTAATCGCAAGGCATTGACATGAGAAAATTCCGCGCGTAAGTATTGTCAACGATTTAATCGTGCACGATATTAATTCGGCATCGCCAAACAGATGCCCTTGCGGCCGAAATTCGAGTATTTATATCGCGCACGATTAAATCGCTAAAAAATCAACCGCGCCGCCGCAACCCGGCATCGCAAAATGGAGAAGGAGAACGTCATGTCCAACAGCACCCAGGAACAGAATTTTTCCCGCCGCAATATCCTGCTTGCAGGCGTCAGCGGAGCAGGGATCGCTGCAGTTTCGGGCGCCCTGGTCGGCTCGACCGCGGTTGCCCAGGATCAGGCTGCATCGGTGGCCGCAAGCCAGGCTCCGGCCCAGCGCAGCGTCAACACCATCACCACGCGCGACGGCGTCGAAATCTACTTCAAGGACTGGGGTCCGAAGGATGGCCCTGTCGTCATTCTCAGCCACGGCTGGCCGCTTTCTTCCGACAGTTGGGAAGCCCAGGCACTGCATCTGGCCGACAACGGCTTCCGCGTCATCACCCACGACCGTCGCGGCCATGGCCGCTCGTCCCAGCCATGGGATGGCAACGACATGGATCACTACGCCGATGACCTGGCCGACCTGATCGAAGTTCTGAACTTGGAGAACGTTTCGCTGTTCGGCTTCTCCACAGGTGGCGGCGAGATCAGCCGTTATATCGGCCGCCACGGCACCAGCCGGGTCGCCAGGGCCGGCCTGATTGCTGCCGTACCACCACTGATGCTGAAGACGGCCGCCAATCCCGGCGGCCTGCCGATCGAAGTCTTCGATGGCATTCGCGCCGCTTCTATCGCCGACCGGTCGCAGCTCTACAAGGATATCGCTTCCGGACCGTTCTTCGGCTTCAATCGCCCCGGTGCCAAGGTCTCGCAGGGCATGATCGACAGCTTCTGGCTGCAGGGCATGGCAGGCGGCCACAAGAACACCTATGACTCGATCAAGGCGTTTTCGGAAACCGACTTCACCGAGGACCTGAAGAAGTTCGACGTGCCGACGCTGATCGTCCATGGCGATGACGACCAGATCGTGCCGATCGACGCTGCGGCCCGCGCTTCCAAGACGCTGGTGCCGCATGCCACGCTGAAGGTCTACGCCGGTGCGCCGCATGGCATCACCGATACGCATAAGCAGCTGTTGAACGACGACATGCTCGCCTTCCTGAAGAGCTGACCGGGACCGATCGGGGCGCCATTTTAGCGCCCCGATCTGCATATCTGTTTCAACCGAATGGCCGCTGGTTTGCGGCCGTTCCTGTGTTAAGTGTCTGCTTCAGATACCAGCCAGGAGCAGCCGATGGCCCAGAAATCACGCATTCTCGTCACCCGCCGCTGGCCCGAGGCAGTGGAGCGCGTTCTGGCAGAACGGTTCGATGCTTCGTTCAATGCCTCGGATATCGCCATGGATTCGGCAGCACTTATCGAAGCGCTTCGCTCTTTCGATGCGGTCTTGCCAACGGTATCCGACCGCCTGCCGGCTTCGCTTTTCGAGGCCAATGACGTCTGCACCAAAATTCTCGGTAATTTCGGCGTCGGCTACAATCACATCGACATCGCTGCTGCAAAGGCGCGCGGCATTGTGGTCACCAACACGCCCGGCGTTCTCACCGATTGTACCGCCGATATCGCCATGTCGCTGCTGCTTACCGTTGCGCGCCGGGCAGGTGAGGGCGAACGCGAGGTTCGTTCCGGGCGGTGGACCGGTTGGCGGCCGACGCACATGATCGGAACCAAGGTGACCGGCAAGACGCTCGGGATTATCGGCTTCGGCCGGATCGGTAAGGCCATGGCAAAACGCTGCCATTTCGGCTTTGACATGGATGTCGTTTTCTACAACAGGTCGAAAATCGATGCCGCGGGCGCATCGCGGTTTGGCGCCCGGCAACTGGACACCGTCGAGGAGGTGCTGGCCGTCTCCGATTTCGTCTCGTTGCATTGCCCAGGCGGCGGCGAAAACCGGCATCTGATCAATGCGCAACGTCTGGCCATGATGAAACCGGAAGCGTTTCTGATCAATACCGCGCGCGGCGATGTCGTCGACGAAAACGCGCTGGTCGAAGCACTGGAAACCGGCGTCATCCGTGGGGCCGGTCTCGACGTCTTTGAGGCGGAGCCGAATGTCCCCGAGCGGCTGCGTGGTCTGGACAATGTCGTGCTCCTGCCGCATCTCGGCAGCGCAACGGAAGAGACGCGCACGGCGATGGGCATGAAAGTCGTCGAGAACGTCACGGCGTTCTTCGAAGGGCGGCAGCCTCCGGATCGCGTGGCATAAACCCCTGACTTTAAAAGACTAAATATTAGCATGTTGCGATATTGCAACGTGGCGTGATTGTCGATGGCGACCGATTGCCCACCCGGAGGAATCGGCAGATAATGCTTAAATATAAGGCAGGCTGGCACGTCGCCCAAGGGTTGTAGTGACGGGCCATGTCCAGGAACGGACGCACGGCCCCCCCTGAAGGGATCGTGCTGATGTCGGCGTCGGCGGAGCTTGCCGACGTCAGCCGGTATGCGGGAAGAAACGCTTCGACGGCGGGAACAGCAGTGGTCCCAAACCAGGAGTTCTTCATGCGCTTCTCAAAGGTAGCCTACCGCCCAATCGCAGCTGGACATGTTTCGGTTGCGATCCCCGTCCTTCAGGAAAGAAGATACTACCTCGCCTGGCTGATACCACCGCTGATCGCAGCCAGCTTATGGCCTGCGGCGGGCAAGGCGCATGATGCGCCGTCCGGCTGGAGCTATCCGTTCTCCTGCTGCTCCAATCAGGATTGCCGGCCGGTCGCCGCCAAGGCGATCAGCGAGAAGCCGCAAGGTTACGTCATCAATGTCACCGGTGAGGTGGTGCCCTATGCGGATAAGCGTGTCCGGTCCTCGCCGGACGGCGAATACCATTGGTGCTCGGTCGCAGGCGAGGCAAAGAGCCGGACGCTCTGTCTCTTCGTGCCGCCGCATTCATACTGAAGGCGGCTAGACCTCGCGCAAGGCATTCGCCGCCTTGACGGCGGCAGACGCACGGTTTTCGACGCCGAGCTTCACGTAGATCTGTTCCAGGTGCTTGTTGACCGTACGGGCGCTCAAGCCCAGGATTTCGCCGATATCGCGGTTCGATTTGCCCTTGGCGATCCAGAGCAGCACCTGGGCCTCGCGCACCGTCAGCGAAAAATTCTGGCGGAGAATGTCGTCGTCGCTGGTCTGGCTGACGCCGGTGAGACGGAACAGGAATTCGTCGCCGCCGATGGCGCCAAGATAGGCAAGCTGCAAGACCGGTTGCCCATGCTGGTGGATGATCAGCGGCTCCTTGGAGACCCCGTGTTTTTCGCGCTCCTCCAGCCAGGTGCGGATATGGTCGGCGAGCGTTTCCAGCCCATCATCCCGGCCCGTTGCGGCATTGACCAGCCGCGTCGCCTGCGGCGTCGACCACTGGATGCCGCCGGTCCCACGCACGGCCAGCAGGTGCCGCCCGGCCGCATCCAGCGCCACGCGCGCGCTTTGCGCCGAGCGCGCATTGGCAAGGTGTACGCGGATACGGGCGCGCAGTTCGTCGATATTGATGGGCTTCGAAAGATAATCGACGCCGCCGGATTCCAGCGCGTGGACGATATGTTCGGTTTCCGTCAGCCCGGTCATGAAGATCACCGGCACCTGAGCGATGCCGGGATTGGCCTTGAGGCTGCGGCAGGTGTCGAAACCGTCCATGCCCGGCATCACCGCGTCCATCAGGATGATATCCGGCGTGATGCGGTCGACGACGTTGATTGCAGCTTTGCCGGACGTGGCGATCAACACAGAGAAGCCGGATTGTTCGAGCGCATCGGTGAGGAAGCCCAGCGTTTCCGGAGAATCATCCACGATGAGCACGATATCGCGTGGATGGACTGCTTCATTCACCGGCGGCTCTCCCGTGTTTGTTTATGCTCTGGAGGAAATCCGCATAGCCGGCAAGGTCGAAAGCCTGAACATAGGTCTTCACGGCCTCGGTAAAGGGCTGATTTTCCTCCGAGCGCGCGAGATCGGCGAGCTTCGCCTCGATGCCGCGGACATAGCCGATTTCACCCAGCCGGATCAGTTCCTCGACATGGGCGACACCGGGCGTCTTGACCTCGGCGCTGACTTTTGGCTTTGGCGGAGGTGCAGCCGTATCGCTGTATTCCCACTCGAGGGCCAGATGGACGGCCAGCTTGTCGTGCAACTGGCGGATATCGAAGGGCTTGGTCAGGGTATCGTTGTGACCAGTGCGCGCATCCGCCTCGGTACCGTCTCCGATATTGGCCGAGAGCATGATCACCGGCGCCGTCTGTCCGTGCTCGCGCAGCCGCGTGACCAGTTGCCAGCCGTTCATGCCGGGCATCGATATGTCGATCAGGAAGAGATCGGGTTTGACGCCCTCGATCAGCGTCAGGCATTCCGTTCCGCCTGCCGCCGTCAGCACGACGAAATCGAGCGGCATCAGCACCTCGCGCATCAGGTCGCGGTGATCCTCGTTGTCGTCGACGACGACGATCGTGCGGCGGGGGCCGGCATAACCGGCGATCTTGCGCACCGAGGGCAAGGAGGCGGTCGGCCGGTTGATCGCCGAGAGCATCAGGCGGACGCGGAAGGTCGAGCCCTTGTCGCGCTCGCTGTCGACGACGATCTCGCCACCGAGCGTCTGGGTCAGAAGCCGAGTGATAGTGAGCCCCAACCCAAGGCCCGGCATCGGCCGGATATGTTCGGCCTCACCGCGCTGGAATGGCTCGAAAATGCGCGGCAGGTCGGCTTGCGAAATGCCGCGACCGGTGTCGGAAACGGTGAAGGTCGCAACCTGGCTGCGATAGGCCACGTCGAAGCGGATTGTGCCGCTGTCGGTGAACTTGATGGCATTGGAGAGCAAATTGACGAGGATCTGCCGCAGCCGTTTCTCGTCGGTGCGGACATATTGCGGCAGGGTGCTTGCCCGGTCGTGCTCGAAGACGAGACCCTTGGCCTGGGCTTGCGGGCGGAACATGTCGGCGATCTGGTCGAGGAAATCCTGGATATTGATCTCGTTCGAATAGACCTGCAGACGGCCGGCCTCGATCTTGGAGATGTCGAGCAGCCCGTCGATCAGGCCCGACAAGTGGTCGGCGCTGCGCTTGATTACCTTGATCGCCGACTGGCGTGGAGCGGGGATGGTCTCATCGCGTTCGAGGATCTGCGCGTAGCCGAGAACGGCGTTGAGCGGCGTTCTCAGTTCGTGGCTCAAACCCACCACATAGCGGCTCTTGGCGCGGTTGGCGGCCTCCGCCGTCTCCTTGGCGTATTGCAGGGCCGCATCGGTCTTCTTGTGGGCGGCGATCTCCTTCAGGAGCAGCGTGTTCTGGCGCGAGGATTCCTCTTCCGCCACCAGCCGGCTGTCATGCGCCAGCACATAGAACCAGCAGACGATGCCTGTGACGACGGCAAAGACGAAGAAGACCACACCGATCGTCCGGTTAATCACCGCGGCCACCTGCGGCGACGCCGTGCCGGTCTGGTGGGCGATCATTGCCAGAATGACGCCGATGCCGGCAACGGAGAGGACGACGGCAATGCCGTAGCGTCCGAGGCGAGTGGCGAGCGTTTCGGTAACCTTTTGCGGCAGCAGGGCCTTGGCGACAACGGCGGTCTGCGCATTGAAGCTCGCATGCGGCTTGCACATGTCGTGGCAGCGGCTGTCGAGCGAGCAGCAGAGAGAACAGATCGGCGCGGAATAGGCCGGGCACCAGGCCATGTCCTCGGGTTCGAACGGATGTTCGCAGATCGAGCAGGTGACGGTAGAGAGCTTCTTCCAGCTCTGGCGCGGCTTGCGGGCGAGATAGTATTTGCCCTTGGTGGCCCAGGCTATGGCGGGGGAGGCGATGAAGGCGGTGATCAGCGCGATATAGGGCGCCAATGACGACGCCATCGCGCCGAGCAGACCGAAATGGGCGGTGAGGGCGATGAGGGCCGACAGCGTCATCGCACCGACGCCGACGGGGTTGACGTCATAGAGATGGGCGCGCTTGAACTCGATATTCGGCGGTGCCAGACCCAGAGGCTTGTTGACGAAGAGATCGGCCGAGATGGTGCAGAGCCAGGACATGGCGATGATCGAGAAGATGCCGAGCGTCTCTTCCAGCAGCTTGTAGATGCCGAGTTCCATCAAAAGCAGGGCGATCGCCACGTTGAACATCAGCCAGACGACGCGGCCGGGGTGGCTGTGGGTAAGACGTGAGAAGAAGTTCGACCAGGCGAGCGATCCCGCATAGGCATTCATCACGTTGATCTTCAGTTGCGAGACGACCACGAAGGCCACCATCAGCAGTAATGCCGCATTGTGCCAGGGGATCATGTAGCCGAAGGCGGTCAGGTACATGTGCGCCGGGTCGGCGGCATCCTCCGCCGGAACGCCGGCGCTAAGACAGAGGACGACGAGAAACGAACCGGCCAGCAGTTTTGGCGCGCCGACGATCACCCAGCCGGCGCCGGCGAGGAACACGGCGATCCGGTGATGCAGCTTGCGCTGCCCTTCCGGCGGCAGGAAGCGAAGAAAGTCCACCTGCTCGCCGATCTGCGCCATCAGGGCGAGAATGACGGCGGAGGCCGCCCCGAATTCGGCAAGCGAAAATGGCGCCAAGGAGCCGGGCGCGCCAGCCGCCTTGTGGGCGCCGGCAAAGGCGAGCCAGAGATCGAACTTGCCCCAGTCTGCGAGCGCGATGAAGATGAAGGGCAGGATGTTGAGGATGATCCAGAATGGCTGGGTGAGCAGCTGGAACTTGCTGATCAGGCGAACGCCATGCGTCACCAGCGGGATGACCATGACGGCGCTGATGATATAGCCGATCCAGACGGGGATGCCGAGCGCCAGTTCGAGCGCCGCCGACATGATCGAGGCCTCGATGGCAAAGAGCATGAAGGTGAAGCTCGCGTAGATCAGCGAGGTGATGGTCGAGCCGATATAGCCGAAGCTTGCCCCGCGCGTCAGAAGATCGATATCGACGCCATGGCGGATGGCGTAGCGGCTGATCGGCAGGCCGACACAAAGCATGAC
Organism: Pararhizobium sp. A13; assembly: GCF_040126305.1. NCBI lineage: Bacteria > Pseudomonadati > Pseudomonadota > Alphaproteobacteria > Hyphomicrobiales > Rhizobiaceae > Pararhizobium > Pararhizobium sp. A13. The sequence goes on along the minus strand of NZ_CP149510.1, from coordinate 4,251,618 downwards.
GATGCTGGCGGCAAGAATGGCGATGACCGCGTTGGTCGTGCCATAGGAGAGGGTGATGGCGCCACCGATCGCCTCCAGCGCCAGGAAGGAGATCGCCCCGATCGCGGTCTGCGAAATGCGCTGCGAGGAGAATTGCCGGGCGCTCTTGGCGGTGAAACGCAGCGCGTAGTCTTCCAGCGTCTGGTTGGCGACCCAGCGGTTATATTCGCGCCGGACCGGAATGATGCGCTGGCGGGCTGTCATCTGCTGTGTCGGTTCCCCTTGCTATCTTCGCGGCCGCAATAAAGTCGTAGCACAGAAGATCGTGATCCTTAAAGGTGCTGCATTGCACACTTCGCCCCCGGGTCTACGTCAATTGACGTATACAGGTTTCGCCGCCCCCAATGGATAGTTCCTTTACGAACGGTAAAGGTCTCCCAAGAGCCGTCGTCAAAGAACGAGAGGGGTTCACAATGAAAATCAAATCTCATGTCATGAGCGCGTTCCTGGCCGGTGCGCTTGCCACGACCGCATTCTCCGGCGTTTTTGCTGCCGAAGACACGATCAAGGTCGGCGTTCTTCACTCGCTTTCGGGCACCATGGCCATTTCCGAGACGACGCTCAAGGACGCCATGCTGATGCTCATCGAAGAGCAGAACAAGAAGGGCGGCCTACTCGGCAAGAAGCTTGAAGCCGTCGTCGTCGATCCGGCGTCCGACTGGCCGCTGTTTGCCGAAAAGGCGCGCGAGCTGATCTCCGTCAACAAGGTCGCGGCCGTGTTCGGCTGCTGGACCTCGTCGTCGCGCAAATCCGTTCTGCCGGTCTTCGAAGAGCTGAATTCGCTGCTCTTCTACCCGGTCCAGTACGAGGGTGAAGAATCCTCGCGCAACATCTTCTACACGGGTGCCGCGCCGAACCAGCAGGCCATTCCGGCGGTCGACTACCTGATGAATACGGAAGGCGTCGAGCGTTTCGTGCTTGAAGGCACCGACTATGTCTATCCGCGCACGACCAACAAGATCCTCGAAGCCTATCTGATCGCCAAGGGCGTCCCGAAAGAGGATATCCTGATCAACTACACGCCGTTCGGCTTCTCCGACTGGCAGACAGAAGTGGCGAAGATCAAGGAATTCGGCTCGGCCGGCAAGAAGACCGCCGTCGTCTCGACCATCAACGGCGATGCCAACGTCCCGTTCTACAAGGAACTCGGCAACAAGGGCATCAAGGCTACCGATATTCCGGTCGTCGCCTTCTCGGTCGGCGAAGAAGAACTTGCCGGTCTCGACACCAAGCCGCTGGTCGGCCATCTGGCTGCCTGGAACTACTTCCAGTCCGTCGATGCTCCGGTCAACGCCGAATTCATCAAGCAATGGCACGCCTTTACCAAGAACGACAAGCGGGTAACCAACGATCCGATGGAAGCCGCCTATATCGGCTTCAACGCCTGGGTGAAGGCCGTCGAAGCCGCCGGCACCACCGACACGGATGCAGTTCTCGATACGATTATCGGCACCAGCGTTCCGAACCTTTCGGGCGGCTATTCCACCGTCATGCCGAACCACCACATCACCAAGCCGGTGCTGATCGGTGAAATCCAGGAAGACGGCCAATTCGAAATCGTCCAGCAGACGCCTGCCGTCGTCGGCGACGAATGGTCCGACTACCTGCCCGATTCCAAGGACCTGATCTCCGACTGGCGCAAGCCGATGTCCTGCGGCAACTTCAACGTTGCAACCGGCAAGTGCGGTGGCAAGGGCTCCTGATTTCATCAAGGCCAATATAATCCGGAAACGGCCTGACCGCCGTTTCCCCAAATCATACATTCACCTTTCGATCTGACACCAATACCCCTCCGTTCGGACCTCCCGCCCGGACGGAGGACTATCTGCCCCACGGTGTGCTGGCATGTTTTCTGCATGAGTGAAGGGTGACGACATGGTTCCCGACGCCGCATCCGTCCGATCTGATTGTCGGACGAGCGCATTGCGGAAACTTTAAGCAGCAGCGTCAGCGGTCAAGCACTCGCCGGAATTAGCGGCGCCAGCCAACGGAACACGAAGAGCTCATGTATCGCGCCATCCAGACCTTCCTTGTTGCTCTCTGCCTGCTGGTCAGTTGCCTTGCAACCGGTTTGCGTGCGCAGGAAGATATTCGGCCATTGGTCGATGCGCTTGGCGCCGGCGGCTTTCCCCAGAAGATTGAGGCCGTCAAGGCACTTGCGGCTTCGGGCGACGCCAAGGTTGCCGAAATCCTGCAAAACCTCAGCGACGGCAAACTTTACGCGCCGAAGACCGGCGGCTCCGTCTATCTCGCAGGACCGGCGGATGGCGCCTACCTCGACGTCCTGACTGCTGCCCCTGTGGCCGACGCTCCGGGCAATCTCGCTAAAATCAAACTGAACAATGGCCTGCGCGGCGCGATCGGCGCGGCACTGAGCCAGCTGACGCTTTTGAGTCCCGATCGGACCGCCCGTCTGACGGCGTCGCAGGACCTGCTCAAGGATGCCAATCCGGACAATCTCGACCTGTTGAACTCCGCACTGGCGCAGGAGAAGGACGCCGAGGTGAAGGCGAGCATGGAAGCGGCGCGGGCGGTGATCCTGCTCAAGACCGACGCCAGCGCCGAAGACAAGAAAGCCGCCATCGACACGATCGCCGCGCGCGGAAATCGCGCTGCGCTGACGATCCTGACCGCGGCTTTGGACAATGCGCCTGAAGACCTGAAGCCGTCGATCGAGCAGAATATCAACTCGATCAAAACCAGTCTTGCCATATGGGACGTGGCGCAGAACGTCTGGTATGGCCTGTCGCTCGGCTCCGTTCTGCTTCTCGCTGCCATCGGCCTTGCCATCACTTTCGGCGTTATGGGCATCATCAACATGGCGCATGGTGAAATGGTCATGCTCGGCGCCTATACCACCTATGTCGTGCAGCAGACGATCAACGCCGTTGCGCCCGGTTTGACCGACTATTCGCTCGCTTTCGCGGTCCCTGCCGCCTTCCTTTTTACCGGTCTGGTCGGCGTCGGCATCGAGCGTAGCGTCATCCGCTGGCTCTATGGCCGTCCGCTCGAAACGCTGCTTGCCACCTGGGGCATATCGCTGATCCTGCAGCAGGCGATCCGCACGATCTTCGGGCCGACCAACCGGCAGGTGGACAATCCGAGCTGGATGTCGGGCGCCTTCGATGTCGGCGGCCTGGCCATCACCTACAACCGTATGTGGATCATCGTCTTCTCGCTCGGCGTCTTCGCCGCGCTGCTGTTGCTCCTCAAGCGTTCGAAGTTCGGCCTGCAGATGCGCGCCGTGACGCAGAACCGCCGCATGGCGTCGTCCATGGGTATCCGCACGCCTTGGGTCGATGCGCTGACATTCGGCCTGGGGTCAGGCATCGCCGGCATGGCCGGCGTGGCGCTCAGCCAGATCGACAACGTCTCGCCCAATCTTGGCCAGAACTACATCATCGACAGCTTCATGGTCGTGGTCTTCGGTGGCGTCGGCAATCTCTGGGGCACGCTGGTCGGCGCCTTGACGCTCGGTATCGCCAACAAGTTCCTCGAACCCTATGCCGGTGCGGTGCTGGGCAAGATCCTCATCCTCATCTTCATCATTCTCTTCATTCAGCGGCGGCCACGCGGCCTGTTCGCGCTCAAGGGAAGGGCGATCGAACAATGATTACGCAAATGCTGTTCAGCCGGCACGAGAAGAAAATCCTCTGGGCCGTGGCGCTTATCCTTCTAGCGGCAGCTCTCGTGCCGCTTGCCAACCTTCTGATACCGGAAGGCAACTTCTTCCATGTCCCGAGTCATCTGGTTCCTCTTGTCGGCAAGTACCTCTGCTACGCCCTGCTTGCTCTCGCGCTCGACCTCGTCTGGGGCTATTGCGGCATCCTTTCGCTCGGCCACGGCGCATTCTTCGCGCTCGGCGGTTATGCCATGGGCATGTACCTCATGCGCCAGATCGGCGACCGGGGCGTTTATGCCAACCCGCTGCTGCCCGATTTCATGGTGTTTTTGAACTGGAGCGAGCTGCCGTGGTACTGGTCCGGCTTCAACCATTTCGCCTTCGCCGCGTTGATGGTGCTGCTGGTGCCCGGCTTGCTGGCTTTCGTGTTTGGCTGGTTCGCCTTCCGCTCCCGCGTCACCGGCGTTTATCTGTCGATCATCACCCAGGCGATGACCTACGCCCTGCTGCTCGCCTTCTTCCGCAACGAGATGGGTTTCGGTGGCAACAACGGCCTCACCGATTTCAAGGATATCCTCGGCTTCAACGTCCAGGCCGCCGGCACACGCGCAACGCTGTTTGCGGCAACCGCCATCGCCCTGGCTCTGGCGTTGATCCTGAGCTCCGCCATCGTCCGTTCCAAATACGGCAAGGTGCTGGTCGGCGTGCGCGATGCCGAAAGCCGCACCCGCTTCCTCGGCTACCGGGTGGAGAACATGAAGCTCTTCATCTTCACGGTTTCTGCGATGATGGCTGGCGTCGCCGGCGCGCTCTACGTGCCGCAGGTCGGCATCATCAACCCCGGTGAATTCGCGCCGGCAAACTCGATCGAAGTGGTCATCTGGACGGCGGTCGGCGGGCGCGGCACGCTGATCGGACCGATCATCGGCGCCGTCCTCGTCAATTTCGGCAAGAGCATCTTCACCGCCGCCTTCCCGGAATTCTGGCTGTTTGCGCTCGGTGCCCTGTTCGTGGCAACGACGCTGTTCCTGCCCAGGGGTGTTGTCGGCACGGTCCAACAGTTCGTCGCATCTCGCAAGGAACAGAGACAAGCCGACGCTGTCGAGCAGGCCTATCAGGACAAGGCGGCAGCCGAGGCCGAAAGCCGGCTTGCCTCCCTCGAACCCCAGGCTGCGGAGTAAGACCATGGATGAAAAGACTTCGCGCAGCCTTCTCTATCTCGATGGTGTCTCGGTTTCGTTCGACGGTTTCAAGGCGTTGAACTCGCTGTCCTTCGTGGTCGAACCCGGCGAATTGCGGGCCATCATCGGCCCGAACGGTGCCGGCAAGACGACGATGATGGACATCATCACCGGCAAGACCCGGCCGGACTCCGGCCAGGTTTTCTTCAACGGCGATATCGATCTGACCAAGAAAGACGAAGCCGACATCGCCCAGCTCGGCATCGGCCGGAAATTCCAGAAGCCGACGGTGTTCGAAAGCCATACGGTCTGGGACAATATCGAACTGGCGCTCAACCGGAAGCGCAGCGTCTTCGCAACGCTGTTTTACCGCCTGACGGCTGAGGACAAGGCTCGCATCGAGGAAATCCTCGCAACCGTCCGCATGACGGCTCGCAAGAACGACCTCGCTGCCAACCTCTCGCATGGCCAGAAGCAGTGGCTGGAGATCGGCATGCTGCTGGCGCAGGAGCCGAAGCTGCTTCTGGTCGACGAGCCCGTGGCCGGCATGACCGACGCCGAAACCGCCGAAACCGCGATCCTGCTCAAGGAAATCGCCAAGACCCGCTCGGTCGTTGTGGTCGAGCATGACATGGGCTTCATCCGCGATCTCGGCGTCAAGGTCACGTGCCTGGCGGAAGGTTCGGTGCTGGCCGAAGGCTCGATCGATTTCGTCAGCAACGATCCGAAAGTGATCGAGAACTATCTGGGGCGGTGACGCATTTACCCTCCCCTTGAGGGGGAGGGTCGGCGCGCGACGGGGTGGGGTGACTTCTTGTGCCAAACAACGGGTCACCCCCACCCGCAGCTTCGCTGCGACCTCCCCCCTCAAGGGGGAGGTGTAGCGGCGGCAAGTTCATTCTTCTTGGGCCAGATGCAAAGAGGAATGATGAAGAGGAAAAAGTATGCTGACGGTCGACAATATCAATCTTCATTACGGTGCTGCCCAAGCCTTGCGCGGGGTTTCCATCACGGCACCGATGGGCAAGATCACCTGCGTGCTCGGGCGTAACGGCGTCGGCAAGACCAGCCTGTTGCGGGCGATCACCGGCCAGCATGGGCCGAGTGCCGGCACCATCACCTTCAATGATACCCCGCTGAACGGTATGGCGCCCTACAACCGGGCCAGGCACGGCATCGGCTTCGTGCCGCAGGGGCGTGAAATCTTTCCGTTGCTGACGGTCAAGGAGAACCTGGAATCGGGCTATGCGCCGGTCGCTCGCAAGGACCGGTTCATTCCGGAGGATATTTTCAATCTTTTCCCGATTCTGCGCTCGATGCTCGGCCGCCGCGGCGGCGACCTATCAGGCGGGCAGCAGCAGCAGCTGGCAATCGGCCGCGCGCTGGTGACGCGGCCGAAGATCCTCGTTCTCGACGAGCCGACGGAGGGCATCCAGCCGTCGATCATCAAGGATATCGGCCGGGCGATCCGGTATCTGCGCGATTCCACGGGGATGGCAATTCTGCTTGTGGAACAATATCTTGACTTCTGCCGCGAGCTTGCAGACCATGTCTATATCATGGATCGGGGCGAGATCGTGCATGAGGGGCCGGCAGAGACGCTGGACACGCCGGAAGCACGCCGCCACCTGACAGTTTAACGGCGGACTTTATGGCTGAAGCGGCGGCAATCGCTCCCCAAAGAGCGTGGGGCAAGGGACGGCTGGTGGCAAAGCCATTTGCCGGGCGCACGCGGCTCGCCGAATTCTATCAGGAAGGCTGCGCCAAGATCAGGCTGCCCGATACGTTCGACGCCACGATGGAAGCGGTGCTGATCAACAGTTCCGGCGGGCTAACCGGCGGCGACCATATGGAGTGGGAATTTTCGGCCGGAGAGGGCACGCATCTCACCCTGACGACCCAGGCTTGCGAGAAAATCTACAAGGCCAGCGCCGGAACGACGGCCGTCACGGCGAAGATCGCGGTTGGCGTTGACGCGACGGTGCATTGGCTGCCGCAGGAGACGATCCTGTTCGACCGCGCCTCTCTGTCGCGCCGGCTCGATGTCGACATCGCCGAGGGTGGCGAGTTCCTGGCCGTCGAGGCCATCCTGCTGGGGCGAAAGGCCATGGGCGAGATGATGCGGACGGGGCTGTTTCAGGACTGCTGGCGTATCCGCAAGGGTGGAATTCTGCTGCATGCCGAAAATCTGCGCCTGAATGACGATATCGCCGCGCTGACGCAGGAGACCGCCACGCTCGGCGGGAAAGTGGCTTTTGCCACGCTCTTCTACAGCGGCATGGACTGCGAGCAGCAGGCGGAGAAACTGCGTGCTCTGATCGGCGATGCAATTGGCGGGATCAGCCACTATCACGTTGCCGGACAGGACAAGCTGATTGCCCGCCTCGTCGCCGCCGACGGCTTCGCGCTCAGAAAAATCCTCATCCCGGTCATTTCGCACTTGCGCAAGGGCGCCTCTGTGCCGAAAGTCTGGAACCTGTAATCGACACGCAAGCTTGGTGGCCGCGCATGAATCTCACTCCTCGCGAAAAAGACAAACTGCTGATTTCGATGGCGGCGATGGTTGCCCGCAGGCGCCTGGAGCGCGGCGTCAAGCTTAATCATCCCGAGGCGATCGCACTGATCACCGATTTTGTCGTCGAAGGCGCGCGCGATGGCCGCTCCGTCGCAGACCTGATGGAGGCGGGCGCCCATGTCATCACCCGCGCCCAGGTGATGGAGGGCATCCCGGAGATGATCCACGATATCCAGATCGAGGCAACGTTTCCCGATGGTACCAAGCTCGTCACCGTCCACGAGCCTATTCGCTGAAGGAGCGGGCGATGCTGCAACTGAGACCGAATTGCGAATGCTGCGACAAGGATCTGCCACCGGGCAGTCGCGAAGCGATGATCTGCAGTTTCGAATGCACCTTCTGCACGCAATGCGCATCCGAGGTTCTCGACGGGCATTGCCCGAACTGTGCGGGAGAACTCGTCCGTCGCCCGGTTCGCCCGGCGGCCAGACTGCGCAAGTTCCCGGCGTCCACCGAACGCGTTTTGAAGCCGGACGGCTGCGCGCCGATCAAGGCGGCCTGAACAGGAGAGATAGATCATGATCCCCGGTGAAATCATTGCCGCCAGCGGCGAGATCGAGCTGAATGCCGGTCTGGAGACCGTCACGCTCGAGGTCTCGAACACGGGCGACCGGCCGATCCAGGTCGGCAGCCATTATCACTTCGCCGAGACCAATGCCGGCCTGTCTTTCGACCGGGCGGTGGCGCATGGCAAACGCCTCGACATTCCCGCGGGAACGGCAGTGCGCTTTGAGCCCGGGCAGACACGCAACGTGACGCTCATTCCTTTTGCCGGCAAGCGCGAGGTCTACGGTTTCCAGCAGAAGGTCATGGGCAAGCTATGAACCGGCTCCATCCTGCAAGCGTTATCATGGCGGGCTTTCTGGCCTCTGCGCCGCTTGCACTGGCGCAGGACGAGCCGCAGGTCGATTGCCAGAATGCGATGACCCAGTCGGATCTGAACATTTGCGCCAACAAGGACTACGAAGCGACCGACAAGGAGCTGAATGCGGTCTACAAGACGACGATGACGGCGATGCAGGAGACCGACAAGGAACTCGGTGAGATCGACCCTAACTATGTTGGTGCCGTTGAAGCGCTGAAGAAGGCGCAGCGCGCCTGGATCGGCTATCGCGACGGCCAGTGCGAGCTCGCCGGTTTGGAGGCGCGGGGCGGGTCGATGGAGCCGATGCTGGTTTCCGGTTGCCTTGCAGACCTCACAAAGAAGCGCACTGCGGAACTGAAAAGCCTGACCGAAGGCCTTGGAAACTGAGAGGCGATAAGTGACGGTGAGCCGGACCATCATGATCGTCGGAAACGGGCCGGTACCGGAAGGTGCGGTGCCCGTCATCGATGCGGCTGATCTGGTGATCCGCTTCAACGACTGCCGTTGGGCGGGTGGCGAGAAAACCGATATTGTCGCCGTCTGCAACACCGGACGCCCGGCGATGGCGATGCTGGGTGGTGGCCGGTGGAAAACCAATGCGGCCGTGCGGCAGGCACGCGAAATCTGGTGCGTACGGGCTGCAGACAAGTTCCGGCAGTTGCGGTCAGTAATCGAGGAACGTCACCCGGACCTCCATGATCTTTGCGATGACTACACCGATGGATTTCGGGCCTTCGCCAAGGCGACCGGCCGGTCGTTCCACGTCGTTCCAGCGTCCACCCATGAAAGCGTCGATGCAGAGGTGGTGCACTACGATCCTGGTGAATACCTCGTGCCGAGCAGTGGCCTGATCGTCATTGCCGAGGTGCTGGCGCATTGGATGCGGCCGAGTGACCGCGTTGTTCTTGCCGGCTTCGGCCACGCCGGCTGGGAGTGGCATCCGTTCGCGGCCGAGCGCCGGTATGTCGACGCGTTGGTTTCAAAGGGGCGCCTCATGCGCCTCGATCAAAATTATCTATCCGCTTTTGCTCAGGGAGCCTGATACCCATGTCCTACAAAATGTCGCGCGCGGCCTATGCCAATATGTTCGGCCCCACCACCGGCGACAAGGTTCGGCTGGCCGATACGGAGCTTTTCATCGAGGTGGAGAAGGATTTCACCACCTATGGCGACGAGGTGAAGTTCGGCGGCGGCAAGGTCATCCGTGACGGCATGGGGCAAAGCCAGGTGACCCGCGCCGAGGGGGCCGTCGATACCGTCATCACCAACGCGCTGATCGTTGATCATACCGGTATCGTCAAGGCGGATATCGGCCTGAAGAATGGCCGCATCGTCGGGATCGGCAAGGCGGGCAATCCGGACACGCAGCCAGGAGTCACCATCATCGTCGGTCCTTCGACGGAAGCGATCGCCGGCGAGGGCAAGATCGTCACGGCTGGCGGCATGGACAGCCACATCCACTTCATCTGCCCCCAGCAGATCGAAGAGGCACTGATGAGTGGCATCACCACGATGCTCGGCGGCGGCTCCGGCCCTGCGCATGGGACACTCGCCACGACCTGCACCGGTGCCTGGCATATCGAACGGATGATCGAGAGTTTTGACGCCTTCCCGATGAATCTCGCGCTTGCGGGCAAGGGCAACGCGTCGCTGCCGGCTGGCATCGTCGAGATGGTGCTTGCGGGTGCAAGCTCGCTGAAGCTGCATGAGGACTGGGGCACGACCCCGGCCGCCATCGATTGCTGCCTTTCGGTTGCCGACGAATATGACGTGCAGGTGATGATCCATACCGACACGCTGAACGAAAGCGGCTTCGTGGAAGACACGATCGCTGCAATCAAGGGGCGTACCATCCATGCCTTCCATACCGAAGGCGCCGGTGGCGGTCATGCGCCGGATATCATCAAGATCTGCGGCCAGCCGAACGTCATCCCGTCCTCGACCAACCCGACACGGCCCTACACGAAGAACACGCTGGCCGAACATCTCGACATGCTGATGGTTTGCCATCATTTGTCGCCGTCCATCCCGGAAGACATCGCCTTTGCCGAAAGCCGTATCCGCAAAGAAACGATCGCGGCGGAAGACATTTTGCATGACATCGGCGCCTTTTCGATCATCTCCTCCGACAGCCAGGCCATGGGCCGCGTCGGCGAAGTGGCGATCCGCACCTGGCAGACGGCCGACAAGATGAAGCGCCAGCGCGGGCGGCTCACGCAGGAGAGCGGCGAGAACGACAATTTCCGCGTCAAACGTTACATCGCCAAATATACGATCAACCCGGCAATCGCCCATGGCGTCAGCCACGAGGTCGGCTCGATTGAAGTCGGCAAGCGCGCCGATCTGGTCATCTGGAATCCGGCCTTCTTCGGCGTCAAGCCCGACATGGTGCTGCTTGGCGGCTCGATCGCGGCAGCGCCGATGGGCGATCCCAACGCCTCGATCCCGACGCCGCAGCCGGTGCATTATCGCCTGATGTTCGGTGCCTATGGAAAGAACCGGACGAATTCCTCCGTCACCTTTGTTTCCCAGGCCTCGCTCGATGCGGGCCTCAAGGGCCGTCTCGGGGTCGCCAAGGAACTGGTGGCGGTGCAGAACACCCGCCACGGCATTGGCAAGCATTCGATGATCCACAACAGCCTGACGCCGCATATCGAGGTCGATCCGGAAACCTACGAGGTCCGCGCCGACGGCGAGCTTCTGACCTGCGAACCGGCAACCGTGCTGCCAATGGCACAGCGGTATTTCCTGTTCTAGTGTCGGCGGCGGTGGTGAGAGAATCCGCTAGACTAAATGTTCGCCTGGGGCCGCGCGACAACTGAGAGCGGTAGGGCAGTCCCAACGGGTCGTTTAACGGACATGGCGTCGTGTCCGCTTCCGGGCGACGATCCAACGCGGAAAATCGGCCCGAAGGAGACCAAACGCTCCAACGCGTTCCGTGCCTAGTGCATGCTGTTGCCGAGCCGCTGGGGATCAACTATACATAGAAAATGAAGCTTCCTCATATGCCAGTCGCCGTGATCTTCGACATGGACGGGCTGATTTTCAATACGGAGACACTCTATCAAGAGGCGTTTCTGGCGGCGGCAACCGTTGGGGGTCACGACCTACCGACAGCGGTTATTCAACGCACCATAGGAGTGCCCTGGGTCCAGAGCAGAGTATTGCTTCTGGAACAAATGGGATCAGATTTCCCCATAGACCAGTATTTCGCACAGATGATCGGCCATTTCGAGTTGCTGGCCGCCACGCAACTCCGGCTAAAGCCCGGCGTCGTCGAACTGCTCGACTTTCTTGACCAACTCGAGATGCCTCGATGTATCGCGACTTCGTCGGCCCACTCTACTGTGCAGAGCCATCTCTCCGCTCATGGCTTGGCCGACCGATTCCATGCGGTCATCGGACACGGAGATTATGTCGCCAGCAAACCCTCGCCCGACCCGTTCCTGACGGCCGCGAAACGTCTCGGTGTGGACCCCGCTCTATGCCTGGCTCTGGAAGATTCCTACAACGGGGTTCGCTCCGCATCAGCTGCCGGAATGATGACTTTTATGGTCCCCGATCTTCTTAGCCCAACGCCAGAAATCCTGTCCCTATGCACGGGCGTTGTCAGCGACCTGCATGCCGTCCGCAAGCTCATCCTGACCGCGTCGGCCGCGGGCATCGCTGGATGACGGCTTCCACCCAACGCAGTCCTTCCGGGACTGCTGACCGGAAACAGATGGCCTCGCCGATCACGACAGATTGAATCCAACACTTGGTGTCCGCGGAGCGGCGACGATTTTGTCGGGATCCGCGGTCCAGACGAATGGCTTGATATCTAACTGAAATCCGTGATCAGCGACGCGCTGCTTGATTCTCGCTTGCGCCATCATCCTTATTTTCGTCCCCTCTCCAATCAAGTCCACGAAATGTGGCGAATCGAGCAAGAAACACGGGGAAAAGCCGACCTGGGCAGCCTTTGCTCCAGAATTTCATCCCCGCCGATCCCCGAAAATCCCCGCCTGGAAAGCCGTGCGATGATCATGGCGTCCTGTCACGGATACACCGCAAGACGTTAGCGGCGAGGCAGGTCGGGCGCTCCACGGGAAACCTCGTGGCCTTCGATGAGGAGGTTGCGAACGTCAGGCAGACCGGAAGGAGAGCCCCCGGAAAATGGATCCCCTCCGTCCTTCTGGGGCGGGCGTGCCTGTGGGGCACACATGTCGGGATGGGACGCGTGACGTACCGGAGCTGCGATGTTGAATGCCGGCACCGGAGACCTGCGACACGACGATCGCGAGAGAACGCCAAGCGGGGCGCTGGAAAGCGTCACATATACTTATTCATTAGAGACGGTTTCCAGTGCCCCGTCCGATTGAGTGCATGTTTGAAAAAACCACGGCGGCGGCGCGCGGGGATGTTTTCGGCTGTTCGACGGGGAGAGGGGCAGGTACTCCAGGGCGGATGGACTTTCTGCCATGCGCCTGGCGCATGGCAGCCATGCGAAGCGACTTTCATGTGTTGTGCTGCATCGCAGCACGGCTTGTTGTAAAAGCGCAGCTTCGAGTCCTGCGCCGGGTGGTTCCTCCCAAGACCCGCCGCGCGGGAAGCGCAATTTCAAGGAGATAGCTATGATCGTTGGCAGAAAAGTGCCGTCCGTAACCTTCCGTACGCGCATCCGTGACGAGGCCGTCGGTGGGCCGAATCCCTATCGCTGGCAGGACGTGACCTCCGCCGATTATTTCGCCGGCAAGCGCGTCATTCTCTTCTCACTGCCGGGCGCCTTCACGCCGACCTGCTCGACCTATCAGCTTCCCGATTTCGAAAAGCTGGCCGGTGAATTCAAGGCCCAAGGCATCGACGCGATCTACTGCATCTCCGTCAACGACGCCTTCGTCATGAACGCCTGGGGCAAGTCGCAGAACCTCGAAAATGTCAAGCTGATCCCGGACGGCTCCGGCGAGTTCACGCGCAAGATGGGCATGCTGGTCGCCAAGGACAATCTCGGTTTCGGCATGCGCTCCTGGCGCTATGCGGCCATCATCAATGATGGCGCGGTCGAACAGTGGTTCGAGGAGGAGGGCTATTCGGACAATTGCGACAGCGATCCCTATGGCGTTTCTTCGCCGCAGAACATCCTGGAAGCACTGAAGTCGGAAAAGCTCGCAGCCTGAGCCGAGCCGTGGTGTCGATCTGAAATCCGGTGCCGGGCCTCTTTGGTCTGGCGCCGGATTTTTTTATGGCTACAGTGGAACGAAAGCATTCCGAGGTTCACATGATCTACGTCATCGCCCATCTCAAGACCCACCCCGGCAAGGGGGCCGAGGTTGTTTCTGATGCCGCTCCCCTGATCGAGGGGACGCGCAGGGAGACGGGCTGCATTTTCTACGATCTCTACCAGAAGCCCGGCGAACCGGACACGCTGGTCTTCGTCGAGCAGTGGAAGAACCGCGAGGCGCTGGAGGCGCATTTCGCCGAACCGCATATAGTCGCCTTCCAGAAGGCGACGGCGGAACTGGTGGCGGATGGCCGCATCGAGGTTGTTCACTCAGACAAGGTCGAGGTTCTCTGAATGCCGTACCGCTCGACCCAGATTCTGTCGCCTGGCCCGGCGGACAAGACGCCGCTGCACACGATCGCGCTTGCTCATGACCAGCGGCACTTGCGCCGCAAACTGCTGCACCTCGACAACGACGACGTGGTGATGCTCGACCTGAAAGAACCGGTGATGCTCGCCGACGGCGATCTCCTGGTGCTGGATACAGGCGAGTATGTCCGCATCGCCGCCATTGAGGAGCCGCTATACGATATCCGACCGCGCGACCCGCTGCACCTGATCGAACTCGCCTGGCATCTCGGCAACCGGCACCTGTCTGCGGAAATCCGGCAAGACCGGATCCTGATCCTGCGCGATCCGGTGATCAAGGCGATGCTCGAAGGACTGGGGGCGACGGTGGGTGAGGTGACGGAACCATTCCAGCCGATGCGCGGCGCCTATCATGGTTCGGGCGGGCACGACCACGGTCATTCCCATGGACACTCCCACGGACATGGCGGCCATCATAGCGCCCATGACTGAGCAGGCAGATACGCGGGCGCTGCTCAGGCTGGTGACATGGCTGTCGCCGGCTTTCCCGGTGGGCGCATTCTCCTATTCCGGCGGGCTCGAGCAGGCTGTTCACGACGGTTTGATCACCGATGCTCCTGCTTTAAGGCGATGGCTGGAAGCACTGATCCGCCACGGTTCGAGCTGGAATGACGCGGTACTTCTGGCGGAGAGCTATCGGGCTTATGATGATCCGCCGAGGCTTGATGCGGTGCGCGAACTGGCCGAAGCTCTGGCCGGTTCGCGTGAACGCCATATGGAAATGACGTTGCAGGGAGAGGCTTTTCTCAGCGCAGCGGGACATTGGCCGCATCCGGTGCTCGATACCCTGATCGGTGCTGTCGCCTATCCGGTCGCGGTCGGCGCTGTCGCCGGGGCGCACAATACCGGGCTAGAGCCTGCTTTGGCCGCCTATTTGCACGCCACGGCATCCAACCTCGTATCGGTGGCAATCCGTTGCGGCGTGACTGGCCAGAAGCACGGCGTGGGCGTTCTTGCCGAATTGGAGCCTGTGATCTCCGAAACGGCGGCACGGGCGTCATCGAGCACACTGGACGATCTCGGTTCTGCTACAATTCTTGCCGACATAGCGGCGCTGCGCCATGAGACCTTGCATTCGCGGCTCTTCCGTTCCTGACGGCCACGAATTCAATTTCGAGAAAGGAATACTACGATGAAATCTGCGAACGGCCCGCTTCGCGTCGGCATCGGCGGTCCTGTCGGCTCCGGCAAGACGGCGCTGACCGACAAGCTCTGCAAGGCGATGCGCGAGACCTACTCCGTCGCCGTCGTCACGAATGACATCTACACAAAGGAAGACGCGGAAGCTTTGGTGCGCATGCAGGCGCTGCCCTCCGACAGGATTGTCGGCGTCGAGACCGGCGGCTGCCCGCACACGGCGATCCGCGAGGACGCGACCATCAACCTGCAGGCGATTGCCGACCTCAACCGCCGTATTCCCGATCTCGACGTCGTCTTCATCGAATCCGGTGGCGACAATCTGGCGGCGACCTTTTCGCCGGATCTTGCCGACATCACCATTTATGTGATTTCAGTCTGCCAGGGCGAGGAAATCCCGCGCAAGGGCGGACCCGGCATCACCCGTTCCGATCTGCTGGTGATCAACAAGAAGGATCTGGCTCCCTATGTCGGTGCCGATCTCGAGGTGATGGAGCGAGATGCCAATCGCATGCGTGCCGAGCGGCCATTCGTGTTTTCCGACATGAAGCGCGGCGACGGCATCGACAGGATCGTCGATTTCCTGCGCGTCGAAGGCGGGCTCTGAAGCCAGTCGCCTCAACGAGAAAGGCCGGCCGCATACGATGCGGCCGGCCTTTCTGTTTGGGTTACCTCATTCCGCGGCGAGATGGATGACGTTGCCACTGCGCTTCGGGCCTTCCAGCTTGTCGAGCCGCTCCTGCAATTCACCGATCGTCTTGCTCTGGTCGGCGACGATTTCCGTCAGCGCGACATTTTCCAGAGGCTCCGTCTCCTGTTCCTTGCTGCCGACCATGCGACCGAAGATCCAGCCGAGCAGGCGGGACAGATCGTCCATGATCAGGAAGAAGGACGGGACGACCACCAGCGAGATCACCGTCGAGACGATAATGCCGCCGATCACCGCGATGGCCATCGGCGCGCGGAACGAGCCGCCTTCGCCGACGCCGAGCGCCGACGGCAGCATGCCTGCCGACATGGCGATCGAGGTCATGATGATCGGGCGCGCGCGCTTGCGGCCGGCTTCGACCATGGCGTGGGTCCGCTCCATACCCTGATGCATCATCTCGATGGCGAAATCGACGAGCAGGATGGCGTTCTTGGTCACGATCCCCATCAGCATCAGGATGCCGATCAGCACGGGCATCGACATGGCATTCTGCGTAACGATAAGGCCGATCGCAACACCGCCGATGGCGAGTGGTAGTGAGAATAGGATCGTGAACGGCTGGATGACATCCTTGAACAGAAGGATGAGCACCACGAGCACCAGCATCAGGCCGAGCAGCATGGCGTTGCCGAAGCCCTGTTCCATTTCCGCCTGTACTTCCGCATCACCGCTTTCGAGGAACTGCACGCTTGCGGGCAGTTTCGTTTCCTTGGCAACCTCTTTGAAACGATCCGAGGCCGAGTTGAGCGCCACGCCGATCGGCAGGTCCGCGCCCATCGTCACGACGCGGTAGCGGTCGTAACGCTTGATCGAGCTTGGGCCTTCCGAGTAGTTGATGTCCGCAACGCTCGAAATCGGCACCAGCGCGCCCGCTGCCGTCTGGACCTTCAGGTTGCGGATGGCAGCAAGGTCGGTACGGAAGTTCGTATCCACCTGGACGCGGATCGGAATCTGCCGGTCGTCGAGCGAAATCTTCGTCAGCGCCGCATCGATGTCGCCGATCGTGGCGACGCGAAGGACGTCGGCGATCTGCGAGGTCATGATGCCGAGCCGCGACATCTGATCGGCGCGGGGGCGGATCTGCAGTTCGGGCCGCGGCAAGGCGCCGTCCGGGCTGACATTGGCAAGCAGCGGCTCGTCGCGCAGATTGGCTTCAAGCATGCCAACGGCCTTGTTCAGGTCCTCGTCGCTCTTCGACAGGAGATTGAATGCCAGGTCGCGCTCGCCACGGTCGTTCAGCTTCAGGATGCGGACGTCCGGAATGGAACGGACGGCGGCATAGACCTGCTTCTCGATCTCGGCCTGCGGAGTGATGCGGCCGGCCGGCGGCAGCTTGGGCAGATACTGGCCGATCAATGGGGTGTGGCCGAGAACGTCGTTCACCACCCTGTTGAGCAAGGAATGATCGAGCTTCGCGAGCATGATGCTGATCGTCGCGCGCCGCAGTTCGAGATCGCCCTTCGGCGAGGCGCCGCCGAGGACGAAGACGTCGTCCACACCGTCGAGATGCTTGACCTTGTCGTAGATCTGCGCCGTCGTCTTGTCCGTGTTGTCCAGCATGGCGTCCGGCGGCAATTCGACCGACAGCACGACGCGCGAGGCATCTTCCGGCGGCAGGAAGCTGCCGGGAACCGTCATGAGGAGGAAAACGGACCCGATCACGAAGGCGATTGCTGCAAGGAGCGTCGTGTAACGCATGTACCAGCGACTGGTGGTTACCGTCACCAGCCACGTATAGCCGCGCATCAACGTGCCGTCGTTGTCCTCGTGATGGCCGTCGCCGTCGCCAGACTTCATCAGATAGGCGGCCATGACCGGCGTGATCAGGCGGGCGACCATCAGCGAGAAGAATACGGCGACTGCGACCGTCAGGCCGAACTGGATGAAATACTGGCCCGGGATGCCCGGCATGAACGAGACCGGCACGAACACCGCGATGATCGTGAAGGTCGTCGCAATGACCGCTAGGCCGATTTCGTCGGCGGCCTCGATGGCGGCCTTATAGGGCGACTTACCCATCTTGATGTGCCGGGCGATGTTCTCGATTTCGACGATGGCATCATCGACGAGAATACCGGTCGCAAGCGTCATGGCGAGGAAGCTCACCAGGTTCAGTGAGAAGCCGAGCAGTTCCATGACCCAGAAAGTCGGTATGGCCGAAAGCGGCAAGGCCATCGCCGAAATCAGCGTTGCCCGCCAGTTGCGCAGGAACAGGAGAACGACCGCCACCGCCAGCAGGGCGCCTTCGAGCAGCGTATGGATTGCCGCCTCGTAGTTACCGTAGGTGTAGTAGACGGAATCGTTGACCAGTTCGATCGACACGTCAGGGTTTTTCGCCCGCAGGTCCTTCAGCGTCTTTTCCACCGTTTCGGCAACGGTCACTTCGCTGGCGCCCTTCGAGCGGAAGACCGCGAAAGTGACGACCGGATTGCCGTTGAAACGGGAAAACGACTTCGGCTCCTCGTAGGTGTCGGTCACCTTGCCGAGTTCGGAAAGGCGGACGAACCTGCCATTCGGCATGGCGATCATCGTGCTTGCCAGGCCTTCGACCGAGCGTGCGTCGCCGAGCGTGCGGATCGCCTGTTCGCTGCCGCCCACCTGGCCGCGGCCGGAACCGAGGTCGGTGTTCATCTTGCGCAACTGGTTGTTCACGTCCGCGGCGGTGATGCCGTAGGAGTTCAGACGTGCATCGTTGAGTTCGACTCGAACCTCGCGGTCAGCCCCGCCGTAGCGGTCGATACGGCCGATGCCGCTCTGGCCCTGAAGCGCGCGTTTGATCGTATCGTCGACGAACCAGGAGATTTCCTCCAACGTCATGCCGGGGGAGGAGACGGCAAAGGTCTGGATCGCCTGTCCCTCGACATCGATCTTGGCGACGATCGGCTCCTCGACGGAGGCGGGAAGATCGCTGCGGATACGGTCGATGGCGTCCTTGACGTCCTGCACCGCCTGGTTGGTCGGCACGTCCATCTCGAATTGGACAGCGGTCGTGGACAGGCCGTCGCTGATGGTCGAGGTTATGTGGTCGACGCCGGAAATGCCGGCAACCGCGTCCTCGATCTCCTTGGTCACCTGCGTCTCGAGCTCGGCCGGTGCCGCGCCGCTCTGGCTGACACTGATCGAGACGATCGGCACGTCGATGTTGGGGAAACGCGTGATCGGCAGCGTGTTGAACGACTGATATCCGAGATACATCAGCAATACGAAGCCCAGGATCGGCGCGATCGGATTGCGAATTGCCCAAGCTGAAAAATTCATTCCGCTGTTCCCGTCAATTGGTCGCCGTGGCGGCGGATGTCACCGGATTGATCTTGTCGCCGTCGCGCACATAGGCGCCGGCCTTGGCGACCACCTTGTCGCCCGGTTTCAGGCCAGTGGTGATCTCGATGAACTCGCCATCCTGGATGCCGGTGGTCACGGGTGTCAGGTGGACGATGCCGTCATCGACCTTGCGAACGACCGTTTCGTCGTGGCCGACTGTAACGGCTGTTAGGGGCAGGACGATGGCCTGCTTTTCCTCGATGATGATCTGCGCATCGGCGTACATCCCCACCCGGGCTTTCTCGGGTTCGGAAAGGCTGATGTAAACGGTCCCAAGCCGCGTTTGCGCGTCCACCATCGGTGAAATCAGGCGAATTTTGCCGTCAACTTCGGTCTTGCCGTCCGCGAGCGTGACTTTGGCCCTCTGGCCGATGGCAAGCTTGATGAGGTCGGACTCGGTAATATCAGCCTGCATTTCCACCGCACCGTCGCGGATGATCGTGAACAGCGGTTCGCCTGTGCCATTGGCGATTGCGCCGATCTTGGCTTTCCTTGCCGAGACGATGCCGCTGACCGGCGTTTTGACCTCGGTGCGGGCGAGGCGCAGGTCCAGATCGGATATCTGGGCTTCGACGACCTTGATCTCCGCCGTGGCCACTGCAACAAATTGTTCAGCCGAGTTGACGCGCGCCAACGCCGCGGTTGCCGCGGCCTTTTCCTGATCGCGCTGGGCCGTGGAGATGGTTCCGGCTTCCGAGAGTTTCATGGACCGCCCGCTTACCCGCACAGCTTCCTCGGCGTTGGCCCGGGCTTCGGCAAGGAGTGCCTGGTATTGTGCGAGTGACGCATTTGCCTTGGCGAGGCTTGCGGCATACTGGCTCTTCTGCAGGAGCAACATGTCCTCGTTCAACGTCACCAGCGTGCTTTCGGCTTCGACCCGGTCGCCGACATCGGCGTTCAAAGTGCGGATTGAGAGCCCGTCAACCAGCGGAGAGACATAGATCTCCTCCACGGCCTTTATGGCGCCCGTTGCCACCACGCGATCGACGACGGGCTTGTTCTCAACCTGGGTTATGACGATTGAAGGCAGTGCCTGCTCGGCCTTGGGCGCGGTGGCTTCATCCGCGAATGCGGCGCTCGAAATGAAAGTCAGCATCAGGGCAGCAGAAACACCAAACGCAAATGTCTTGTTACGGGCCATCGGCTCACTTTCCTCAAATTCCGGATAGTTCAGTTCGCTGACGCCGCACATTTCCAAGAAAAGGACGTGTCGTCGTCTACTGCTGGAAGGGAAGAAAATACCGCTTCGGTCTCGATAAGCGAAAAATTTCCCCCGCATCCTCCTCAAAATGCCACGGGGCTCTATTTAGTGAGCGCCTTTCGGCTATGCAAGGAGATACCAAACAAGAATGGTGCCTCATTATTTTATTTGTTGAGTCCCATCAATACAACTTTTCGTTTGTGTCGTTTTGTGGCCAGAAGCGGCTGGTGAGTGTTGCAAATGAGAAACGCGCGGTGTCGGTCCGCGCGTTTCGTTCTTAAAATGGTACGTCGCGGCCTATTTCAGGGCAGCGTCCGTGATCTCGTGGGTAAACGCGCCGACCGGTTCCTTGGTGATGACCGGATCGGAGCCGCCCTTGAGCAGGGAAGCGACGGTGCGCTTGAAGTCCGCTTCGTCGAGCGCGCCGTTCGAGCCGGCTGTCAGTTTGGCGATCTCACCCATCATGCGCTTCTGGTGCTCTTCCGTCTGGGCGCCCGTCGCATCGTTTTCGAGTACGATGCCGGCTGCTTCATCCGGATTGGCCTCGGCATATTTCCAGCCCTTCATCGAGGCACGCACGAACTTGACCATCTTTTCCTTGAAGGCAGGGTCCTTGAGCTTGTCTTCCAGTGCATAGAGGCCGTCCTCGAGCGTCGCGACGCCCTGGTCTTCATACTTGAAGGTCACGAGATCCTCGGGCTTGATGCCAGCGTCAATGACCTGCCAGTATTCATTGTAGGTCATGGTGGAGATACAGGCCGCCTGCTTCTGGATCAGCGGATCGACGTTGAAGCCCTGCTTCAGGACCGTGACGCCATCCGGGCCGCCATCGGTCTTGAGGCCAAGCTGGCTCATCCAGGAGAGGAACGGATATTCGTTGCCGAAGAACCAGACGCCGAGTGTCTTGCCCTTGAAATCAGCAGGCGTGGCGACGCCGGATTCCTTCAGGCAGGTCAGCATCATGCCGGAAGACTTGAACGGCTGCGCGATATTGACGAGAGCGACACCCTTCTCGCGGGTCGCAAGCGCCGACGGCATCCAGTCAACGACGACGTCGGCGCCGCCGCCGGCGATCACTTGGGGAGGCGCGATATCCGGGCCGCCCGGCTTGATCTCGACGTCGAGGCCTTCCTCTTCGTAGAAGCCCTTGTCCTTGGCAACATAGTAGCCGGCGAACTGGGCCTGGGTGACCCATTTCAACTGCAACACCACCTTGTCGGCGGCGATCGCCTGGAATGCGGACAGCGAAAAAGCGCTTGCCAGCAGCAGAGATGCAAGTCTTGTCTTCATGTCAGTTCCCTCATTTTTGTTGTGCCTGCCCAACCACGGACAGGCGGACTTTGTTACGCCTGTCCACCACGGACAGACGGGTGCCAGAACGTGACGGCGCGCTCGATGAGTGCCACCACCCCGTAAAACGCGGAGCCAGCCACCGCCGCGACGGCGATTTCTGCCCAAACCATGTCGACATTCATGCGCCCCACTTCCGTGGAGATCCGGAACCCCATGCCGACGATCGGGGTGCCGAAGAATTCGGCGACGATGGCACCGATCAGCGCGAGCGTGGAATTGATCTTGAGCGCATTGAAGATGAAAGGCCATGCCGCCGGCAGCCGAAGCTTGATCAATCTCTGGAACCAGCTTGCCGCATAGGTGCGCATGAGGTCCCGCTCCATCGAACTCGTCGCCGCAAGCCCGGACACGGTATTCACCAGCATGGGGAAGAAGGTCATGATCACAACGACCGCCACCTTCGACTGCCAGTCGAAACCGAACCACATGACCATGATTGGCGCAACGCCGATGACGGGCAGGGCGGAAACGAAATTGCCAAGCGGCAGCAGGCCCTTTTGCAGGAAAGGCGAACGGTCGATGGTAATCGCAACGAGGAAGCCGAGGCCGCAGCCGAGTGCATAGCCGGTGATAACGGCCTTCAGGAACGTCTGGCGGAAATCGGCCCAGAGCGTCGGCAGCGAGTTGATCAGCCGCGCCCAGATCATCGATGGCGGCGGCAGCAGAACGGAGGGTACGTTCAGCCCGCGCACGAGGCCTTCCCAGAGCACGAGAATGGTGATGCCGAAAATCAGCGGCACGGCGAGCCTTGCGGCCCGCGCTGCGGTTCGATTTGCAAACTTCCGGCGAACGAGCCATTCGTTGATGGCCCAGGCAACGAGCCAGAAGGCGAGGGCGCCGATGAGAAGACCGGAATTCATGGCTTGATCCCCATGCGCTTGAGGACGGCGGTGTGGGCAAGGCCAACGATGATCACCAGCGTTGCAGCCAGGGCCGCCGCCATGAACAGCGCCGACCAGATCTGTACGGTCTGGCCATAATAGGAGCCGGCAAGCAGGCGGGCACCGAGGCCGGATACGGCACCCGTCGGCAGTTCGCCGACGATCGCGCCGACGAGCGAAATGGCGATGGCGACCTTCAGCGAGGTGAACAGATAGGGCATGGACGCCGGCCAGCGCAGCTTCCAGAATGTCTGGGACGGACTCGCGTAGTAGGTATGCATCAGGTCGAGCTGGATCTGTTCGGGGCTTCGAAGCCCCTTCACCATGCCGACGACGATCGGGAAGAAGCTGAGATAGGTGGAGATCAGCGCCTTCGGCAACAGACCGGCAATGCCGACCGCATTCAGCACGACGATGATCATCGGTGCGATAGCAAGGATGGGAATGGTCTGGCTGGCGATGACCCAGGGCATCAGCGAGCGATCCATCGCCCGGTTGTGGACGATGCCGACAGCGAGAAGAATGCCGAGCAGGGTGCCGATGCCGAAGCCGAGCAGCGTCGCCGACAGTGTGATCCAGGCGTGGTAGACGAGGCTGCGCTTCGACGTGATCGGCTTGTTGACGGTCGTGTCCCAGATTTCTGCGATCACCTGATGGGGGGCGGGGAGAACAGGCCGTTGCTGGAACATCGTTTTCGGCAGGATTTCCGAGAAGGTGATCGGTGTTCCGGCGCGTGCGGCGGTATCGCGCTCGAACGGCGCATTGAGGAAGATGACGGCGATATACCAGACGACCAGCAGGGCAAGCAGGATGGCCCCCACCGGCATGATCCTGTCGTTGAAAAAGTTGGGCTTCTCCATGTTCAAGCCTTCCCGCTCGACGGCAGCAGCATCAGCGCCATGGAAACGACGCCGAGGGCGACGCCGGCCATCTGCGAAAGCGTCAGCCGCTCGCCGAACATGGCAAAGGCAATGAGATTGACCAAGAGAAGTTGGGCGATGGCAGACGCGGAAATGGCAAGCCCCAGCCCGCCTTCGCGCATCAACCGCACCATCATGAGGTTGCCGATGCAATAAAGACCAAGGGAGAAGAGCAGGATGAGGATGTTGTTGCTGGCGACATAGTAGCGCGAGGCCGTCGCGGCGCTGAGGAATATGGCCATGGAGGCGGCGAGCCAGAGGATGAAGGAGGGGTTCATTGGCTCGGCTCCTTCTTCAGCGAGCCCGCGATCGCTTGCTCGATCGTCAGGAAAACGAATTCCGGGCCGTCGATCACTTGAGCATTGTCGAAACGATGGACAGTAAAACCCTGGCTTTTCAGGAAATTGTCGCGGCGGATATCATGCTTTCTTCCGGACAAGGTCTCGTGGCTATCGCCGTCTACCTCGACGACGATGCGAGCGGATAGCCAGGCGAAATCCGCGATATACGGTCCAATTGGCGTTTCCCGCCTGAAACGCGCGCCGCGCGCGCGAAAGTCTCGCAGCATGTTCCACATCGCCGCTTCGGCCTCGGTCAGTTCGGTGCGAAGCTTCTTTGCCCTGGTTCGGGTCCTTGGGTCGATATTCGAGTGAGGCAAGAAAGACCCCTCCCGGTTCGCTTCGCTCACCACCCTCCCCACAAGGGGGAGGGGAAGACCCGCGGCGCCCGCTGCGCCAGAAACGCAATTCGGTGAATGACGCGCGTGGACATAGCTCGATGTCGTATTCCAACGGGTAGTGGCTACAGCAGCCTTGTCTGTTGCGGGATGCTGGAAGAGGAAGGCTGGCTCGGTCAAACCCCTCCCCCTTGTGGGGAGGGGTTGGGGAGGGGTCTTTGCCGCAAAAGCCGAAATTCTACTCGTCATAACTATGCCCCGCTCTCAAGCCTTCGCGCACCCGGCTGGCGATCTCCAGAAACTCCGGCGTTTCGCGGATATCGAGCGGGCGCTCCTTGGGAAGGGTGGACTCGATGACGTCGGTGACGCGGCCGGGGCGGGGGCTCATGACAACGATCTTGGTGGAAAGATAGACGGCTTCGGGAATGGAGTGGGTGACGAAACAGATGGTCTTGTTCGTGCGGTCCCAGAGCTTCAGCAATTGCTCGTTCAGATGATCGCGGACGATTTCGTCCAGCGCGCCGAAAGGTTCGTCCATCAACAGCAGGTCGGCATCAAACGCGAGCGCGCGGGCGATCGAAGCGCGCTGTTGCATGCCGCCGGAAAGCTGCCAGGGGAACTTCTTGCCGAAGCCTGTCAGATTGACGAGATCCAGCGTGCGCTCGATCCTGGCTTTCTGGTCCGCGGCACTATAACCCATGATTTCGAGCGGCAGGGCGATGTTCTTTTCGATGGTACGCCAGGGATAAAGGGCAGCCGCCTGGAAGACGTAACCGTAGGAGCGGTTCTTGCGGGCGTCTTCCGGTGTCGTGCCGTTGACGGTGATCGTGCCGGACGTCGGCTTTTCCAGATCGGCGATGACGCGCAGGAAGGTCGTCTTGCCGCAGCCCGAGGGGCCGATGAAGGAGACGAAATCGCCCTTGTTGACGTCGAGATTGACGCCGGTCAGCGCATTGACGGGGCCGTCATTGGTCTCGAAGGTTAGGCCGAGATTACGGGCCGAGACGACGGATGCTGGTGTGATTGTCATTGGATCCGGTGCGCTCCGTCCTGAATGCCATTGCCTGGAAATTTGCTGTGTCGTCATTCGGCTGTCTGCCTTCGATAGTCGTACTTCATATTTTTCGAATGAGGTATGCTGCGCGCGATGTTGCTGCTCGGGAGATGTGGATATGTTGCAATCATCAAGACCGACCTGCCGGATCGTCCGCCCCGGTCAGACCTATGACGGCAAGCAGGGGCTCAACTATTTCGAAGGCATTTCCGCCGAAGCGGTCGGTTCGACCGGCATCTGCATGCATCTTCTGACGATCCCGCCGGGCGGCCGGGCCAAGGCTCATCTGCACGAAAGCCACGAGACGGCGATCTACGTGCTGTCGGGAGAGGCGCACACCTGGTACGGCGACCGGCTGGAACACCACGCCATCGTGCGCGCCGGCGAGATGTTCTACATCCCGGCCGGCGTTCCGCATCTGCCGGCCAATCTGTCGGACCAGCCCTGTTCGGCGGTCATTGCGCGGACAGATCCGAAGGAGCAGGAGAGCGTCGTGCTTTTGCCGGAATTGGACGGGGTGGTTCCGGCTTGAAATATGGCGGCTGATGCGGCTGCGGCGATACCCCCCTCTATCACTTCGTGACATCTCCCCCTCAAGGGGGGAGATTGGCCGGGTGTGACGGATCAACCTCACGCGGACTACGTGCAGGGATGAACAGTCGGCCGCGCGCGCTTTGTCTGATGGTTGGGGGATAGGCGTGCCGCAGCCTCCCGATCTCCCCCCTTGAGGGGGAGATGTCGCGAAGCGACAGAGGGGGGTGTTAAGCGGCTGATCCGACATGTGGATTCGTTATACGCCACTTGCCGGAATGCCGGTGCGCTGGACTTTGCGCGGTGCGGTGATTTCCTTCCACGTAGAAAGCGCCTTGTTGACGGCGGTAAAGGGTTCACGGCCGATGAACTTGCCCTGGCCTTCGCGGGTCTTGATCGTCGATTCCTCGATCGCCACCACGCCGCCGGTCAGGGTGTAGCGCGGCAGGCCGGTCACCTGTTTACCCTCGAAGACATTGTAGTCGATCGACGATTGCTGGCTGGCGGCCGAGATCGTCTTCGAACGCTTCGGGTCCCAGACGACGATGTCGGCATCGGTACCGACCAGGATCGCACCCTTTTTCGGGTACATGTTGAGGATCTTGGCGATGTTCGTCGAGGTGACGGCGACGAACTCATTCATGGTGATACGACCGGTGGCGACGCCATGGGTCCAGAGCATCGGCATGCGGTCTTCAAGCCCGCCGGTGCCGTTCGGGATCTTGGTGAAATCGTCGATGCCGAAGCGCTTTTGTGTTGTTGTGAAGGCGCAGTGATCGGTCGCGACCACCTGTAGGGAGCCTGCGGCAAGGCCGGCCCAGAGCGAGTCCTGATGCTGCTTGTTGCGGAAGGGGGGCGACATGACGCGACGGGCGGCGTGGTCCCAATCGGGATTGGCATATTCGCTCTCGTCGAGCGTCAGATGCTGGATCAGCGGTTCGCCATAGACGCGCATGCCCTTTTGGCGCGCGCGGCGGATGGCTTCGTGCGCCTGCTCGCAGGAGGTGTGCACGATATAGACCGGTGCGCCGGCCATGTCTGCGATCATGATCGCCCGGTTGGTGGCCTCGCCTTCGACTTCGGCGGGGCGGGAATAGGCATGCGCCTCAGGGCCGTTATTGCCAGCGGCGAGCAGCTTTGCCTGCATTTGTGCGACGACGTCGCCGTTTTCGGCATGGACGAGCGGCAGAGCGCCGAGGGCGGCGCAGCGCTGGAAGGAGGAAAACATCTCGTCATCATCCACCATCAGCGCACCCTTGTAGGCCATGAAGTGCTTGAAGGTGTTGATGCCCTTGTCCTTGACGATCGTCTCCATCTCGTTGAACACCTGCTCGCTCCACCAGGTGATCGCCATGTGGAAGGAGAAGTCGCAATTGGCCCGCGAGGTCTTGTTGTCCCACATGGTCAGCGCTTCGAGCAGCGATTGGCCGGGCGAGGGGAGCGCGAAATCGACGACCATGGTCGTGCCGCCGGAGAGGGCCGCGCGCGTGCCGCTTTCGAAATCGTCGGAGGAATAGGTGCCCATGAAGGGCATTTCGAGATGGGTGTGCGGATCGATGCCGCCCGGCATGACATAACAGCCCGTGGCGTCCAGCGTCTCGTCGCCGGAGAGATTCGGCCCGATTTCGACGATCTTGCCACCATCCACCTTGACGTCGGCCTTGTAGGTGAGGTCGGCGGTGACGATCGTTCCACCCTTGATGACTGTGCTCATTCGTCTGTACCTCTCGTAATACGCGATTTCGCTTCCTGAAGGTGTTTGGGTTAGTCGGCATCGAAGATGATCGGATTGATCTTCTCCAATGCGCAATCGAGCGACCAAAGCGCGATCTGCTCGGGCTTGTCTATCAACGAAGTCAGACTTTCTTGCCGCGTCAACCGATCAAGACAATCTGACAGAACTAGTGTCTCCGCCAGCGACAGCTCAATGGTCAGGCTTTGATCCATCGGGTACAACTCAGTCATTCCTGGGCCTTAGATTTCACATTTTCTCCTCAGGTCCGTGGTCCGACTGTTGCAGTGTCCGCTCTGACCGCGGCGCGGAAAGCGATGATGAACCAGATGGCCATCGCCGGAATCACGCCTAGCAGCAGCACGAACTCCAGTGCGTCGAGGTGTCTTGCGAACATGAGCATCCTTCACTCCACAATCCCCGCCGTCTCGACGACCGCATGGAACAACACATCGCAGCCGGCCGATGCCCATTCCTTCGAGATGTCTTCCGCCTCGTTGTGGCTAAGGCCGCCGACGCAGGGGCACATGACCATGGTGGCGGGCGCGACCTTGGCGGCCCAGCAGGCATCGTGGCCGGCGCCGGAGATGAGGTTCATGTGGCTGTAGCCGAGCTTTTCGGCGGCGGTGCGTACCGCCGTGACGAGCGTCGGATCAAAGGTGACCGGCGCGAAATGGCCGATCGCCTCGATGGAACAGCCGACACCAAGAGGCTCGGTGATCTTCGGCGCCTCTGCCTCGATTTTCGCACGCATGCGGTCGAGTTTCGCCTTGTCCGGCGAGCGGATATCGACGGTGAAAACGACCTTGCCGGGCAGCACGTTGCGGGAGTTGGGCGAGAAGAACACCTGGCCGACCCCGCCGACGGCGCCCGGCTGGTTTTCCATAGCGACAGCCTGAACCATTTCGATGATGCGCGCCATGGCAAGGCCGGCGTTGACGCGCATGTTCATCGGTGTCGAGCCGGTATGCGCTTCGCGCCCCGTCAGCGTGAATTCCAGCCACCAGAGGCCCT
This sequence comes from Pararhizobium sp. A13, assembly GCF_040126305.1. NCBI lineage: Bacteria > Pseudomonadati > Pseudomonadota > Alphaproteobacteria > Hyphomicrobiales > Rhizobiaceae > Pararhizobium > Pararhizobium sp. A13. The sequence continues at coordinate 4,223,178 of NZ_CP149510.1, read as the reverse complement.
GACAGTGGGTGACGACGCCGATGGTCTTTTCCTCGGCTTCGAGGATCGGACCCTGCTCGATATGATATTCGAAATAGGCGTGCATCTTGCGCGCGCCGACCTCTTCGTCACCCAGCCAGCCGATGCGCTTCAACTCGTCGCCGAAGGTCTTGCCGTCCGGGTCCTTGCGGTCATAGGCGTAGTCGAGCGTATGGACACCGGCAAAAACGCCGGAGGCAAGCATGGCGGGGGCAAAACGCGCGCCTTCCTCGTTGGTCCAGTTGGTGACGACGATCGGGTGCTTCGTCTTGATGCCGAGATCGTTCATTGTGCGGACGACTTCGAGCGCGCCGAGCACGCCAAGCACGCCGTCATATTTGCCGCCGGTCGGCTGCGTGTCGAGATGGGAGCCGACATAGACAGGCAGGGCGTCAGGATCGGTGCCGGGACGGGTGGCAAACATCGTGCCCATCCTGTCGACGCCGATGGTCAAGCCGGCGTCTTCGCACCAGGTCCGAAAGAGCTTGCGGCCTTCGCCGTCTTCGTCCGTCAGCGTCTGGCGGTTGTTGCCGCCGGCAATGCCGGGGCCGATCTTCGCCATGTCCATCAGCGAATCCCAAAGACGGTCCGCATTGACACGCATGTTCTCGCCCGGTGCTGCTACCATGGCGGCTCTCCTCATTTTTTGCGGGAGGCACGTGGCGCGCGCATCCCCTTGTTCCCGTCGGTCGAATCGGGGCCATCTGGTTTTTTCGATTGCCCTGCGATCAGCCGTTGCGTTTGATATTGAACTGACTGATAATTTGACCGGTTGGTAAAACATTACAACTTCCGTTGCCGCACTCAAGACGAAAAACAGAAAAAACGGAATTGCCGTCCGAATTTTTAGATCAAGCGGTTTTCGGGCGTTTTCAAGCCGCGCGCAGGCGGCGATTGGTGAGAAGACAGGGGGAAACATGGTACTTCCGAGGGCAGCCCGAACACAAAGGCGAACCCGCATCCAGGAGGAGAAGGAAGAACTGATTCTGGAGGCGGCGCTGGACGTGTTCGCCACCCACGGCTTTCGCGGCAGCACCATCGATCAGATCGCCGATGTGGCGGGCATGTCGAAGCCGAACCTGCTCTATTATTTCCGCACCAAGGAAGCGATGCACCGGGCACTGATCGACCGGGTGCTCGACAGCTGGCTCGATCCGCTGCGCGAGTTCGATGCCGAGGGAAATCCGGTCTCCGAGATTCGCAGCTACATCCGCCGCAAGCTGGAAATGGCCCGCGACTTTCCGCGCGAGAGCAGGCTGTTCGCAAACGAAATCCTCCAGGGTGCGCCGCATATCGAGGACGAGTTGAAGGGGCCATTGAAGACGCTGGTGGATGAGAAGGTGGAGGTCATCCAGGCCTGGGCAAAGGCCGGAAAGATCGCCAAATGTGATCCCTACCACCTGATCTTTGCCATCTGGTCGACGACACAGCATTATGCCGATTTCGATGTGCAGGTGCGCGGCGTGCTTGGGGAGGAGCGCTCAGGCGACGGACGATTTGAAGACGCCGCACGGTTTCTCGAGCAGTTGTTCGTGAGCGGCCTGGAAATCAAGGAGGGGAGCGCTTAACTGCCGCCAGCGCTCGCGCCGCAACCGGTGGTGTCCTGACCCTCGTCAGTTCTGTGTCTCTCTCTGGCGCTTCCCGGCCTCCATCATGACTTCGATCTCCGCCGCATTCTGGACAATCAGCGTTTCGAGTGTGCCCGCGCGGCCGCGAATGGAGATGTTGTAGCTCTCGCGGTCATCGACCGTGAGCCCGGCATAGCGCACGACGTCGGCGGAAACGGCCAACTGCGCATCGTATTCCTTGGCAAACCCTTCCAGTCGGCTCGCGGCGTTGATGGTGTCGCCGACCGCGGTCAGCGACGAGGCCTTGCCATAGCCGATCTGACCGATGATCGCGGGTCCGGCGTGCATGCCCATGGCGACGCGCAGCGGCTTGTCCAGTTCGCTCATGAAACTGCGGTTGAGCACATCGACGCCGCTGGCGATGCGAACGGTCGCGGCCAGTGCCTGGGCGCAGGCTTCCTCGATGTTGTTGCTCAGCCCGAAGATCGCCAGCGCGCCGTCACCAATGAACTTGTCGATCACGCCGCCCGATCCTTCGACAGCCTCGCCGATGGTTTCGAAATAGCGGTTGAGCAGGAAGACGGTATCGAACGGCAATTGCTTCTGGGCAAGCAGGGTGAAGTCGCGCAGGTCGCAGAACAGCACGGCAATGCGGCGCTCACGTCCGGCTGCTTCCTGCTCGCTTGGCTGTGCCTTGAGGCCGATATTGTCGGCTCCGAGAATGGGCGCGATCGACAGGTTGTGGTTCGGCCGCAGCTGGCAGGCGAGGCGGACATCGTCGGGCGCGCGGATACGCGTGAGCGTTGCCCTCTCGGCCTCGTTTGGCGGCGGCAGCCGATCCAGGCCCTCGGTTACCCTCACGCGACAGGTCGAGCAGCGGCCGCGGCCGCCGCAGATCGAGATATGCGGTATGCCTGCGGCGCGGCTCGCCTCAAGCACGCTAAAGCCCTTCGCGACCGAGATGGCGCGGTCGGGATAGGTGATCTTGACCTTTCCCCGCACCGGAATTGCACGCAGGATCAGCGTTCCGCCAATCATTGCCAACAGGCCAGCAATGATGGAGAGCCGGATTTGTCCGAGGATTTCCGGCTGAGTGCGGTGCACCATGAACCATGCATCGGACGGCAGCGCGCCCTCCAGTGACCGTGCCGCGACGGCGAAACCGAGCAGCGCCAGCAGCGGAACGAGGACAGCGAAGGAATAGAAAAACAGGAAATAACGTGGATACCAGCTGCGACCGCGCATCCAGAACCATGCGCCGAGGCAGCCATGCGACCAGGCGAGAACGAGGGCAAGCGATTGCCGTGTGGCGGCAAAAGTGCTCGACCAGAGTATCGGCAGCATCTCGTAGTAGCCGTCGCCAGAGCCCGTCAGCATCCATTCGACGCGGGTGCTGACCACATGGCCGACGATGAGGAAGGGAAACGAAAGCCCGAAGATGATCTTCAGCGCCTCGCGGACAGGCATGCGCAAGGTTTGCCGGCGGTACAGGCTTTCGAGCGCCAGCAGGAAATGGACAAGCAGCGACCCGTAAAGCAGAATCGTGCCGGGCCAGCTCCGCCAGAACAGGTTGAAACCCCAACGCATTTTTTCCATCGCCTCGACCGAAACGAGGCCGAGGGCGTGATTGGAAAAATGGGTCAGCAGGAACAATCCCAGGCAAGCGCCTGTCAGCAGATGCAGCCTTTTGCGCGTTCTAGATGAGGCGACCTTCAAACAGACATCCGGAGTTGGCGGCGAAGCGCCGCATATTGCTTTGGCCTCTTATTGACGAGTTCGCGGCAAGGGGCAACGCACGTTTTGTGGACGCTGCGTCGCAATTTCGTGTCCAATCCGTTATCGCGAGCGTCGTTTGTCTCGTTTGGCGGCGAAAAATGAGATGCTTTTCCAAACCCGGACCGCAGACGCCCGAATTTCAGCCGAGCGCCTGCACGTGTCGTTCAGTTCCTATCTCTAAAAGTAGTGGTCCCGCTCGATGCCGTCATAACGGCCGGATTTCAGGCAGCAGTTCTTGAAACCGCCTCCGCGAAGCGCAGGGGCAGGGATCGTTGCGGCCGAGTTTCTCGATCAGTTCGACGTCGCCGTGAACGAACCGGTTGCCGGTCTTGACGTTGGTTTCTGAAGGGAAAGACTTGCGTCGCTTGGACGTGACCTCAAAAGCTCACGTCGTGGAAGGTTTTGTGTGACATGGTCGCCTCCTGTTTTGGGGCGCTGCAGTAGATCGCAGCGACCGTTCCATAACAGGTTTGCGGCGTCAATCAATGACAATCGACCGCCTCGGTTTGCGTCGAGGCGGTCGATGAGCATTCAAAAAAAAAGCCCCTTATTCCGCGGCCTGGCGGGCCATCGGGTTGTTCGGGTGGGTCGTCCAGTTGGCGTAGTTCGCATCGACGACCTTGCCGGTGCGCTCGTCGAGCGTGCCCGGCTCAAGGCCGACCATGGTGATGCAGTCCTGCACGGGACAGACGTTGACGCAGAGATTGCAGCCGACGCATTCGTCTTCCATCACCTCGAAATGCCGGACGCCGTCGACATACTGGGTGATCGCCTGGTGCGAAGTATCCTCGCAGGCGATGTGACAGCGGCCGCACTTGATGCAGGCATCCTGGTCAATGCGGGCCTTGGCGACGTAGTTAAGGTTGAGGTACTGCCAGTCGGAAACATTGGGGACCGCGCGGCCGCAAATATCGTCGAGCGAGCGATGGCCCTTGGCATCCATCCAGTTCGAAAGACCGGTGATCATTTCCTGGACGATCTTGAAGCCGTAGGTCATGGCCGCGGTGCAGACCTGGACGTTGCCGGCGCCAAGCGCCAGAAACTCTGCCGCGTCGCGCCAAGTGGTGATGCCGCCGATGCCGGAGATCGGCAGGCCGTAGGTTTCGGGATCGCGGGCGATCTCGGCCACCATGTTGAGCGCGATGGGCTTGACCGCCGGGCCGCAATAGCCGCCGTGGCTGCCCTTGCCATCGATCGACGGTTCCGGCGAGAATGTGTCCAGATTGACCGAGGTGATCGAATTGATCGTGTTGATCAGCGATACCGCATCGGTACCGCCGGCCTTGGCGGCGCGGGCGGGCTTGCGGACGTCGGTGATGTTCGGCGTCAGCTTGGTGATGACGGGCATGCGGGTATACTGCTTGCACCAGCGCACGACCATCTCGATATATTCCGGCACCTGTCCAACCGCAGCGCCCATGCCGCGTTCCGACATGCCGTGCGGACAGCCGAAGTTGAGCTCGATGCCATCGGCGCCGGTTTCCTCGACCAGCGGCAGGATCGCCTTCCAGGCATTTTCCTCGCAGGGCACCATGATCGAGGCGATCAGCGCCCGGTCCGGCCAGTTCATCTTCACCTGCTTCATTTCGCGCAGGTTGGTGTAGAGATCGCGGTCGGTGATGAGCTCGATATTGTTGAGGCCGAGAAGCCGGCGATCGGCGCCCCAGATCGCGCCATAGCGCGGGCCGTTGACGTTGACGACCGGCGGGCCTTCCTCACCAAGCGTCTTCCAGACCACGCCGCCCCAGCCTGCCTTGAAGGCGCGCTCGACGTTGTACGCCTTGTCGGTCGGCGGCGCCGAGGCCAGCCAGAACGGGTTCGGAGACTTGATGCCGACGAAGTTATTGCGGAGATCAGCCATTGTTCATTCTCCCCTTCAAGCGACGGCGACGGCCGGCTGCGTGGCAGCGGCGAGAGCCCGGTTGATCGATTCGGCCGCATCGCGACCTTGTGCGACGGCGGAAACCGTCAGGTCTTCTCCGCCCAGAATGCAGTCGCCGCCGGCCCAGACGCGTTCCAGCGACGTGCGGCCCTCGGCATCGACGACGATGCGGCCGGATTGCAGGGCGATGGTGCCGAGACCGTCGGCCTCGAAGGTCTGGCCGATTGCCTTCAGCAGGTGATCGGCGGTGATCACGCCGGTTTCGCCGGTGATGGTGAGGCGTCCGTTCTCGAGCGTCGTGTAGTCGAGTTCGATGCCGGCCACCTTGCCGTCGCGGCTGAGGATGCGCTTCGGCTGCAGCCAGTGGCGGATCGCCACCCCCTTGGAGGCGGCGAGATCCTGCTCGAACTCGGAGGCGTTCATATGCTCCTTGCCGCGGCGGTAGCAGATGGTCACTTCCTCGGCGCCCAGCAGCTTTGCCTGCACAGCCGCATCGATTGCGGTCATGCCGCCGCCCAGAACCACGACCCTGCGGCCGACCGGGATATCCGACTTGGTTTCCGATTGCCGGAGAGCCGCAATGAAATCGACCGCATCTTCGACGCCCTCCGCCGTTTCGCCCTCGGCACGCAGCGCGTTGACGCCGGCAAGGCCGAGGCCGAGGAAGACGGCATCATGCTTGGACAGCAGGTCGCTCAGCGAGAAGTCACGGCCCAGCATCTGGCTGTTGCGCATGTCGATGCCGCCGATGGACAGGACATAGTCGACTTCCTTCTGGGCAAAGCTGTCGACGGTCTTATAGGTGGCGATGCCGTATTCGTTGAGGCCGCCGGCCTTTTCGCGGGCGTCGTAGATGACGACGTCGTGGCCCTTGACGGCGAGGCGATGGGCACAGGCGAGGCCGGCCGGACCGGCGCCGATGACGGCAATGCTCTTGCCGGTTGGCTCGGCGCGCTCGTAGAACTGGACATTGTCGCGCATGGCGATATCGGTGGCGTAACGCTGCAGCCTGCCGATCTCGACCGGCCGGTGCTCAGCCGTGTTGCGAACGCAGGCCTGCTCGCAGAGCGTCTCGGTGGGACAGACGCGGGCGCACATGCCGCCAAGGATGTTCTGGTCGAAGATGGTGTTGGCCGACCCGATCGGGTTTCCGGTCGATATCTGCCGGATGAACAGCGGGATATCGATGGAGGTGGGACAGGCCGTCATGCAGGGCGCGTCGTAGCAGAAGTAGCAGCGATCGGAGGCGACCAGCGCTTCATGCTCGTCGAGCGGCGGATGCAGATCGGAAAAATTCTTATCGTATTCGGCGGGCGACAGGCGTCCGCTCACTATTCCAGTTTCAGTCGTTCCCATTTTATTGCTCCCAAATGTCGTGCCTTAGGATGATGAAACGGTAACACGCTTTATTTTTTTATCAAACGGTAAAAATTCAAAAAATGAAAACGTTGGAATCGCGGTGGCGCAAGGGTTTCAACGTGCTTGCAATCACATGCCAGCGGTCAGTATTTGACAGAAGGCGGGAAAAGATGTCAGCACCTTTTCGAAGGAGTATAGGACGATGGCGCGCAGACCGGAAGCAAACAACAGGCTCGACGATGCCGCGCGCGCCGGCTGGCTTTATTATGTCGCCGGGCGCACGCAGGATGAAGTCGCGTCCGCCATGGGGATCTCGCGGCAGTCGGCGCAGCGGCTGGTTTCGCTTGCCATGGCCGAACGTCTGATCAAGGTTCGCCTCGATCATCCGATCGCCGCCTGCCTCGAACTCGGGCAGCGGCTCAAGGAAAAATATGATCTGCGGCAAGTGGACATCGTGCCGAGTGATCCCGGATCGTCCTCGACGACCGTCGGCATTGCCGAGGCGGGTGCCGCCGAAATCGAGCGCTGGCTGAAATCGACCGATCCGATCATCCTTGCCATCGGCACGGGGCGCACGCTGAAGGCGGCGATCGATCAATTGCCGGCGATGGAATGTCCCCAGCACCGCATCGTCTCCTTGACCGGCAATATCGGTCCCGACGGTTCTGCTGCCTATTACAACGTCATCTTCAGCATGGCCGATGCCATCAAGGCGCGGCATTTTCCGATGCCGCTGCCGGTTCTCGTCTCTTCGCCGGAGGAGCGGGTGGTGCTTCACAATCAGGCACTCGTCAAATCGGCGTTGCAGCTTGGCGCGGAAGCCAATGTCGCGTTCGTCGGCGTCGGTGAACTTGGCGAGCGGGCGCCGCTGTGCGAAGACGGTTTTCTTGCCCATGATGAAATGATGCGGCTGATGGACGAGGGAGCGGCCGGAGAAATCTGCGGCTGGATGTTCGACCGCAATGGCCAGATGATGTCCGGCAGCATCAACAAGCGCGTCGCCAGCGTGCCCTTGCCGTCGCGTGATTCGGCGAGCGTCATCGGTATCGCCAAAGGCCAGCGGAAACACCTGGCACTGAGCGCCGCCCTCAAGGGGCGGGTGATCAACGGTCTCATTACGGATGAGGCAACTGCCGAGTTCTTGCTCACTCAGTGAGCGAATACCCATAAATATTCATTAGAGATACCAAGTGTTTAGCCATTCGTTTCTGCAGTGCAGCAACGAATGGCAATTGACATTTTTTGCAAAGGCGTGAGTAATTGCCCACGAGCAAGGCAAATGCTCATAACTCTTCTGGGAGGAAGATATATGAACTTGAAAACTTTTTTGCTGGGCACGTGCTCGGCAGTCGTCATTGCGGGTTTGGCCCAAGCCGAAACCCTCACCATTGCCACGGTGAACAATGGCGACATGGTCCGTATGCAGGGACTGACGGACGACTTCACCAAGGCAAATCCTGACATTCAGCTCGAATGGGTCACCCTCGAAGAGAACGTGCTGCGCGAACGCGTTACCACGGATATCGCAACCAAGGGCGGCCAGTACGACGTGCTGACGATCGGCACCTACGAAGTTCCGATCTGGGCCAAGCAGGGTTGGCTCCTGCCGCTCGACAATCTCGGCGCCGACTACGACGTCGACGACCTGCTTCCGGCCATTCGCTCCGGCCTCACCGCGGACGGCAAGCTCTATGCGGCTCCGTTCTACGGGGAAAGCTCGTTCATCATGTATCGCAAGGACCTGATGGAGAAGGCAGGGCTCACCATGCCTGACGCCCCGACCTGGGAGTTCATCGGTGAAGCGGCCCGCAAGATGACCGACCGTGCGGCCGACATCAGCGGCATCTGCCTTCGCGGCAAGGCCGGCTGGGGCGAGAACATGGCGTTCCTGACCGCAACGTCCAACGCTTTCGGCGCACGCTGGTTCGACGAGAACTGGAAGCCCCAGTTCGATCAGCCGGAATGGAAGAACACGCTCGACATGTACGTCAAGCTGATGAACGACGCCGGCCCGCAGGGCGCTTCGTCCAACGGCTTCAACGAAAATCTGGCGCTCTTCCAGCAGGGCAAGTGCGGCATGTGGATCGATGCCACGGTGGCTGCATCGTTCGTGACCAACCCGAAGGATAGCACGGTTGCCGACAAGGTCGGTTTCGCTCTTGCTCCAGACACTGGTCTTGGCAAGCGCGGCAACTGGCTGTGGGCATGGTCGCTCGGCGTTCCTGCCGGCACGCAGAAGGCGGAAGCCGCCCAGAAGTTTGTTTCCTGGGCTACCAGCAAGCATTATCTCGACATCGTCGCTGAGAAGGAAGGTTGGGCAAACGTTCCTCCGGGCACGCGCTCCTCGCTCTACGCCAATCCCGAGTATCAGAAGGCGGCTCCGTTTGCCAAAATGACGCTGGATTCGATCAATGCGGCTGACCCGACCAAGCCGACCGTGAAACCGGTCCCTTACGTCGGTGTCCAGTTCGTCGCCATCCCGGAATTCCAGGGCCTCGGCACGACGGTCGGGCAGCTTTTCTCGGCGGCGCTGGCTGGCCAGATGACCGTGGATGACGCGCTTGCACAGGCACAGCAGGTAACCACCCGCGAAATGACCCGCGGCGGCTACATCAAGTAGGTTCCTTCCCAAGGACGGGCGACCCGAGCCTACCATCCGGGTCGTCAACTGGAACCTGACGTCAATCGTTGTGAAGTCACTGCGGCTGACGTCAGGGTTTTTTTGAGGAAAAACAAAGAAGACCGGCTTGCAGCCCTCCCGGCGGGGCGGGCGCCTGTACCGGCATCAGAGGGAGGGTTGTTCCAATGGCGACACAGAATACGCGGGCGCTTGCGCGCCTCATGGTGGCCCCGTCGGTCGGGCTGCTTCTGATCTGGATGATCGTGCCGCTGGCGATGACGCTGTGGTTCTCGTTCCAGAACTACAATCTGCTCAATCCGGGCAATGTCAGCTTCGCCGGCCTGTTCAACTACCAGTATTTCTACACGGATCCGGCCTTTTTCCAGTCGATCTGGAACACGCTGGTCATCGTCGTCGGCGTGCTGTTCATCACCGTCATCGGCGGGGTGGCGATCGCGCTCCTGCTGGACCAGCCGATGCTGGGCCAGGGGATCGTGCGGATCATGATCATCTCGCCGTTCTTCGTCATGCCGCCGGTGGCAGCCCTGGTCTGGAAGAACATGATCATGCATCCGGGCTATGGCGTGCTGGCCGATATGAGCCGGGCGCTCGGCCTGCAGCCGGTCGACTGGTTCGCGCAGTATCCGCTGTTGTCGATCATCATCATCGTTGCCTGGCAGTGGCTGCCGTTTGCAACGCTTATTCTTCTGACGGCGCTGCAGTCGCTCGACGGCGAGCAGAAGGAAGCCGCCGAGATGGACGGCGCCAATTTCGTCAACCGGTTCATCTACCTGACGCTGCCGCATCTGGCCCGCGCGATCACCGTCGTCATCCTGATCCAGACGATCTTCCTGCTCGGCGTCTATGCGGAAATCCTCGTCACCACCAATGGCGGACCGGGCTACGCCTCCACCAACCTGCCGTTCCTGATCTACCGCACCGCGCTGCTCGGCTACGACGTCGGCGGTGCCTCGGCCGGCGGCATCATTGCAGTCATCCTCGCCAATATCGTCGCCTTCTTCCTGATGCGCGCCGTTGGCAAGAACCTCGACAGATAAGGGAGGCAGGACCATGGCCCGCGCAGTCTCGACCAGAAGAACCGTCGCTTTCACCATCGCCGCATGGATCGTCGCGCTGATCATCTTCTTCCCGATCCTCTACACGATCATCACCAGCTTCAAATCGGAAACCGAAGCGATCCAGGGTTTTAGCCTGATCCCGTCGGGCACCGTCGAAAGCTATGTCGAGGTGCAGACCCAGAAGGACTACTTCAAGCCGTTCATGAACTCGGTCATCCTGTCGGTCGGCTCGACCTTGCTCGCGCTGTTGATCTCGGTGCCGGCGGCCTGGTCGATGGCGTTCTCGCCGACCAAGAAGACCAAGGACGTGCTGATGTGGATGCTCTCCACCAAGATGATGCCGGCCGTCGCCGTGCTCGTGCCGATCTACCTGATCTTCCGCGACTTCGGCCTGCTCGACAGCCGCATCGGCCTGACCTTCATGCTGACCATGATCAACCTGCCGATCGTGATCTGGATGCTCTATACCTACTTCCGCGAAATTCCGGGCGAGATCCTGGAGGCGGCGCGCATGGACGGCGCTTCGCTCTGGGGCGAGATCATCTACGTGCTGACGCCGATGGCGGTGCCCGGCATCGCCTCGACGATGCTGCTCAACATCATCCTTGCCTGGAACGAGGCCTTCTGGACGATCCGTCTGACCACCACCAACGCCGCACCGCTCACCGCCTTCATCGCCTCCTTCTCCTCACCGCAGGGGCTGTTCTGGGCGAAGCTGTCGGCCGCCTCGACGCTGGCGATTGCGCCGATCCTGATCATGGGCTGGTTCAGCCAGAAACAACTTGTCCGCGGCCTGACCTTCGGCGCCGTGAAATAACTGACGAAAAGACTTGGGGAGAGCACGCATGGGCAATATCACACTGAAAAAGGTCAACAAATCCTTCGGCGCGACGCAGGTCATTCCGGGCATTGACCTCACGATCAAGGACGGCGAGTTCGTCGTCTTCGTCGGCCCCTCGGGCTGCGGAAAGTCGACGCTGCTGCGCCTGATCGCCGGTCTGGAGGACACCACCTCGGGCATCATCGAGATCGACGGCCGCGATGTCACCGGGGCGGCACCCGCCAAGCGCGGTCTTGCCATGGTGTTCCAGTCCTATGCGCTCTATCCGCATATGTCGGTGCGCAACAACATCGCCTTTCCGCTGAAGATGGCCAAGCTCGATCACGGCGCGATCGACAAGAAGGTGACGGAGGCGGCGCGCGTCCTCAACCTGACGAATTATCTCGACCGCCGTCCGGGCCAGCTATCGGGCGGCCAGCGCCAGCGTGTCGCCATCGGCCGCGCCATCGTGCGCGAACCTTCGGCCTTCCTGTTCGACGAACCGCTGTCCAATCTTGACGCTGCGCTGCGCGGCACGATGCGGCTGGAGATCAGCGAATTGCACCATCAGTTGCAGACGACGATGATCTACGTCACCCACGACCAGGTCGAAGCCATGACGATGGCCGACAAGATCGTCGTGCTCAATGCCGGCAACATCGAGCAGGTCGGGTCGCCGCTCGATCTCTATCACCGGCCGGACAATCTCTTCGTCGCCGGCTTCATCGGCTCGCCGCGGATGAACTTCGCGACCGGCGAATTCTCCAAACCGTACAACGCCCATACCATCGGCGTCCGCCCCGAACACCTGCAACTGTCGACGCAATCCGGGACATGGCGCGGTGTGGTCGGCGTCGCCGAACATCTCGGCTCGGACACCTTCCTGCATATTCATGTCGAGGGCATCGGTCTGGTGACGGCCCGCGTCGGCGGCGATTTCGCGGTCAACCATGGCGACCAGGTCTTCCTGACGCCCGACGAGGGCCGCGTTCACCGCTTCAATGACAAGGGACTGGCAATTCGATGACACGTTTACAGGGAAAAAGCGCGCTGATCACCGGGTCGGCGCGCGGTATCGGCCGCGCTTTCGCCGAGGCTTACATCCGCGAAGGGGCGTCCGTCGCGATCGCCGATATCAATCTCGAGCGAGCGAAGACGACCGCGGACGAGCTCGGGTCGTCGGCCTATGCTGTGGAAATGGATGTGACCAGCCAGGCCTCGATCGATGCGGCGATCGCGGCGGTCGTCGCGAAGGCCGGCGGCCTCGATATCCTTGTCAACAATGCAGCCTTGTTCGACCTCTCCCCGATCGTCGAGATCACCCGCGACAGCTACGACAGGCTGTTTTCGATCAATGTCTCCGGCACGCTCTTCACCATGCAGGCGGCGGCGCGGCAGATGATCGCGCAGGGACGCGGCGGCAAGATCATCAACATGGCAAGCCAGGCGGGCCGTCGCGGCGAGGCGCTTGTCGCCGTCTATTGCGCCACCAAGGCGGCGGTGATCAGCCTCACCCAGTCGGCGGGCCTGAACCTCATCAAACACGGCATCAACGTCAACGCGATCGCGCCCGGCGTCGTCGATGGCGAGCATTGGGATGGCGTCGATGCGATGTTCGCCAAATACGAGAACCGGCCGCTCGGCGAAAAGAAGAGGCTGGTCGCTGCCGAAGTGCCATTCGGACGCATGGGCACCGCCGAAGACCTGACGGGCATGGCGATCTTCCTCGCCTCGGCTGAAAGCAACTATGTCGTCTCGCAGACCTACAATGTCGATGGCGGCAACTGGATGAGCTGATCAAAGCTCGTCGAAAGGAATGAAGACATGACGACCAAACTTTCGCTCGCCAATCTCGATGCCATCAAGGCGACGGCCGCCATCCCGGCCTATGATCGTTCAAAGCTGAAGGCGGGCATCGTCCATTTCGGTGTCGGCAATTTTCATCGCGCCCATCAGGCGATCTATCTCGATGATCTGTTCAACACCGGCAAGGACCTCGATTGGGCGATCGTCGGCGCAGGCGTTTTGCCCTCCGACGAGGCAATGCGGGCGAAGCTCGAAGAACAGGATTTCCTGACGACGGTCGTCGAGCAGGACAACACCAGGAGTGCCGCCCGTGTCACGGCGCCGATGATCGACTATCTGCGGCCCGGCAATGCGACAGCTACGATCGCGAAGCTCACCGATCCCGCGATCCGCATCGTCTCACTGACGATCACCGAAGGTGGTTATTTCATCGACCCCGCATCCGGCACGTTCAATCCGGCCCATCCGGCCATCGTTGCCGACAGCCAGAATCCCTCCGATCCGAAAACGGTGTTTGGCTTGATCATCGCCGGCCTGAAAGCGCGCAAGGACAAAGGCATCGCGCCGTTTACGGTCATGTCCTGCGACAATATTCCGGGCAATGGCGAAGTCACCCATGCGGCTGTTTCGGGTCTTGCCCGCCTGTCCGATCCGGCGCTTGCCAACTGGATCGAAGCCAATGTCGCCTTCCCGAATGCAATGGTCGACCGCATTACGCCGGCGACCGGACCACGGGAGGTCGGCATCGTCGCTGACGATTACGGCATTGACGACAACTGGCCGGTGTTCTGCGAAGAATTCAAGCAGTGGGTCCTGGAGGATCATTTTCCCGCGGGCCGCCCGGCGCTCGAAACCGTCGGCGTCCAGTTCGTTCCGGATGTCGCACCTTACGAGCATATGAAGATCCGCATCCTCAATGGCGGCCATGCGGCGATCGCCTATCCGGCGGCGCTTCTCGACATTCATTTCGTCCATGAAGCAATGGAGGACGCGACGGTCCGCGCCTTCCTGGCGAAGCTGGAGCGCGACGAGATCATCCCGGTCATCCCTCCGGTGCCGAATACCGATCTGCATGCCTATTTCAGCCAAGTCGAGAAACGCCTCTTCAATCCGAAGATTGGCGACACCATCCCGCGTCTGGCTCAGGACGGCTCCAACCGCCAGCCGAAATTCATCCTGCCGACGACGGCCGACCGGCTGCGGCGCGGCGAGGATGTGATCGGGCTGTCGCTCGTGTCGGCGCTCTGGTGCCGCTACTTCGCCGGAACCACCGATAGCGGCAGGGCGATCACCTTCAACGACGCCAGCGCCGACCGGCTGCATGCCGCGGCGGTGAAAGCCAAGGACGATCCACAAGCCTTCCTTGCGCTTTCGGATATCTTCGGTGAAGTTGCGCAATCATCACTGTTCCAGACGCGGTTTGCACATGCGTTGCGGACGCTTTGGGAAAAGGGCACGCGGGCAACGCTTCAGCTCTATCTCAATGGAAAACTTGGAGAATGACGTCATGACGCTCAGGCCCTCGCGTAACGTCGCGGCCGCACTGTGCTGCCGTCCTGGCGCGCAAGCGGCGACTTGACGGATATGAGCATGCACCATCCGCCTAAACTTGTGATCTTCGATTGCGACGGCGTTCTGGTGGACAGTGAACCTCTGTCGATCGATGTGCTCGTGCGGGTCCTTCGCAAGGCCGGCGTCGATATGGATGCCGAGGAGGCAACCGAGCGTTTTCTCGGCAAAAGCCTGAAGACGACGACGGACATCCTGCACGAGGAGTACGGACTTGCGGTGGACGACCATTTTCTTGAGCGAATGCGTCTCGATCTCTACCAGCGCTTCCGGCAGGAGTTGCAGCCCGTGGCTGGCATTGCGACCGCGCTCGATCAACTCGACATCCCGCGCTGTGTCGCCTCTTCCAGCCAGATGGAACGCATCCGGCTGTCGCTGACAATCACCGGGCTGATCGACAAGCTCGATCCTTACCTGTTCAGCTCGACGATGGTGGAGCGCGGCAAGCCCGCGCCCGATCTCTTCCTGCATGCTGCTGCGGAAATGGCCACGCCGCCGGAAAACTGTATCGTCGTGGAGGACAGCCCGGCCGGTATCGAGGCTGCCCAGGCTGCCGGAATGCGGGTTTTTGCCTTTGCCGGCGCCTCGCATGCGAGGTCCGAGCGGCATCTCACTACGCTCAGGCGGCTTTCTCCTGACGTCCTGTTTGACGACATGCGGGAATTGATCCATTTTGTCCGTAAAGAACAAACGGACGGGAGCGCAGTTTAATGCGCGATCTGATTGTTGCTGTCGATGTTGGAACCGGCAGTGCCCGCGCCGGCATTTTCGACAGGTGTGGCAAGCAGTTGGCCCGTGCTGACTATCCGATCGCGATGAACCGGCCCGAGGAAAATCACGCCGAGCATGATTCCGAAAATATCTGGACTGCCGTCTGCATCGCCGTAAAAACCGCCCGTGCCAAGGCAGGTGTACCCGCCGAGGCTATCGCCGCCATTGGTTTCGATGCCACCTGCTCGCTGGTCGTGCGTGACAGGAACGGCGCGCCTTTGTCCGTCAATCGCAAGGGCGATCCACGCTGGGACACCATCGTCTGGCTGGACCATCGCGCCTTGGAGCAGGCTGACTTCTGCACCGCGACCGAACATCCCGTGCTCAATCATTCAGGTCGGGTCATGTCGCCGGAAATGGAAATGCCGAAGCTCATGTGGCTGAAGCAGAGCCTGCCGCAGCAATGGGAAAAGGCGGGATACTTCTTCGATCTGGCCGATTTCCTGTCCTGGCGGGCGACCGGCAACCCGGCGCGTTCGCGCTGCACATTGACTGCGAAATGGAACTACCTTTCTCACAGGGCGAACGGCTGGCAGGAGGAATTCCTGTCCATGATCGGCCTGGAGGATCTGCGTGAGCGAGGTGGCCTGCCGGAGCAAACCTTGCCGGTCGGACAATCGACGGGACACTTGACGGCTGCGGCAGCGGCCGAACTCGGGCTGCACGAAAAATGCGAGGTGGCGACAGGGCTGATCGACGCCTATGCCGGAGCCATCGGCGTTCTTGGTGAATTTGCCGGCGCGCCGGACAGGCTCGAAAGGCAGCTCGCCCTGATTGCCGGTACCTCCAGCTGCATCGTTGCCTTTTCGAAGGACATGAAGCCGGGCTTCGGCATGTGGGGCCCCTATTTCGAGGCTGTATTTCCAGGCAGCTGGCTGGTCGAGGGTGGACAGTCGGCGACGGGCGCGCTGCTCGATCATGTCGTGCGCAGCCACAGTGCCGGCGGCGAGCCGGATGTGGAAATCCACGCCCGCATCGTGTTGCGCATTCAGGAACTGCGCGCCGCCCATGGTGCGGAGTTTGCCTCACGGCTCCATGTGCTTCCGGATTTCCACGGCAACCGTTCGCCGCTCGCCGACCCGCATGCGCTCGGCGTCATCAGCGGCCTGACGCTCGACAGTTCATTCGATGCGCTGTGCCGGCTCTATTGGCGCACCTGCGTCGCCATCGCCCTCGGGATACGCCATATTCTCGAGATGATGAAGCAGGCCGGCTACGATCTCGATACCCTGCATGTCACAGGCGGGCATGTGCGCAATCCGCTTTTGATGGAGCTTTATTCCGACGTGACGGGCTGCACCGTCGTGGTGCCTGAAACAAACGACGCGGTGCTGCTTGGCACTGCCATGGTCGCGGCGGTTGCAGGTGATCTCTATCCGGACCTTGGAACTGCGGGACCTGCGATGTCGCCCGGCGGGCAGGAACGTCATCCCAATCCGGCGTGGAGAGAGATCTATGATCGCGACTTTCGCAAGTTTCTCAGCCTCTACAAACATCGGGCCGAGTTGGAAGCGCTTTGACGATAATTTTCGGAAAAAAGAAACCGGTGCGGAACCTTTTTGCGACAGTCCCGTTTATGCCGTGTCCGGACAGGCGTTCGCATCGCCCCCAATGCGAACACTCCAACAATGATCCGGCACTCAACTCACACGCCCCCTCGGTGAGTTGTCGATATCAGCCAGTGTCTTCCCCGGACACTGGCTGTTCTTTTTGCAGAGAATCATCGCGTTAGGGATCTGCCGCCTTCTTGGACCTGCTTACTCCTCGACGCGGGTAATGATCTCATATTCCCGCGACGGAATGGTCAGGTGGTATTCGATGCGGTCGGGCGTGGTCATGTACATGGCCTTGCCGCCGACGGCGATCGGCACGACGCGTTCCAGCACCGTGCGTGCGAAAGTGTGGTCGTCAGCGTCACTCTGCAACGCTGATGCGGGTGGCAGGTGTTCGATCCAAGCCAGTTCGATCGCCTTCTGATCATCCAGCAGTGTTTCGAAACAGTCGATCGTCAGCGAATTGACACCGGCGGAAATCGCGCCGTAGGAGGCGGAATTGACGATCAGCTCATGCAAGGCAAGGCCGATGTGCAGCGCCGCATTCGGCGACAGGTGCGCATCAATGCCGCTGACGGAAATCGGGTTTTCGGTCGCCGGCCAATAGGCGCTGAATTGCCGCTCCGTCAGGGCGAAGAGATAGGCGCCGCGCCAGCTGGAATCGGTCACGAGGTCCTGGGAATAGGCAAGCGATTGAATGCGTCCGCGAAATTTGCTTAGGAAATAGTCGAGCGAAAGTGCCTGGCGCGGTCTGGGTGGCGATACCCTGGATGATGGCCAGGAGGTTTTTCGAGCGATGGCTGAGCTCACGCAGCAGGGTCTTGAGGACGCGTTCGCGGCGACGGGTCTCGGAGATATCGGTGATCACGGACAGAACACCGGTCATGCCCATGGAATCGATGCGCTCGATATCGATCCGATAGGTCAGAACGCCGGTCGGAGATGTGACATCGATTTCTGTCGAGGCAGGGGCATTTCGGGTGGCGACGTCCCGCTTCAAAGCGGTCAGGCGGGCGCTTTCCTCGGATCCGAACACTTCCTCGTCCGCCTGCCGGCCCATTGCCAGCGACTGCAGGACTCGAGGCAGGTTTCCGGAAAGAACGACGCCGAGATCGTCAGATTGATAGAGATAGCCCAAACCGGACTTCTTCAAGACCAGCTCCATCAGGGCCGCGTTTGGTTTGCCGCCGGTCCTGAGGGGGGCTGAACTGCCTGCATTGGCCACGCGTTACGCCTTCCATTCTCCGATTGACTGCTTGCCCAGCTCCCGTGTTAACGACAAAAACGGCCCCGTCCGATCGGCTCTCCGATGCGAAACGGGCCGGCCAAAATCGACGTGTTCACCGCGGGCGCCGAGGCGCTCCCCCCGTGTATTTCACAATGAGATCGTTCGCCCGGCGTTCCGGGCGTAACGGGTCTCAGGCTGCGGCCTTGGTGGATTCGTTGAAGAACAGCGCCTGACTGATCAGCGCCTTGACCATGTCCGGGTTGAACGGCTTGGTGACCAGGAAGGTCGGCTCAGGCCGTTCGCCGGTCAACAGGCGTTCCGGGAACGCCGTTATGAAAATCACCGGAATGGACGTGTTCTTCAGGATATCATTGACCGCATCGATGCCGGAACTGCCGTCCGCGAGCTGGATATCGGCAAGCACCATGCTCGGCCGCGTCGCCTTGAACAGCGTCAAGGCTTCATCCCGGGTGCGTGCAATGCCGGTGACCCGGTGGCCAAGGCTCTCGACCATCTGTTCGATGTCGATGGCAATCAGCGGCTCGTCCTCGATGATCATGATGTCGGTGGCGACCTGGCGCGAAATCTCCTCTGAGGCGCGCTCAAGCAACTCGTTCATGCCGCTCTCGGTGGTGCCGAGAACTTCTGCCGCCTCGCTTGTGCGGAAGCCTTCGACGGACGCGAGCAGGAACGCCTGGCGTGCCAGCGGCGAGACGGATGCGAGATTGATCGACGTCCGTTTTTCCCAGGCAAAGGGCGAAACTGGCTCGGGGATCAAAACGGAGGAGGAACCGAACATCTTTGTATAGAGTTGAAACAGCGCGACCCTGTCACTGCTCGCCTCCGGGAAAATGGAGACATCTGCGATCAACGCTTCCAGAACGGCCGCGACATAGGCGTCGCCCGATGTCTGCGATCCGGTCAGGGCGCGAGAGTATCGGCGCAAATAGGGCAGGAACGGAGCGATCCGGGTGGAAAGTGACATTATGAACTCCCTCAATCTGGCCGAGGAGATGGCCATGACAGGCGGACAACGCCACCAGAAAAAAAAGGTTCCTTTGGAGGGAACGATTTTTTTCGCGGTGCATTATGGTGCCAGACGAACATCTGAAGGTATTTTAATTTTATGACCAACAAAATTGGGGCCGGGCGCGATGTGGCAAAGCCAGTGCGCGCCGATAATCCGAATGCACAGATTGCAACCAAGCTCCGCGCGCTCTATCTTTCTGTACAGGAAGAAGCCATTCCGGACCGGTTCCTCGACCTGCTTGAGAAGCTCGACGCGGTCGAGCGCCAGTCGATGCCGGATGTGGCGGAATGAGTGGTGGCATGACCTCTGAGGAACCGAGTTTCAAGCGTGAAATGCTCGCAGCCCTTCCAAGCCTGCGTGCGTTCGCCATGTCGTTGATCGGCCGGCACGACCGGGCCGACGATCTCGTTCAGGACACCATCATGAAGGCCTGGGCCAAACAGGACCACTTCGAGATGGGCACCAACATGAAGGCGTGGCTGTTCACCATTCTGCGCAACGAACTCTACAGCCAGATGCGCAAGCGTGGGCGCGAAGTGCAAGATAGCGACGGCTATTTCACCGAGACGCTGGCCCAGCATCCTGCCCAATATGGCTCGCTCGATCTTCAGGACTTCAAGCGGGCGCTGGAGAAGCTGCCGCCGGATCAGCGCGAGGCGATAATTCTGGTCGGGGCTTCCGGCTTTTCCTATGAGGAGGCGGCGGAGATTTGCGGTTGTGCGCTTGGAACAATCAAAAGCCGCGTCAACCGCGCCCGCCAGCGCCTTCAGGATATTCTGCAGGTCACCGGCGAGAGCGAGTATGGGCCTGATGCGACATCGGCGCCCATTACCTCGCGGGCTTTCGTTTCCTGACCGCAGACATGTCGCGTCCGCCAGTATCTTCCTCAGATTTGGCGGACGTCTTTTCGCAGAGCGCCCTGATGCGGCGGGCTTGATTGCACCGGGGTTCACAATCGTGCAGAAACAGCGACAGACGCGCTGCAGGGAGATGTAGCGGGCACAAGTCAGCGACGGCGCCCGGGGCCGGGTGTGGAAGTTCATGAACAAAAAGAATAGCGACCTGGCGGCGGCGATGGCGGCCGTTCTGACATCGCCGCAACGGCTTGATGTCCTGCGTTCTGTCGTCCCGGACATGGCCGTGCCGGACGCCGATTTCCAGGAGCTCGCCGAGATGGCCGCCGATCTTTTCGGCGCGCCGATTGCTTTGGTAACGCTCGTCGATGCACGGCATCAATGGCTCAAGGCAACGGTCGGAACCAGCGAGACACAGGCGCTGTCTGCGGGATCGTTTTGCATGCATACGATCGCCGGGCGTTTGGATGACGTGCTTGTCGTCGGCGACGCTTCGACCGACCCTCGTTTTTCCAGCCAGCCGCGGGTGGCGGGTGCGCCGGTTTTGCGGTTTTATGCCGGCGTTCCGCTGGTTATCGACGAACAGCCGGTCGGCTCGATCTGTGTTTACGATGTCAAGCCGCGCCACGACGTCACGCCGCATCTTCTCACACAATTGCGCCGTCTCTCGCGTCTTGCGGCCTCATTGTTTAAGCTGAAGCACGAAGCGCGCCAGCGGGCCTTGAAAGAGGCAGCGCTTTCGCGCGAGGAGCAGCGCCACGCCATGGCGCTCGATGCGGCCAATGTCGGCAGCTGGCTGTGGGACGTCCGCTCCGGCAATGTCTCCTGCAATCCCGCGATGCTGCGCATGTTTGGCATGAAACCGGTCGGGGTTGTTCAGGCGAGGGACATTTTTACTGCCATCCATCATGAAGATCGCATGGCAACGTTCTCGAAGCTGCGGTCCGCCATGGCACAGGACGAGGAATATGACGGCACGTTTCGGGTCGCCTCCACCGGGCGATGGCTGCTTGGCCGTGGCCGTGTGCATGAACGTGATGCCGAGGGCAAACCGACGCTTTTTCTCGGCGTCAATATTGATGTGACGGAGGAACAAGTTTCGACGCAGCGCACCCGGCTGCTGCTGCGCGAACTCAATCACCGCGTCAAGAACACGCTGGCGATGTTGCAGTCGCTGGCCCGACAGACATTGCGGCAAACCAGCGATCCGCAGGAATTCATGACGGCATTCGCCGGCCGGCTTCAGTCCATATCGGAAGCGCACGGACTTTTGTCGGACCATGAATGGGGTGACATTCACCTTTCGGCTTTGCTGGCCAAACAACTGGCGCCGCATGTACGCGACTACGGACGACAGATCGAAATCCACAAGGACGAGATTTTGCTCGGGCCGGACCAGGCGGTCGGCCTCGGGCTGGTTCTGCACGAACTGGCGACCAATGCCGCAAAATACGGCTCTCTCTCGGTTCCGAACGGCAAGGTCGTCGTCACGGCGCGCGGGGTTGATGAGGATGGCCACCGTGTCTTGCATATGACCTGGACAGAGGTGGGCGGCCCACCTGTCAGCGAGCCAGCGAGGCGCGGCTTCGGCTCGATCCTGATCGAGCGTAGCCTCGGCAAGGTGATGGGCAGTTCGGCGAAAGTCGAATACCTGCCTGCAGGATTGACGGCGATCATCCGTCTTCCCCTCTGATCTATCCTGACACCGTCAGGAGCGATCGCGGTCGCCTGACTTCCTCATCAGTCCAAGAGCGGCTCCAAGCCCGACCGCGAGACCGGCAGCCAGAAGTGGTTGCTTGCGGAACAGCGTCAGAGCCGTGGCGACCACCAGACTGGTTTGCGCCTGCGAGCGCCGGCGCTTGTCCGCTGCGATACGCTGGTCCCGCGCATTGAGCGCGTACATGATGCCGATGATGACGAGGCCTATGACCAGGGAGATGACTGCGAGGATGATGGTGGCCGTCAGCGGCGTATACAATGCGCTGAAATAGATCGCGCCTGCGACGAGGGCGAAAATATAGGCGGTCAGAAAAAACAGGGACGCCAGCAGCCACAAGGCCCCGTTCCGCTTGAAGCGCGCTACCGTAACGCCGATGTCTGTCAGTATGAGAGCCGAAAGCATTGCGGCCAAGGGACCCATGTTTTTCTCCAAGGACAAGAACGCAAGTTCGGCTGGCAAAGTCGCCGTTTGCCAGCTTTTGGATACGATGGGCAACCGCCGATGACGACCGCCGTCAGGATTGGGCTAGCGGCGGAGAAGAGCGGCGATCAAAAGACCAAGGGCAGCCGCGGCACCGAGGGTCGCGACGGGATGTTCGCGAACGGTGTGGCGCACCTGCTTTTCGGTGAGCGCGTAGCGATTGCGCAGTTCGGCGAACAGTTGCTCGCCATTTTCAATCAGATCGTGCAGGCCGGCTTCCGCGTGCTCGCGTGCATCATGGGCTCTTGTCCGAACGTCTTTCGAGGCTTCCGAGCCGCGCTGTGACAGGAGTTTCGCAAGTGATGCGATCTCATCGCGGAGCTCATTGATCTGATCTTCGATCGGCGCATCGACGAAGCGCTTCTTTGCGCTGGAACCGGAAAAGAGACCTGTTGCCATGATGAAAACTCCTATCTGTGCCGGGAGTGCGGTTTCACGGCAACCCCGGCGTGCAGTCGTGCCGACATGTGAAATCACCACCCTGTCAGGGTTCGCGACCTCAACGCGCAGGAAGGTGTTTGGTTCCACCGGGAACGGCGGAACGATGCGCTAGCCGAGCGCCGTATGGGGCAGGACGAAAGGGACGCTGCCAGCCGGTGTGGCGTTGACGCGCATGGCGCAGCCGAAAACCGCTTCCATGATGGCGTCGGTCATCACCTCGTTCGGGCGCCCAGCCGCACGAACGCGGCCGCTCTTCATCATGATCATCCGGTCGGCGAACATGGCGGTGAGATTGAGATCATGCATGATGGCGATCACGCCGCCGCCGCGCTGACAGAAATCCCGGGCTAGCCGCATGATCGTCAGCTGGTGGCGGATGTCGAGACTGGAGACCGGCTCGTCGAGGAGCAGGAACGCGGGTTCTCCATGCTGAACTGGTTCCCAAATCTGACAGAGGGCACGGGCAAGCTGCACGCGCTGCTGTTCACCGCCGGAAAGCTCCTGGTAGAAGCGACCGGCGAAACCCGACAGGTCGACCGCCTCCAGCGCCTCCCTGGCGATCCGGTCGGTTTCATCCGCACCGGTCTTCGCACCAACGGACAACCCCATGCGAACTATTTCGCGTACCGTAAAAGGAAACGAGATCACGGTCGATTGCGGCAGGACGGCGCGCTTCAAGGCGAGTTCCCACGGCTTCAGTCTCGAAATGTCATGACCGTTGATGCTGACGGTGCCGTCATAGGAGAGTTCGCCGGCGATCGCTTTGAGGCTGGTGGTCTTGCCGGAGCCGTTCGGACCGACGATGGCCGTCAACTGACCAGCCGCGGCCTCGATGTTGACGCCGTGCAGCACCTGTTTTCCGGAAAGCCGGACGGAGAGATTGCTGGCCTTGATCATGATCTGTCCTCAAAGTCCCATGTGGGAGCGCCCGCGCAGCAGGATCCACAGGAAGAACGGGGCGCCGGCAAAAGCCGTGATGATGCCAATCGGCAGTTCCGCCGGCGGCACGATGGTCCGCGCGATCATGTCGGCGAAAATCAGGAGCGTCCCGCCCAGCAGGGCCGACGCGGGCAGGAGATAGCGATGATCCGGCCCGATGATCAGCCGCAGCACATGCGGCACGACGATGCCGACGAAGCCGATGCCGCCGCTGACGGCGACCGAGGCGCCGGTCGAGGCCGCGACGCTGACGATGGCGATATTCTTCAGCCGTTGAACCGGGACGCCCATATGGAAGGCGGCCGCTTCCCCGAGCGTCAGGGCGTTGAGGCCTCGCGCCAGTAAGGGCACGACGGCGAGCGAAATGAGGATGATCGGCCCGGCGGAGAGGATCTTCGTCCAGTTGGTGCCGGCGAGCGATCCGAGGCCCCAGAAGGTCAGATCGCGCAACTGCTTGTCGTCTGCGATGAAAATGAGAACGCCGGTGACGGCGTTGGCCAGCGCACTGAGCGCGATGCCGGCAAGCAGCATGGTTGCGACCGAGGTCTGGCCGCTGCGTGTCGCGATCCGGTAGAGCAGGAGTGTCGTGAAAAGGCCGCCGAGAAATGCGGCAACCGGTAGAGCGTAGAATCCGAAAACCGCAAACATCGGGCCAAAAACGGAGCTGCCGAGCACGATCATCAGAACCGCGCCAAGGCTCGCGCCGGAGGAGACGCCCACGAGTGCCGGGTCGGCCAGCGGATTGCGGAAGAGCCCCTGCATGATTGCGCCGGACACGGCGAGGGAGGCGCCGACCAGAAGGCCCATGACAGAGCGCGGCAGGCGTATATCGAGGATGATGATGCGGTCGCGGGCGCTCAGCGCCTGTTCTGCGCCTTCCACACCGAAAAGCCAACGCAGGACGTTGCCGAGCGACGCGTCGGCAGCACCGGTCATGATGGAGGCGGCAAACATCGCGGCCGCCAGCGCGATCAGCGCGAGGATCAACACCTGCGCCAGCCGCGACCGGTCGCCCATGTGCCATTCGGATTTCAAACGTGCCGCGAATGACCGCGACCGGCCATCACCTGCCGCCATTTCATTGTGAGGCATTCGGTTTTCCGTAGATCGCCGCGTTCAGTTCGCGCACCGCGCCCGCCGTGCGCGGGCCGAAGCCGAGCAGATGCAGGCCATCCATCCGGATCACTGCCTTGGTCTTGGCTGCGGGCGTCAGGCTGAGGGCGGGATGGGCAAAGAGCTCGTCATCGGTCGCCGCATGGCCGCCGCTACGAGACATCATCAGCACGACATCAGGCCTGGCCTCGATGATCGCTTCGTCGGTCAGCGGTTTGTAACCCGGGAAGCTGCCGGTCGCGTTAACGGCGCCCGCAAGCGCGATGATGCCGTCTGCAGCCGTTCCGGTGCCCGACGCCATGATCTTTTCGCCCTGGGTGCTCAGGATGAAGATCACCCGTTTGCGCTCGCTCTCCGGACGCTTGGCTGCGTCCGCGACTGCGGCGTCAAGGCCGGCCTGAACCTTCTCAGACAGCGCTGCCGCCTTGTCCGGCACGCCGAGGAAGTCGCCGACGGTCTTGATCTTTGCCAGGATGCCGTCGCGATCGAATGTCTCCGAAACCGTCTGGAACGGGATTTTCGCCTCTTTGAGAACGTTCAGCGTCTCCGGCGGGCCGCTGCCCTCGACTGCGATGATGGCGGTCGGATTGGTGGCGATGACACCTTCCGGAGCCAGTTGCCGCATGTAACCGACGTCGGGAACCTTCAGTGCCGCTTCGGGATAGACGCTGGTCGAATCGCGGCCGACGAGCTTGCCCTCTTCGCCGAGCGCATAGACGATCTCGGTAATGGCACCGCCAACGGAGACGAGGCGGGAGGTGTCGATCTGCTGCATGTCCTGCGCAACGGCTGCACGCACGA
Organism: Pararhizobium sp. A13; assembly: GCF_040126305.1. Taxonomy (NCBI): domain Bacteria; kingdom Pseudomonadati; phylum Pseudomonadota; class Alphaproteobacteria; order Hyphomicrobiales; family Rhizobiaceae; genus Pararhizobium; species Pararhizobium sp. A13. Next base: position 4,197,751 of record NZ_CP149510.1, on the reverse strand, counting down.
AGGAGGGCGGCGACGTGATCGGCAGTACGAACGGTGTGGACACTGCAAAAAGAGCCAGAGCCAGTTCCCAGGAACGCAGCCGGCGAAAATCATAGGGAGTTTTCATGGCCAGCTCCTTCAGGCTGCCGCGGTGATGTCGAGCCGGGCGAGGTTTTCCATGATTGAGCGCCATTCCGGGCGCTCGGCGAAGCCTTCCTTGCGCTTGCCGAAGAACTGGATGACCATTTCGCCCTTGGCGTCGAGCGCTTCCAGCGAGGTGACATGGCCGTCGGCCGTCGGTTTACGAACAGCCCAGATTTCGGCGAGATGATCCCTGCGCAAGTGCAGGTGGAAGGTCGGGTCCATGATGTTGAGCCACGGACCCATCGTCTCGATGTTGGCGAGTGGTCCGGAGTGGATCTGGATAGTGCCGTGATTGCCGACGAAACACATGATCGGCAACTCGACCCTGGCGGATTCGCGCATCATCTCTTCCACGGCTTCCGGCTGCAGTTTCCAGGCGAAATCCTCGCCGATCGACTGCAGCGCCTGCCGGCGGCCGAGCTTCAGCTTGCGCAAGAGGCCGTGGAACTGATGGGTGTCGGTCATCCTGCTCCATTCGTTGCGCAGCACGGCAACATCCACCTGTTCGAGCTCGCCTTCGATGCTGTCAACGGCGGCCTCGCCAACGAATTCCTGTGATTGGTCTTCCAGCCTGAAGGCTTCGACGATGTTCTGGTATTCGCTCAGGTTCGAGGCGGAGCGCATATGCACCTTGTGGACGGCGGTTCCCTGCTTGTCGAAGAACTGCAGGCTGCGGCGCACCGCGTCGCCATCGGTTTTCGTCACCGCAAAGCCGTGTGCCCAGGCGCCCGGGAAAATGCGCAGATCGATGTTCTCGCCGAGCACGATCGAGGCATGTTTGCCGGGGGTGATGTTCTCGAACACGCCGATCTTCTCGTGCACCGCGCTTTCGTTGCGGGTCAGCGCCATGACTTCGCCGAGTTCGGCGGCGCGCTCGAGGAAACGGTTGACGTCCCCGTCGATGCGAACAGCGGTCAGCCCACATTCGGCGGCGACGAGGGCTGCTTCCGAAATGCCCAGCTGAGCGGCGATATCGCGTTCGCGCATCTTGGGGTTGGCTGCCCGGTAGGCGCGAATTTCAGACGGGGTCGGACGGGTCGTTTGGGTCATGTGAATGGCCTATTTGTTCAGGATAAGTTTGCCCTGGCGGGTAATTTTCATGCGGTAGATGGCGCCGTCATGCGAGATCAGGATTTCGTTTCCGCCACGAAAGAGATCGCGGCTGTCAATGACGCGCTGCGTCTGGCTGGCCGGCAAGGAAGCCGATACGGCATCTGGATTGTTCGGTGTCACAGGCTTCTTGTCCTGATCATGGCGGCCGAAAACCGGGGATTGCTCCCCTTCTCAAGCCGGGTCATTGCGATTAGTATCTTGACTTCATTACTCATCTTTTATTATGGACGCAATACAGGATTTTTGTAGTCAAGTTTAATTTGCCGGGCGGAAATCACGTGCCGGCGGTGAAGCCGTCCGAACGGTTTTCATCCGCGCCCACGACACCAGCTCAGAGAGTGGATAGACAATGATGAAATTCGATCGACTGCTGCCCTTGGCCCTGTTCGCTGCCGTCTATCCGGGCACGGCCGCTCTGGCTCAGGATGCGGGGACGCCCGGCAATCTGACGGTCGAGATCAATGATCTGGCGTCGTCCGACAAGGGCTGCAAGCTGACATTCGTGGCCGGCAATGGCCTGCCGCAATCGCTTTCCAAGGTCTCCTTCGAATTCGTGCTCTTCGATGAAAAAGGACTGGTTGAGCGGATGGCGGTTCTCGATTTCCGCGATCTGCCAGCCGGCAAGACCAAGGTCCGCCAGTTCGACCTTTCGGGAACGAAATGCGAGGCAGTGAAGAGCCTCTTGATCAACGATGCTCCGGTCTGTGACGGCGAGGGTGTCGCCAAGGACGCATGCATGAAGGTGTTGAAGACCGGATCCAGGTCGTCCGTCGAGCTGAAGGGCTGATGCGGTTTTCTCATCGGTATCTGTGATGAACAATACGGTAAAATGGACCGGGGCGATCGTCCTCTCGCTGCTGGCGCACGCAGGTGCTGCCAAGCTGTTCGAGCCCGGCGAAAAACCGCCGGAGCAGGCGATGGTCGCAGGCGGCGAGGCCATGGAAGTGGCGGTCCTCGGCAATGCCTTCGAGGAAATGATCCAGGCGGGCGATCCCACAGAAGCGGTGGAGCCGGAGGAAGTTGAACCCGAAGAGGTCGAGCCAACGCCCTTCGAGGTGGCGGAAGTACCGCCGATCCTGTCCGAGATCACGGCCGAGACCCCGAGCGACATCGTGCCGACCGAGGCCGATGTGATTCTTCCCGCAGAAGAAATCTCGCCGGTCGTGGCGGCACAGCCGGAAATTACGGCAACGGTGGCGCCGGCGGAAACGGTGGTTCCAGAAGAGAAGCCGGAAGAGATTGTAAAGCCGGAGCCGGAAAAGAAGCCGGAACCGAAGAAAGAGCCTGAGAAGGAAAGGCCGAAGAAGAAATCTGTCAAGAAAAGGGCGGGGGACGCTGGCAAGCAGATGGAACCCCTGAATAAGGGACAGGCAGATGGAGTCGAGAACGCTGTCGCGAGTTCCAGTAGCGGCAAGGAGGGCGCCAAATCGCAAGCGCTCGGGAATGCGGCTGAGAGCAACTACAAGGGCAAGGTTCGGTCAAAGGTGCAGCGCCATTTCCGCTATCCCAAGGCAGCAGATCGCGCAGGTATCAAGGGTACCGTTCAAGTGAGTTTCACCATCTTGGCCAATGGCGGGGTCAGCAATGTGAGAATCTCAAAAAGCTCCGGTTCACCCGTTCTCGACGAGGCCGCGTTGGATGCTGTTCGCGGGGCGGAGCCGTTTCCGAAAATTCCGGACGCCGCTAACCGTGGCAGTTGGGCTTTCAACATCCCGTTGCAGTTTGGCAGGTAGCTACGTCGCCGGCAGGCGCCTGGCGCCCGAATTGTGGCATGCGGGACGACGAGGCGAGAAGGTGGAGCGTCGCAATTAAAAATATGACAAAAATAGTCATCTTTATACTTTACTCTTTTTATCAGGTTAAATAGGGTTCACCCACAACCAGCCGGACGGCGATTCCGAAACAAAGCGGAGACTGACATGGGTGACAAACGGCATCAGCTCAAGCCGAAGCAGAAGCAGGGCCGGGAGGCCGAAGCGCGGAATGCACAGTCCTCCGCCGGCGCGCAGAAATCGCAGCTTGAGGGGCGCAGCTTCCTCTATGTCGGCGGTCGTGATTGCCAGGTGGCGCATTTGCGCCAGATCGCCAGCTCCCATGGTGCCGAGCTGATCCATCATGATGGCGGGCTGCGCGAGGCGGTTTCCCGCATCGACAATATCCTTCCGTCGGTCGACTGTGTGTTTTGCCCCATCGACTGTATCAGCCATGATGCGTGCCTCAGGGTAAAGACCGGCTGCAAGAAGTGGGGCAAGGCATTCGTGCCGCTCCGCAACGGCAGCAAGTCGAGCCTGGAGCGGGCGTTTCTGGATCTGAAGGCGAGCCGAAACAACGCCGGCTGATCGCCACAGGACGATTTTCCCGGCGCGGTTTCGCGTGTCCGGATTCCGCGGAGATGATGATGAAAAACGAGCGTCCCGATCAGTTTACGATGATCGGCCTGCACAAGCTGGCATCGCAGATCGGCGATGGGCTGGTTCCGGAACTTTACGAACTGCTGTCGCGCCGAGCGCAGATTGTTGAAGACAATCCGAACGTCACGGAGTTTCCCGCCCGGCAGTCGCGTCGGCCAGCTCGCAATGCATTCGGGGTTGCACCTGAGCGCGGGGACAATATCCTGCCGTTTCCGTCGCGTGCGGCCGTTGCCGCGCGCACCAAGGACAGGGCTTGAGGGGTGTAGCATGTATTTTGCCATGAACAGGTTCAAAATTGCAGTCGGTCACGAAGAGGCTTTCGAAACTGTCTGGAAAGGCCGCGATTCCAGCCTCGCCGAAGTGCCGGGTTTCAAGGAGTTCCGGCTGCTGCGCGGCGAAACCGTTGCCGAGGAAGGCTATACGCTGTTCGTCTCGAGCTCGATTTGGGAAAGCCGCGACGCCTTTGCCGCCTGGACCAAATCGGAAAATTTTCGCGCGGCGCACAAGAGCGCTGCCGATAACCGGGCGATGTATCTCGGGCCGCCGAAATTCGAAGGGTTCTCCGTCGTCGAGGGCGCTTGATGACCGAGATTGAAGACGATGACCGTATCGAGGTTCTGCCGGTCCTGCCGTCGTTGAACATCCCCGAAACGTTGTCCTTCTATCGGGACAAGCTAGGATTCGGCACGCTTGTTTATGAGACGGAGGACTACCTCATCCTGCGCCGCGACGGCATGGAACTGCATTTCTGGCTGATCGACGACCGTAGCCTGTGCGAGAAGACCTCCGTCTATCTGCGCGGGGGTGGCATCGCCGATCTCCATCGCGAATTCGCCGCAAGGGGTGTTGACCGCCTGAGTGAGATGGCCCTGCGCCCCTGGAACATGGAAGAGTTTTATATCCACGATCCGCATGGGAACCTTTTGCGGTTCGGCCGGATCCCGCGTGACTAAGCGACGGGACTAAATTTCCGTGCGCTTGAAGAACGCGCCGGCCGAGACCGCCAGCCAGCCAAGCATCATCAGCACGCCGCCCGTTGGTGCCGACATCGGAAACAGGCCGTGGCCGAGGAAATGCCGGGCGGTGAGATCGGCGGCAAACAGGGCCGTGCCGGCTGAAAGCAGGAGTGCGGCGAGCGCCGCCGTCCGCATCACCGGCCAGGCGGCATAGAGAGCGACGAGGGCAGGGGCGTGCGCCAGGCACATCGCCGAGGCGCCGCCGAGCAGGCGTGGATCGGCCCCATGCGACGCGGCAGCGGCGCTGACGACGCCAAACAGTCCCATCAGTCCGGCAACAAAGAGGATTGCCGGTCGCAACTGGCCGTTCTGCATGGTCTATTCGTCCTTGTTCTGCATATGGTGAGCAAGCCGCGTCACCGGCTCCAGGATGATCGACCGCAACTGCGGATGCGAGACTGTTTCCTCCAGTGCCTGGGTGAAACAGAGCAGCCACTCGTCGCGCTCCTGTGAACCGATCGCCGCGCCGAAATGGCGGCTTCTCAGCCTGGGGTGGCCGCGCTTGTCGGTATAAAGCGGCGGTCCGCCCAGCCAGCCGGTCAGATATTCGTAGAATTTCTCTTCGCTGCCGGAGAGATCGGCCGGATGCACGGCGCGGCAGCGGGCCGCTTGCGGCAGCGTTTCCATCAGCTCGTAAAAGCGATGTGTCAGCGCCCGCACCGTGCCGTCACCACCGATCGCATTGTAAAGTGTTTCCGTCTGCGCGTCCGTCATCACACTGTCCTTGATTGTTGTCACTTGTAGCGTGACGAACTTTTCCGTTCCAATGGTTTTCGCGACAGCATGAGCGTTGCGGCGATTGATCGCGCCTCGAGGCGGGGTCCATGAATTTTCTTGACAAACCGTCCAGACGGTATCTTATATGGCCATGTCTATAGCTCATCATCGCCGGAAACAACCCGAACGCGTTCGCCAGCAATTGCTGGAGGTCGCCGCGCGCCTGTCTCTGGAGCAGGGCGCGGCGGGCGTGACGCTGGATGCGGTGTCGCAGGCAGCAGGCGTCAGCAAGGGTGGATTGCTGCATCACTTCCCCAACAAGATGGCGCTGCTGGATGGATTGTTCGACGATCTGACCGGCAAGCTCGACCGGACGATCGCCGAGGAAATGCGCAATGATGCCGTTGCGCATGGCCGCTTTACGCGCGCCTATCTATCCTGTGTCTTTGCGCTGCAGGACGAGGTCGATGCGCAGGGCTGGCAGGTGCTGACCATCGCGCTACTGTCCGAGCCGCAATTGCGGGAGCGCTGGCGGCAATGGGTGGCGGATCGCGCCGACGAATATGTCGGCACCGATTCTTCGGCCGGATGCCTGCTTGCGCGGCTTGCCGCCGATGGTCTGTGGCTGGCGGATCTACTCAAGAGCCACGATATCGATTCGGCAACGCGCCAGGTGATGCGGGCGCAGCTGATCAATCTTTCCCAGCAGTAGCCGTCGTCGGAGCGCCAGATGAACCCCACCATGCTCTATGCCATGCTCGTGCTCGCCATCGTCTTCGAGGTGCTTGGCACGTCGGCGATGCAGGCGGCCCAGCATTTCACCAAGCTCCTCCCGACGCTTGTGATGGTGGTTTGCTACGCCGTCGCCTTCTACTTCCTCTCCTATACACTGAAGGTTATTCCTGTCGGCATTGCCTATGCGATCTGGAGCGGGCTCGGCATCGTGCTGATCTCGCTTGCCGGCTATCTTGTATTCGGCCAGAAGCTTGATTTTGCTGCCGTTCTGGGGCTTGGCCTGATCATCGCCGGGGTTGTCGTGCTCAATCTCTTCTCCAAATCCACCTTCCACTAAACTGTTCTCGGCCTCGGAATTTCGCTTGCAAAAGCGCTTCGTGGATTCTATCGCTTCAAATTGAAAGCGGTTTCAATTTCATCGATCGCTGATCGATGAAACGAGGAAGAGGATTGGTCATGACCATCAAGGCAGTCGTGTGGGGTGAAAACATCCACGAACAGACAAACGCGGTCGTGCGGGAAATCTACCCGAACGGCATGCACAACACGATCGCTGCGGCGCTCAACGCCGACGTCGGCATTGAGGCGACGACGGCGACCCTGCAGGAGCCGGAACATGGCCTGAGCGTCGAGCGCCTGGCAAAGACCGATGTCCTGCTCTGGTGGGGCCACAAGGATCACGGCGCGGTGGCCGACGAGATCGTCGAGCGCGTCGCCAGGCGCGTTTGGGAAGGCATGGGCCTGATCGTGCTGCATTCCGGCCATTTCTCCAAGCCGTTCAAGCGGCTGATGGGAACCCCTTGCGCCCTGAAATGGCGCGAGGCGGGCGAGCGCGAGCGGGTCTGGGTCATCAACCCGCGCCATCCGATCGCCGAGGGGCTGGACGAGAATTTCGTGCTCGAGAACGAGGAAATGTACGGCGAGCAGTTCTCCGTGCCGGAGCCGCTCGAAACGGTGTTCATCTCCTGGTTCGCCGGTGGCGAAGTGTTCCGCTCGGGCCTGACCTGGCGGCGCGGCGCCGGCAACATCTTCTATTTCCGCCCCGGCCACGAGACCTATCCGACCTATCACGATGCCAACGTCCACAAGGTGCTGCGCAATTCCGTGCGGTGGGCCTACAACCGCCAAGGCACCTACAGCGCCATCCACGATGCGCCGAACGTGCCGGTCGAACAGGCGCTGGAGCCGATCGTCGAGCGCGGGCCGAAGCTGCATCAGGCAGGCGAACAGGGGTACAAGTGATGAAGCCCATCCGTCTTCTCATTCTTGGAACCGGCGGCATGGCCAACACCCATGCCATGAATTTTGCGACCATCAAGGGTGTGCAGCTCGTTGCTGCGGTCGATGTCGATCTCGTCCGGGTGCAGGCCTTCGCGCTGCGTCACGAGATCACGAAGACCTTCACCTCGCTCGACGAGGCAATCGCCTGGGGTGGGTTCGATGCGGTTGCCAACGTGACGCCGGACAAGATCCACTATCCGACGACGCTGAAACTTCTGGCCGCCGGCAAGCATGTGCTCTGTGAAAAGCCGCTGGCCGAGGACTATGCCAAGGCCGACGAGATGGCGGCGGCGGCGGAGAAGTCCGGTCTGGTGACGATGGTCAACCTGACCTACCGCAACGTCGCGGAAATCCAGAAGGCGCGCCAGATGGTGCTCGCCGGCGAGATCGGCAAGGTGCGCCACATCGAGGCCTCCTATCTGCAAAGTTGGCTGGTCTCCAAGGCCTGGGGCGACTGGGCGACAGAATCGCAATGGCTCTGGCGGCTTTCGACCAAACACGGCTCAAACGGCGTGCTCGGCGACGTCGGGATTCATATTCTCGATTTTGCCGGCTATGGCGCGGCGAGCGACATCGAGCAGGTTTTTGCGCGGCTGAAGACCTTCGACAAGGCGCCCGGCAACCGGATCGGCGACTACGATCTCGACGCCAATGACAGCTTTACCATGACCGCCGAGTTCGCCAATGGCGCCATGGGCGTCATCCATGCCAGCCGCTGGGCGACCGGGCACCTCAACGAGTTGCGCCTGCGCATGCATGGCGACAAGGGGGCGATCGAGGTTATCCACACGCCAGACGGATCGACGCTTCGCGCATGCCTCGGCGAAGACATCGAAAAGGGTCTCTGGAAGGATATCGACGCGGGAACCGTGCTGACGAATTACCAGCGTTTCATCGATGCGATCAGGGCCGGTAAAACGCAGGAGCCGAGCTTCCGGCACGCAGCCGATCTGCAGAAGGTGCTCGATCTTGCCCTGCTCACGGAGAAGGAGCGTCGTGAACTCGCGGTGTGACGTCAGTTCCGCTTCGCTGCGGCTGTTGAGTTGCGGATGACCAGTTCCACCGGCCAGACCTCCCGCAGGGTTTCGGCTGGTGTTCCCTGCAGAAGCTCCAGCACCATTTCGCCGATTCGCGCACCGGCTGCGCGGATCGAGGACCGCGTCGTCGATAGCGTCGGGACGAGGTGGTCAGGGCTGATATACGGAAAGACGTCGTCATGGGCGATCAGCGAAATGTCGTCGCCGACCTTCATTCCCGCGATCCGGATGGCTCGCATCGCGCCAAGCGCCGACATCATCGAGCCGGCAACAACCGCCGTCGGCTTCCGGTCAAGCTTCAGGAAGCCCTGCATCAGCCGGAACCCCATCTCGTCGGTGAATTCGCTATGCCCTGTCAGCGCCGGATCGATGGCAACCCCACGCTCGGCAAGCGCGGTTTGGTAGCCTTCCTGCCGGTGCTCGGCGAAAATCCGGCCGCGATAGCCGTTGAGTAGCGCGATCCGGCGATGGCCGAGATCGAGCAGATGCCTGGTCGCCTGACGCACCGCGCCGAAATTGTCGATGTCCAGCCAGCCGAAATTGCCGCCGGTATTGGTGCGCCCGTGCACGAGGAAGGGCAGGCGCAGCGACGTGAGGAGGGCAATACGGGGATCGTCGAGGAAGGGCGAATGCAGGATGACGGCATCGACGCGCTTGCTGGCGGCGAGTCGCCGATAGGTGGACAACTCTGCCTCTTGCGAATCGACGGTGGAGACCAGGATGTCGATCTCCTCCTGCTGCAGCCGCCCGCCCAGTCCGCCCATGAACTCGCTCGTATGCGGCCCGAACTCGCCGCCGCCCTTCAGGACGATGCCGATCGCGCCGACGCGGCCGGTGGCAAGGCCGAGCGCGCTGGTGTTCGGCCGGTAGCCATATTCGAGCGCGGCTTTCAGCACGCGTTCGCGGGTCGCCTGCTTCACCTCGGGATAACCGCTGAGGGCGCGGCTGACCGTCGTCTGCGAAAGCTCCAGCCGGCTTGCGAACTCCTTGAGGTTCATACGGGATTTCCTGTTGTCTGCCGCAATAGTTTAGGCTGCTTTATGGCTGCGTCAAAGGGGCAATGCCCGGCACATTTTCGCGGATCCGGCGGGAGAAATCCGGCGCCGTATCCGCGGCTTGCGCCCGTGCACTGATTGCTCCCCCTGCGCGCAACTGCTCAAGCGTGAAGCCCGGCGCAAAGCCGTTCACGCCCACGATATAGGCGGGCAGATAGCCCGAGAACAGCAGCCGGTAGTCAATCGGCAGGCCGGGGACGATGCGGCTGACCATCGCAAAGACGATCGTCGTACAATTGGCCGTTATCGTGTTGTAGAAGCGCGGTGTTTCGACGAGGCCGTTCGCCTCCTCGACATAGGCCATGAACAGCGAGCGCATCGCGGGCTTGCGCATATTGACGCGGTAGAGATAGACGTCCTCCTTGCGGATATTGGTGCGGACCCTGATGATGTCGCGCTCGTCGGCGGCAATCACGCTGGTCTCGAACTCCTTGAAGAAACCGCCGATCTCCGAAAAGCTCTCATGCTTCTCCTTGCGGATTTCCACCGAGAAGGTGACGAAATTGCCGTCCTCGAAGCCGAAGGAGACCAGCGTATGGGCGATCGCCGGGCTCGACCAATAAGAGAGAAGCAGATCGACCGAGGCGATCTTGTCGAGATCATAGGTGCGGTTTTCCCAATGTACCGTGTAGTCGGTCGATGTCCGCCAGTCGAAATTCCGCACATTGGCGAGCGTCACTTCCGGACCGTTGACCACGCCCGCGGGGATCTGCCCGACTTCGTCGGCCCAGTCGCGGTCGTTGCTGGCCGGTATCGAGCCCCACCAGAAGAGCAACGCTGCAATCATCGCCGGATAGATCAGAGCGGCAAGCCGCGAGCGCCAGCGCAGATAGGCAAAGAGCACTGCCAGCGAGACAACGACCCATAGAGCCGCGGTTGCGAGCCTGACGGGCGAGGGGCCGGGAGCCTGATAGAAGAGGGCGACCGCCCCCCAGGCGGCAAAGCCTAGAATGGCGAGCGTTGACACGGCGCGCAGGAGGGCGCCGAGCAGGTGAAAGCGGGGACGTTCTTGCTGCCCGGTCATCGTGCCCCAGTGATCGCGCGACGCGGCGCCTTGTTGTTCCGAAGCTGCAGACCAGCGGTCATCGTTGAAACCCCCGTTTGTGAACAGCAAGCCCATGCCAGATTTTCGAGCAGCATGACACCCTATTTTGAATTCCGGCTGTTTTTCGGATCTCAAAATTAGCTGTTTCTTGCATATCGCAATCCGTTTGCTGTGGTGTAAGTCTTTATTCCATCAGCATTTTCAGAGTGTTGAATTTTGTCGATGCCACATTGTTATTCTCCGTGCGATTCACTAGCATCGTGTTCTTGACCAACTGGACAAAAATGGGCGTCCGCCCATTGGAACATCAGGCAGGACAGGAATTATTGAATGCAGGCGGTTTTCGACGGGCACAATGATGTGCTGCTGCGGCTTTGGAACAATGCCAAGAACGGCGCCGATCCGGTTCATGAATTTGTGAACGGAACGGGTGAAGGCCACATCGACGGCCCCCGCGCCAAACGGGGCGGTCTTGCCGGCGGTCTGTCGGCAATCTATATTCCGTCGGAGCATCTGGTGCTGAAGACGCCGGACGGGAATGGCCATTACAACACGCCGCTGTCCGAGCCGCTGCATCGGCAGCCCTCTCTCGATATCGCGCTGGAATTCACCGCCATCGCCTTGCGGCTGGATCGCGCCGGAGCATGGAAACTCTGCCGCTCGACGGCCGACATCAGGGCTGCGATGCAGCAGGGCATCTTCGCCGCCGTGCTGCATATGGAAGGCTGCGAGGCGATCGGGGCGGATCTCACAGCCCTCGAAACATTCTACGCCGCCGGATTGCGCTCGCTCGGGCCGGTCTGGAGCCGTCATAATATCTTCGGTCACGGCGTGCCCTTCGCCTTCCCCATGGGCCCGGATACCGGGCTTGGTCTGACGGATGCCGGCTTCAACCTGGTGCGCGAATGCAACCGCCTCGGCATGGCGATCGACCTTGCCCACATCACTGAAAAGGGCTTCTGGGACGTGGCGGCAACGACCGAGCAGCCGCTGATTGCCAGCCACTCCAACGCGCATTCGCTGACCACCGTCGCCCGCAACCTCACCGACCGGCAACTCGATGCGATCCGCGATAGCAAGGGATTGGCGGGGCTCAACTATGCGACCACGATGCTGCGGCCCGACGGTCAGGAGAATGCCAGGACGCCGCTCTCCGACATGGTCCGACATGTCGACTACATGGTCGAGCGCATGGGCATTGATTGCGTGGCGCTCGGATCGGACTTCGACGGTGCGACCATCCCGGAAGAAATCGGCGACGCGGCAGGCAATCAGAACCTGATTGCTGCCCTCAGGGCTGCCGGATATGGTGATGCCGAACTCACGAAATTGTGCCGGGAAAACTGGCTACGCGTTTTGGCTCAAGCCTGGCACGAAGCCGCTTGACCGAAAACAAAGGCCCGCACGGGCTCAAAAAAGAGGGAACGGAACGATGATGCACGCACTGAACAAGCATGTCCGAATGTTGACCGCCGGCGCCGCCCTGTCGCTGATCCTGATGGTAGGCGCCCCCGCTTTCGCCGAGACGCCGGCCGATACCCTGGTCGAGGGCTGGGCGATAGACGACATCATCACCATGGACCCGGGCGAAGCCTTCGAACTCTCAACGGCGGAAGTCACGGCCAACACCTACAGCTATCTTGTCCGGCTCGACCTCAACGACACCTCGAAGGTCGTTGGCGATCTTGCCGAAAGCTGGACGGTTTCGGATGACGGCCTGACCTATACGTTCAAGCTGAAGCCCGGCCTGAAATTCGCCTCCGGCAATCCTGTGACGGCCGAGGACGTCGCCTATTCCTTCGAGCGCGTCGTCAAGCTCGACAAGAGCCCCGCCTTCATCCTTACCCAGTTTGGTCTGACGGGTGAGAACATCACCGAAAAGGCGAAGGCGGTCGACGAAAGCACCTTTGTCTTCACCGTCGACAAGGCCTATGCGCCGAGCTTCGTCTTGAACTGCCTTACTGCAACTGTCGGATCGGTGGTCGACAAGAAGCTGGTTCTCGAACATGTCAAGGCCGTCACGCCGTCCGACGAATACAAATACGACAACGATTTCGGCAATGAATGGCTGAAGACCGGTTACGCCGGTTCCGGCGCCTTCAAGATGCGTGAGTGGCGCGCCAACGAAGTGGTCGTGATGGAGCGCAACGACAATTATTACGGCGACAAGGCACCGCTTGCTCGCGTCATCTACCGTCACATGAAGGAAAGCTCCGGCCAGCGCCTTGCGCTGGAAGCCGGCGACATCGATGTAGCGCGTAATCTCGAGCCGGGCGACTTCGACGCCGTTTCGAAGAACGGCGATTTGAAGACGACGAACGCGCCAAAGGGCACCGTTTACTATTTCAGCCTCAACCAGAAGAACCAGAATCTCGCCAAGCCGGAAGTGGCGGAAGCCTTCAAATATCTGGTCGACTATGACGCGATCGGTTCGACCTTGATCAAGGGCATCGGCGAGATCCACCAGACCTTCCTGCCGAAGGGCGTTCTCGGCGAACTCAATGAGAGCCCCTACAAGCTCGATGTCGCCAAGGCCAAGGAACTGCTCGCCAAGGCAGGGCTTGCCGATGGCTTCTCGGTGACCATGGACGTGCGCAACACGCAACCGATCACCGGCATTGCCGAATCCATTCAACAGACGCTCGCCCAGGCCAACATCAAGATGGAAATCATCCCCGGCGACGGCAAGCAGACGCTGACCAAGTACCGCGCCCGCACGCACGACATCTATATCGGCCAATGGGGGCAGGATTACTTTGATCCGAACTCGAATGCCGAGACCTTCACGGTCAATCCGGACAATTCCGACGAAGGCAAGGTGAAGACGCTCGCCTGGCGCAACACCTGGGACGTGCCGAAGGAATGGACGGATGAGAGCAAGGCTGCCCTGCTCGAGAAGGATGCCGCTAAGCGCGCCGAAATGTACAAGGATCTTCAGAAGAAGGTGCTCGCAAACAGCCCGTTCGTGATCATCTTCCAACAGACGGAGGTCGCCGGCTATCGCGGCAATCTGAAGGGCTTCAAGCTCGGACCGAGCTTCGACACCAATTACGTCTTCACCGTTTCCAAGGAATAGGCCGGGGACGGCCGGTGACCCTTCCTGAAACCACACAACTGGCCGGGCGCAGACGCGCCCGCGCCAATGGCTGGGCGGGAAACGCGCTGCGTTTCCTGGTCATCATCGTCACGACCTATCTCGGCCTGCTGGCCGTGACCTTCTTCATCGGCCGCGTCATCCCGATCGATCCGGTGCTCGCTATTCTAGGCGACCGGGCGCCGGCCCATGTCGTCGAGCGGACGCGGGAACTTTTGGGCTTCAACAAGCCCCTCTACCAGCAGTTCTATATCTATGTCCGCGACGCTCTGACCGGTAATTTCGGCACGTCGGTCCTGACCACCAATCCCGTCATGACCGACATCCGCCGCGTCTTTCCCGCCACCTTGGAACTCGCGACCCTGGGCACGATCATCGGCAGCCTTTTGGGCGTACCGCTCGGTGTGCTGGCTGCCGTCAAACGCGGCTCGATCGCCGACCAGATCGTCCGTGTCATCGGCCTCGTCGGTTATTCCGTGCCGATCTTCTGGTTGGCGCTGCTTTCGCTGCTGTTGTTCTATGCCCGGCTGAAATGGGTCGCCTTTCCCGGCCGCATCGATATCGTCTATGAATACAGTTTTACGCCGGTGACCGGGCTTTATCTCATCGACTCGCTCTGGCAGGGGCAGTGGGACGTTTTCCGCGACGTCTTCCGCCACATCATTCTGCCGGCAAGCCTGCTCGGCTATTTCTCGCTGGCCTATATCAGCCGCATGACCCGCAGCTTCATGCTGAACGAATTGGCGCAGGAATATATCGTCGCTGCCCGTGCCAAGGGCCTTTCGGAAACCCGCATCATCTGGGCGCATGCGCTGCGCAATGCCGCCGTGCCACTGGTGACGGTGATTGCGCTCTCCTATGCCGGCTTGCTCGAAGGCTCGGTGCTGACTGAGACGGTTTTCGCCTGGCCGGGGCTTGGTCTCTACATCACCAATTCGCTGCAGAACGCCGACATGAACGCCGTGCTGGGCGGCACGATCGTCATCGGTTCTGTCTTCATCGCTATCAATATCCTGTCCGACCTTCTCTACCGGACGCTTGACCCGAGGACGCGCGCGCGATGAGCGAGATCAGCCAGTCCAGTTCGATGAGCCGCCGCGAATGGCTGATGTCCGACCGGCCGCAATCGCGTCTGCAGGCGCGTCTCGGCCGAGCCTATATGACCTGGCGGCAGTTTTCAGCCAACAGGCTGGCGGTCGCCGGGCTCGGCATCATCCTGTTGCTCATTCTGGTTGCGATCTTCGCCGATGCGCTGGCGCCGCATTCGCCGGTCATCGGCAATCTTGCCGGCGCACGGCTGCTGCCGCCGGGGAGCGAAGGCTATCTGCTCGGCACCGACGATCAGGGCAGGGACATCCTCTCCCGCCTGCTGCATGGATCGCGACTGACGTTACTTGTCATCGTTCTTGTTGCGATCATCGCTGCCCCCATCGGCCTGCTGGTGGGTGCCGTCTCCGGTTATGCCGGCGGCTGGATCGATGCGGTCTTGATGCGGATCACCGATATCTTCCTGGCGTTCCCGAAGCTGGTTCTGGCGCTCGCTTTCGTTGCCGCCATGGGCCCGGGCATTCAGAACGCCATCATCGCGATCGCCATCACCTCCTGGCCGCCCTATGCCCGCATCGCCCGCGCCGAGACGTTGACGGTCCGCAATTCCGATTACATCGCTGCCGTCCGGCTGATGGGTGCCTCGCCGTTCCGCATCGTGCTGCGCCACGTCATGCCGATGTGCGTCTCCTCGCTGATCGTTCGTGTCACCCTCGACATGGCCGGTATCATCCTCACGGCGGCCGGCCTTGGCTTCCTCGGTCTCGGCGCGCAGCCGCCGCTGCCGGAATGGGGCGCCATGATCGCGGCCGGCAGGCGCTTCATTCTCGACCAGTGGTGGGTCGCTACCATGCCCGGGATCGCCATCCTTGTCGTCAGCCTCGGCTTCAACCTGCTGGGTGATGGCCTGCGCGACGCGCTCGACCCGCGGGAGAGCGGCCAATGAACCCGATGCTGACGGTCGACGATCTCAGGGTCTCGTTTCCGACCCGTACCGGGCTGATCGAGGCCGTGCGTGGCGTCTCGTTCACGCTTGGGCGCGAACGGCTTGGCATCGTCGGTGAAAGCGGATCAGGAAAATCGCAGACAGGCAGGGCGATCATGGGGCTGACGCCTGCGCATGCCCGCATTTCGGCGAAGACGCTCAACTTCGACGGCATTGACGTGCTGACGGCACCCGGCAAGGTCAGGCGCAGCCTGCGCGGCAGCCGCATCGCCATGATCCTGCAGGATCCGAAATATTCGCTGAACCCGGTGATGAGCATCGGCCGCCAGATCGTCGAGACGTTGCGCACCCATGAAAATGTCAGCAGGCGCGAGGCCCGCGACCGGGCGATCGCCATGCTGGAGGCGGTGCAGATCCGCGATGCGGGACGCGTCTTCGACCTGCACCCGCATGAGGTATCCGGCGGCATGGGACAGCGCGCCATGATCGCCATGATGCTGATCGCAGGCCCCGAACTGCTGATCGCCGACGAGCCGACCTCGGCGCTTGATGTGACGGTCCAGCTCGACGTGCTCCGGATCCTCGACAAGCTCGTCTCCGAACGCGGCATGGGGTTGATCTTCATCTCCCATGATCTGCGGCTGGTCTCTTCCTTTTGCGACCGGGTCATCGTCATGTATGCCGGAAGGATCGTCGAGGAGATCGCGGCCGCCGAACTAGCGAACGCGAAACATCCCTACACGCAGGGGCTGCTAAACTGCATGCCGACGCTCGGCACCGACCGACACCCGTTGCCCGTGCTCGACCGCAAGCCGGAGTGGGCGGCATGACGGCGGCGATCTCGGCGGAAAACCTGACCGTCTCCTACGACGATTTTCTGGCGCTGGACAATGTCAGCATCGACGTGGCATCTGGCGAATCCTTCGGTCTCGTCGGCGAATCCGGATCGGGAAAATCGACGCTGTTGCGGGCTATTGCGGGGCTTGCGCCTGTGATCGGCGGAATGATCCTGCTCGATGGCAAGGCGCTGGATACGCGGCGTCGCGACAAGGCCTTCTACCGCCGAGTCCAGATGGTCTTCCAGGATCCCTATGGCTCATTGCATCCCCGCCAGACGGTTGATCGGCTGCTGCAGGAGCCTCTGGCCATTCATGGCGTGCCGGACGCGGAGCGCCGCATCCTGCGTGCGCTCGACGAAGTCGGCCTCGGCTCGTCCTTCCGCTTTCGCTATTCGCACCAGCTCTCCGGCGGCCAGCGCCAGCGCATCGCCATTGCCCGCGCTCTTATCATCGAGCCGCAGGTCATGCTCCTCGATGAGCCGACATCCGCGCTCGATGCCTCGGTACAGGCCGAGGTCCTCAACCTGCTCGAACAGGTCCGTCGCGACCGCAGGCTCACCTACATCATGGTCAGTCACGACCTCGGCGTCGTCACCCACATGTGCGAACGCCTTGCGGTGATGAAATCGGGCAAGGTTGTCGAGCGGCTGTCGTCCGGCGACCTCGTCGCGGGGCGGATCAGGGAGGCCTACACGAAGAACCTAATGGTCGCCAGCAAGGGCTTTGTGCGAGCGGCGGCATCGGCGTGAAGCTGGGAGCCGATCGTCGCTTACTCGGACGATACTAACACCTGTAGCATATTTCAGCTGGTCTCCCGACGTGTCCCGAACCGCGCCTTGCACTGTACATTAGAAAGGCGCAATATTTCGCCTGCTGGGGCATGGTTCACCTTGGGAGGAGCGAATCATGAACGATATGAGCCTCATGAATCTGCAAGCAGGAAAGACATGGGTCGGCGCGGCGGCCATAGAGGCGCTTGCGGCCGGTCTGCGCGGCAAGGTGCTGGAAGCAAGCGATGTTTCTTATGACCAGGCGCGGGCGATCTGGAACGCGATGATCGACCGCAGGCCGGCGCTGATCGTGCAATGCGCCGGGGCGTCCGACGTGGTCAATGCGGTGCGATTTGCAGCCGACAACAAGCTGCTCGTTTCGGTGCACGGTGGCGGGCACAACATTGCCGGCAACGCGGTCTGTGATGGCGGTATGATGATTGACCTGTCGCCGATGAAGTCGGTGCGTGTCGATGTCGCGGCAAAGCGGGCATGGGTCGAACCGGGGGCGACGCTCGCCGATCTCGACAAGGAAACCCAATCATTCGGGCTGGCGGTGCCGACCGGCATCAACTCGACGACCGGCATCGCAGGCCTTACGCTTGGCGGCGGTTTCGGCTGGATCACGCGCAAGTTGGGCCTGACGATCGACAACCTCGTTTCGGCGGATGTCGTAACGGCGAATGGTGAACTGGTGCGTGCAAGCCTGACGGAAAACGGGGACCTGTTCTGGGCTCTGAGGGGCGGCGGCGGGAATTTCGGTATCGTCACGGCGTTCGAGTTCCAACTCCACGAACTCGGCCCGCAGGTCCTCTCGGGCCTCGTGGTGCATCCGTTCGCCGACGCGCAGACGGTTCTTCAGCAATACCGGGAGGCTCTCGAAGCGGCGCCGGACGAGCTTACCTGCTGGGTGGTCATGCGTCAGGCGCCACCGCTGCCGTTCCTTCCGCAGGAGTGGCATGGCAAGGAGATCTTGGTTCTCGCCATGTGCTATTGCGGCGATATGGCGGAAGGCGAGAAGGCGACGCAGCGACTGCGCTCGATCGGCAACCCGATTGCCGATGTCGTCGGTCCCAACCCGTTTACCGGCTGGCAGCAGGCCTTCGATCCGCTGCTGACGCCCGGCGCCCGCAACTACTGGAAAAGCCATGACTTCATCGCACTTTCAGACCCATCGATCAGGATCCTGATCGATGCGATCGGCAAGCTGCCCGGACCGGAATGCGAGATATTCATCGCTCACCTTGGCGGTGCCGTCGGCCGCGTTGCCACCAGTGCTACAGCCTTCCCACAGCGGAATTCGCATTTCGTCATGAATGTTCATGCCCGCTGGCGCGAGCCGGCAATGGACCCGCCATGCATCAGCTGGGCGCGCCAGCTCTTCGACGCGGCAGCGCCCTATTCAGCGGGAACGGCCTATATCAACTTCATGCCCGAAGACGAGGTCGACCGCGTCGAGGTGGCCTATGGCGACAACTACAAACGGCTTGCGGAGATCAAGCGCCAGTATGACCCGCAAAACCTGTTCCGCATGAACCAGAATGTCAGGCCGGTGGAGGGGAGGCGGATGATGTGATTGATCGCAGCTGACCTTAGTCAGCGAGATGGATCACCGCACGCGTAGCATCGAGGTTGCCCGTCGATCGAACCGAGCCGCGGCCCATATCGGTGGCGGCCTCTTCATCGTTGACTTCGCAAGTGATGAGAGGAAAATGTGTTTTCACGCGTCACCACGCAACATGAGAGGTGGCTACGATGACGATCGCAAGGAAACTTCAGGACTATATCGATGGTGAGGGCATCGCCTATGACACCGTCCCTCATCACCGCACGGCAACAACCAGCCAGACGGCGCAAGCGGCTCATGTCCCGGGCAACAGGTTGGCCAAATCCGTGGTCGTGCATCACGAAATGGGATACGTCCTAGCCGTTGTCCCGAGCACCCACCGGATCGAGCTCTCCACATTGCAGGATGTGATGAACAGGCGTCTTGGCCTCGCTTCGGAGGAGGAGGTCTGCTCGCTTTTCGCCGATTGCGACACTGGGGCGGTGCCGCCCATCGGATCGGCCTACGACGTGCCGGTGATCCTCGACGAAAGCCTCGGCAACGCCAGCGACGTCTATTTCGAGGGCGGTGATCACAAGACATTGGTGCATGTGAGCGGACCGAACTTTCGCAGCCTAATGAAGGGTGCGCAGGTTGCCCGATTCAGCCACCTGGCGTAAATGGGACGACCTGGGGGCACGCGCCCCGCTTTGCCGGCGCGGAGTTGATGTCTGCGGCGGTGGCCGGGCCGTGCCCGTTAGGTGCAGGATTCACGGTGTCTTGTCTGGCGCTGTATCCCGAAGTGGCACTCGCGGGTCCAAATTTCTTGTACAGACCAATCGGATCGCGGACGGTGGCGATCAGCTGGAAGGAACAATGCGCGGGTATTGGCGGGAGACTTCGCTCGCCTCAGCTCAAATTCCGACGATTCCAATTATCGGCGGCACGAAGTCCGGAAACCCAAGCCTCGGATAATCACAGTGCCTATCGAACTTGGAGATCGATTGAGTGCGCCTGCAAGTCGGGTCGGTCTTGTAGGCATATCCAGGCAAGTTAACGTACCGACTATGTGGGGTGCACACCACTATGGCGACTCCGATAAGCAATGCCGCATAGATCCTCATGATCGCGCCTCATAAGCAAACTTACACCAATCACTGGAATTGGTTTGTGCTTCGTTGTGATGAAAAGCGTTCACGCTGAGATGCAAGCGCCTCGCGGTTGCCCTCGGCGTCCGCGCAATTATCTCATAAACAGAGCGCGACAACTATTCACACAAAGGGATGAGGGCCGTCTTCAAGTTAGGCATGCGGCAGGACGATCGGCTGGCAAAACTCGACGGACGTGATACGTCCAGCACTGCAATGATCGTGCGGCTCGAAGCCGTCGGCGGCACTACAAGCTGTACGACCAAAAAAAGCGCCCTCGAACCCCCCCCGCTAATCTCCCGCAGTACATCACTGAGCGATCTGCGATATCCGCAAGTGGCAGCCGATATACCGTCGTCGTCTGGTCTTTGGATTTATCCGGGTCTTGGAAGGAAATGGCGCACCCGACAGGATTCGAACCTGTGACCTTTGGAATCGGAATCCAACACTCTATCCAGCTGAGCTACGGGTGCATCCGCGGCGGTCTCTAACCGCCGAAGCAGGCTGTGAGCGGTTCATAGCCTAGGAAATGCTGCGCATCAATGGTCAATGCGCAGCTTTGAAAGGAAAATCCCGAGTTTGCTGTCTGGCGTCGGCGAGGGCGGTCACGTCAGGTGCTTTCTCGACCGGTGCTGCCATCGCTTCAAGGGATGCGGGGCGTCCGGGCTCCTACGGAGGCAATACGGGTGGAGCGGGACAGCGTCTTCGTCGGAAAAGCTGGCCGCTTGCCTGCCAACAAAAATGCCGCGCTTTCTGGAGCGCGGCATTCGATTTTCAGAGAGCTTAAGTTCACGCCGTCTGCATGGCACCCGGGCCGGGGATGGCTTTGGGCGGGACCTTGCCGAGGATGATCATGCCGAGTACCTCGTCCTTGGTGACATCTTCGGTGCGGGCATGGCCGACGACCTGGCCGTTCTTCATCACCGAGACGCGATCGGCGAGATCGAAGACGTCGTGGATGTCGTGGCTGATCAGGAAGATGCCGATGCCTTCGCGCTTCAATTGCTTGATCAGCTCGCCGACCTGCGCCGTTTCCTGGGGCCCGAGTGCTGCCGTCGGCTCGTCCATGATCAGGATGCGGGCATCGAACAGGATGGCGCGGGCAATCGCCACCGACTGGCGCTGACCGCCAGACAGCGCCTTCACCGGCTCCTTGAAGCGGCGGAAGTTCGGGTTGAGCCGCCCCATCACCTCGCGCGCCTTGGCTTCCATCGCGACGTCGTCGAGCGTGCCCCAGGGGGTTCTGAGCTCGCGGCCGAGATAGAGGTTGGCGGCGGCATCGACGTTGTCGGCAACGGCGAGCGTTTGGTAGATCGTCTCGATACCGTATTTCTTGGCGTCGCGGGGGTTGCTGATATGCACCGGCTCTCCGTTGATCAGGATTTCTCCGGCGTCGCGCTTGTAGGCGCCCGACAGGATCTTGATCAGCGTCGATTTGCCGGCGCCGTTATGGCCGAGCAGGGCCACGACTTCGCCCGGGTAAAGATCGACCGAGGCGTTGTCGACAGCATGGATGCCGCCGAAGGATATGGAAATGTTCTTCATTTCCACGAGGGGAGTGCGTTGTTCCGTCATTGTTCGAACTCCTCTTACTTGGCTCGGCCGCGATAAACGGTATCCAGCCAGACGGCCATGACCAGCACGATGCCGATGACGATGCTTTGCAGCGGGGTGTCTACACGCAGAAGCACCATGCCCGATTGCAGCGACTGCATCACGATTGCGCCGAGAACGGCACCTGCGATCGTTCCCATGCCGCCGGCGAGCGACGTGCCGCCGATAACGGCCGCAGCGATCGTATAGAGCTCATCGAGCGTGCCCTGCGCGTTGGTGGCGGCGTTGAGGCGGGCGGTGGAGATCGCCGCGGCGATGGCGCAGAGTGCGCCCATCAATGCGAAGATGCGCACGGTGACCCAACGGGTCTTGATGCCGGCGAGTTCGGCTGCTTCCGGATTGCCGCCGATGGCGAAAACATAGCGGCCGAAGCGGGTGCGGGTGGTGAGGAAGCTCATCGCAATCGCGATACCCACGGCCATCAGGACCGGGATAGCGATGCCGAGCGGAATCTGCAGCCCACCCTCCGGCCAGGGAATGTTGTGGGCCTCAGCAAATTTCTTGGCGAGGTTGACCGGCATGTAATAGCTGTTCAGCACCCAGACGGCACAGAGCACCATGACGCAGCCGACGACCGAGAGGAAATATTCCGCCCACATCGGACGCAGTGGAAAACCGAACCGCTTGCGCTGCTTGCGCGAATTGATGATCGACGCGACGATGAAGAGGCAGGCGACGACGCCGACGATCCAGCTCGCGGTGGCGCCGATCGATCCTTCCGCGCCGCCGCCCATCAGGCGGAACGTCGTATCCATCGGTGCGACAGTTGCGCCGCTGATGACCAGGAAGGCGCCCGCGCGCCAGACCAGCAGTCCGCCGAGCGTGACGATGAAGGAGGGCACATTGAGGAAGGCGACGATCATGCCCTGAAACGCGCCGATGGCGGTTCCGAGCAAGATGCCGATGGTGAGCGCAATGATCCAGGTGGCGGGGTGATCAAAACCGATGAGGGGCGGCAGGATCTTGACCTGGGTGATTGCCATGATCATGCCGACGAAGCCGAGGATCGAGCCGACGGACAGGTCAATGTTGCGGGTGACGATGACCAGCACCATGCCCGTTGCCATGACCGAGACGGAGGCTGCCTGAACCGTAAGGTTCCAGAGATTGCGCGGGGTCAGGAACAGCCCGCTGAAAAGTCCGCCGGTCGAAATCTGAAAGCCGAGCCAGATGATCAGCAGGGCCGCGATCATGCCGAGAAGCCGTGTGTCTATTTCCGTCGCCTGCAGAAATCGCTGTAAGGCCGTGCCCTGTGTTTGGCGTATGCTGCTGGACGGCGCGGCTATGGTGGTGTGAGCCATTTTCTGAGTACTCCCCCTTATTCTTGTCGTTCAAGGTGCCGGACATCGGAGAAGCGCCGCAACGGTGTCGCTGCGGCGCTCGTGACCGAACCTTACAGACCCATGCTCGGGATCGGATCAGTTGCAGACAGCAACGGTTCCGGCCTTGACGCCCTGGCAGGTTTCTTCCTTGGAAATCCAGCCGGCGTCGATGACGACGTTCAGATTGTCCTTGGTGATCGGCTGCGGCGCGATGAAGAAGGAGTTCATCTCGACGCCCTTCGGGCCACCGGAGAACTTGACGGTGCCTTCGATGGCATCCATGGCAGCACCGCCAGCAAGCGCTACGGCGATTTCGCCGGCCTTCTTGCCGAGTTCACGCGAGTCCTTCCAGACCGATACGGTCTGCGTACCGAGCGCGACGCGGTTCAAAGCGGCCTTATCGCCGTCCTGGCCGGAAACCGGAACCGAGCCTGCGAGGCCCTGGGCCTCGAGAGCCGCGACTACACCGCCGGCCATGCCGTCGTTGGACGAAACGACGCCATCGACCTTGTTGTCGTTGGCGGTGAGGAACTGCTCCATGTTCTTCTGCGCAGCTTCAGGCTTCCAGCCATCGGTGTAGGCTTCGCCGACATTCTTGATCTTGCCGGCGTCCATGGCTTCCTTCAGCACTTCCATCTGTCCGGAGAACAGGAAGTCGGCGTTCGGATCGGTCGATGCACCCTTGATGAAGACGTAGTTGCCTTCCGGCTTCACCTTGAACACTTCGGCGGCCTGCATGCGACCGACTTCCTTGTTGTCGAAGGTGATGTAGTAGGCGGCCGGATTTTCGATCAGGCGGTCGTAACCGACGACCGGGATACCTTCGGCGGCGGCCTTTTCGATCGCCGGGCCGATGGCTTCGCTGTCCTGGGCCAGAACGATGATGGCGTTGGCGCCCTGTGCGATCAGCGATTCGATGTCGGTCAGCTGCTTTGCGGCGGAAGCCTGTGCGTCAGCCGAGATGTATTTGTCGCCGGATGCTTCAAGGGCGGCCTTGATCGCGGCTTCGTCGGTTTTCCAGCGCTCTTCCTGGAAGTTCGACCAGGAAACGCCGACCACCAGGTCCTTGGCGATGGCTGCGGAATGCATGGATGCGATGATGGCAACACCTGCCATCAGTTTGA
Organism: Pararhizobium sp. A13; assembly: GCF_040126305.1. Classification (NCBI taxonomy): domain Bacteria; kingdom Pseudomonadati; phylum Pseudomonadota; class Alphaproteobacteria; order Hyphomicrobiales; family Rhizobiaceae; genus Pararhizobium; species Pararhizobium sp. A13. Next base: position 4,173,768 of record NZ_CP149510.1, on the reverse strand, counting down.
AAACTGATTTCATGAAGTCCTCCCAAATGGCCGCTGGCCGCCCGTGCGAACCTCCCGCACGGCCCCTGGCCAGCAAAAAAATCCTGCCGTCAACCCGAAAGAGTTTTTTCTCGACAGTCGAGAAAATAGATGTCAGAGTTTTTTGGGGCTGTCAACAAGGCTTTGACAAAGGCTGTTGCACCGGACAGATGCTTTGGGAGGAGCATGTGTTTGTGAGAATCACCGATAATAACAGGAATGCGCAATGCTGACCAAATCCAGCACCGAACTGGTACGTCAGCAGAACAGCGCACTCGTGCTTGCGGCGCTCAGGCGCATGGGGCCGCTGTCGCACACGGATATTTCCGAACAGACCGGGTTGGCCTCGGCAACCGTTTCGGCGATCACCGCTGAACTGGAACGGGCCGAAGTCATCGAGAAGACCGAGCAGCAGGCGCATTCCGGTCGGGGTCGTCCACGCGTGCTGTTCGCGCAACGCCGGGATAGCGGGTTCCTCATCGCGGTGAGAATATCCTCGGACGTGGTTCAATATTCCCTCGTCGACTATTCCGGGCGCCTGATCGACCGCTTCGAGGATGCGCGCAATAGCAAGGTTGCCGGAACGAAGCATTTCGCCGATGGGTTTCTTGAGGCACTCGACCGGTTGATCGACCGGTCGCGCCTGGACAAGTCACAGGTTCTCGCCGTTTCGATCAGCAGCAAGGGAACGGTCGATGCCGATGGCCGGCGGCTTTTATGGTCACCGGTGTTTGGCGGAGAGCAGATCGATTTTGCCTCCCTGTTGCAGCCGGAATGGCGCGCCAAGGTGACCGTGAACAACGAGACCTTGCTGGTCGCGCAGGCACTGGGGATGAAGGCGGATACGGCTGAGAGCGGCTCGTTCCGCGCGCTTGCGGCTTTGTCGCTTGGTCACAGCATAGGGCTTGGCATTGCCCGCAAGGACCGGTTTGGCGAGCTCGAGGTGACGGCGCCCAATTTTGGGCACATGCTGCATGCGGCCAATGGTTGCCTCTGTCGCTGTGGCTCGTTTGGTTGCATCGAGGCGTCCGCCGGCTTTTACGGAATTCTGCGCTCGGCCTTCGAGGTTCCGCCGGATACGATCCCGGCAAAGTTCGTGCCGCTTGTCGAAATGGACAAGATCGCCACGAGCGCGCGGCAGGGAAACCGGATGGCGGGTTACGCCTTCCGCCAGGCGGGCCTTGCGCTCGGCAACGGCCTTTCCCGACTGCTCAGCTTCTATGATCGCATGCCGATCTTCATCACCGGGCCGGGAACGCGCTATTTCGATCTGCTGCAGAGGGGCATCGACGAAGGCCTTGAGCAGTCGCACGAGGTGCGCCTGCAGGGGCGGCCGGAAATTTCCGTCATTTTCGATGAGCAGAGACTGGTATTCGACGGCCACCTCGACCGGGCGCTGACCGACATGGATCACGACATTGCGGCTTTTCGGCCGCTTCCGACGGGAGGGGACACGGCGTGAGAAGGTTGGGGGGCTTTTTGGTGGTGACTGCAATCAAAACAAAAGGCCGGGCGAAAACCCGGCCCTTCTTCGTGGATCAGGCCTAACGCTCCTTAAGCGTCGACGCGGATCTGGCGCTTCTCGGCAACGGATTTCACGGCGGCGTCTGCCAGCGCCAAGGCTGCCAGCCCGTCGGCACCCGAAGGGGTGATCTTGGTGCCCTTTTCGATCGCGGAAATGAAGCTGGCGATCTCGTTGGCATAGGCTTCGGTGTAGCGCGTCATGAAGAAATCATGCAGCGGCGGGCGGGTATAGCCGTCGCCATTGGCGATTTCGATCGAGACGGCGCGCTGGTTTTCCGCCGAGACGACGCCCTTCGAGCCATGCACCTCGATGCGCTGGTCGTAGCCATAGGTGGCGCGGCGGGAATTCGAGATGATCGCCTGTTTGCCGGACGCGGTTTCTAGGATGACGGAAACGCTGTCATAGTCGCCTGCCTTGCCGATTTCCGGATCGACGAGAACGGCCGCATGAGCCGTCACGGCGACCGGTTCCTCGCCGAGCAGGAAACGCGCCATGTCGAAGTCATGGATGGTCATGTCACGGAAAATGCCGCCGGAGCGCTTGATATAGTCGACCGGCGGGGCGCCCGGATCGCGCGAGATGATCGTCACCATTTCCACAGTGCCGATCTTGCCGTCGTCGATCGCCTTGCGAACGGCCATGAAATGCGGGTCGAAGCGGCGGTTGAAACCGACCATCAGCTTGCCCTTGGTCTCTTCGACCACCTTCATGCATTCGCGGACGCGGCCAACATCGAGATCGATCGGCTTTTCGCAGAAGATTGCCTTGCCGGCGCGGGCGAAGCGCTCGATCAGGTCGGCATGCGTGTCTGTCGGCGTGCAGATCACCACTGCGTCGATATCCGAAGCCTTTTCGATCGCTTCGATCGTGCGGACGTCGCAACCATAGGCCTTGGCGATCGCTTCGGCGGCGGCCGGGAAGGCGTCTGCCACCGCGACAAGAACCGCATCGGGGTTGCCGCTGACGGCCTTGGCGTGAACCTTGCCAATGCGGCCGGCGCCGAGAAGACCAAATCTGACAGTCATGTTACATCTCTTTTTGACGGGCGGCGGATCGCCGCGAAGGGGCGAAGTGATGACGCTCACTCCGGACAGGCGTGGTGGAAGTCGGCTTTGCTCTGGCGTTCGATGTGATTTTCAGGCGCCCGGCAACCGCTCTATCGGAGCCGGCGTGGTGGTCCCTCTCCCGCCGCTTTCTTCCGAGCCCGGGCATGCCGCATACTCCTCCGGCACACTTGAAATCGGAATGAAAAAGTAATGTCTGTTATTTTCGGAATAATTATTCTATTTGTCGCGTTGCCGTCAAGCGGGTAAACCGATGCTCCCTTGCGGCAGCCGCCTTTTTGGACATAAAGCTGTTATCATTGTTGTGGGCCTCAAGGCTTGCCAAACTCTCAAGGACGCTTTCCCATGATCAAGTTCATCGACCCGGACCATGCGTTCTACCGGCCGCTCTGGGTTCGGCTTCTGATCGTCGCCTTCTGTGCGGCATGGACGGCGTTTGAATTCTGGCAGGGAGAAAATACCTGGGGGATGATTTTCCTGGCCGTCTCGGCTTATGCCGGCTGTGTTCTGATCATCTTCTTCAAGCCAAAGGCCGAGGTTGTCGAAGAGACAAAGACGGACGACTCCGTCTGATCCGTTAGTTCCTCTGCGTCAGGCGCAGGCGCCGCTGTGCCTCGTCAATCAGCAGGTTGGCGATCTTCATGCGGATGGTCGCATTGCCCCGGAAGTCCGGATGATGGCGGTCGGGGTGGTTTTCAGCGGCGAAGCGCCGACGTTTGTCTGCCAGACCCGTTGGGGTTTCCGTGTCTGTCAACCCCAGGTCAGCGGCAATCTGCTCAGGGCGAATGCGGCAAAGATGATCCGGCATGACAGGCTTGGGCGCCGGTTTTGGCGGAGCGAGCATATCCTCACTCGACGTATCGAAATAGGCGCGCCGCACTGCGTCCCCGTCGGCCATGCCAGATGACGCGAGGTTGCCGACAAAGCCGGCGTTGAGGCCACGGATGTTCGCAGACGGCGCCAGCTCTTGGTGGGTTGCGCCGTCCTCGTCTTCCTCAGCTTTCAACCGCTCCAGCACCGACTGGAACACCGACATCCCGAACATACGCTCTCCCTTTTCCGCGGATATCAAAGCACGGGAAGGTTTTGCGGGCCTGATCACGCCGTGCTCTGCTTGAGGATCAGATCGTAAAGAAGCTTGGCGCTCGGCGGCAGGGCGCGACCGCGCGCGGTGATCAGGCTATAGGGGCGGATCTTGATGTTGAAATCGGTGGGCAGAATGCGGATCTCGCCCGCCTGGCTTCCATTGCTGGCAATCAGATCGGCGACGTCGCGAGCGACCGGGGCTATCGCATTGGTGTGCCGGACGATCGAGACTGTCAGGATGATCGACGAGGTGTTGATGATGGTTGCGGGCAGGGGCGTTCCTGCCGACAGGAAGCTGTCCTCGACGGCTCGGCGCAGCAGTGTTCCCTGTGGCTGGAAGACCCAGTCATAGCCAGGGAGATCGGCGGAACTGACAAGGGCTTTGTCGAGCAACGGATGGCCGTCGCGCACGATCAGGCAGACATCCTCCTCGCCGATCTCAATCAGGTTGAACTGTCGCGGGTCCATGTCGTCGGGTATACGGCCGATGACGAAGTCGTGCCGAGCGGAGAGGAGTTCGCGCACGAGCACATTGCTGTTTTCGATCTGGATGTTGATCTCGATGCCGGGGTAGGCGGTCGATACCTGGCGGACAGCTGGAACCGCAAGATTGAGGGCGGGGCCGGTGACGGAGCCGAGCGATACGGAGCCGCCGCTTCCGGTCTTCAGTTCGGTGATCTCGCGCGCCGTCTCCCGCAGTTCCAGAAAGATCGTCCGGGCCCGCCGGGCCAATGCTCTTCCATATTGCGTCAATTCGACGCCGCGGGCGATGCGGGCGCAAAGCGGTGCCTTGAGAATAGCCTCGATTTCTCCGAGCATGCGCGAGGCCGCGGGCTGGGATACGCTCAGCGCGTCTGCCGCAGCGCTGATCTGACCGTGGTCTTCGATGGCGAGAATCAGCTGCAGGTGACTCAGTTTCAAGCCGGAGCGAAAAATTCCACGGTCTGAATAATCCACTGGAACGGATGAGTGTAGTACCGGATCGTCCATATTTTACCCGCCTTCCGAGAAAAATGCCTTCGCTCTCGCGAAAAATCACACTGTTCTGTCTTACTATATCAAAATTGTTATAAATATACACCCATATTGTATTTGACAGTTATGATCTTTGATTCCAGTTTGCCGCCATGTGCGCCGCGTGCTTGGGAGCGTGTAGGGCCTGGGAGGGCTTTCTTTCACCCCTTAAACCTCCGCCGAGGATTTTCGTCTCTCGGCTACGCGAAGCGCTGCACATATCGAGGCCGGCCGGACAGCTTGCCTGGATCAACACTCAGGGAGAGATACATGAAATTGATTACTTCGCTTCTCGCCGCCGCAGCGCTCAGCGTGGCGTCGTTCGTCGTTCCGGCGGTCGCCCAGGACAAGGGCACCGTCGGCATTTCCATGCCGACCAAGACCTCGACCCGCTGGATTTCCGACGGCGAGACCATGGAAAAGCTGTTCAAGGAATCCGGCTACACCCCGGACCTGCAGTTTGCTGACGACGACATCCCGAACCAGCTGGCTCAGATCGAAAACATGGTCACCAAGGGTGCCAAGGTTCTCGTCATCGCCGCCATCGACGGCACCACGCTGTCCGATATCCTGCAGAAGGCCCATGACGCCGGCGTCAAGGTTATCGCTTACGACCGCCTGATCCGCGATTCGGGCAATGTCGACTACTACGCAACCTTCGACAACTTCCAGGTCGGCGTGCTCCAGGCAACCTCGCTGGTCAACGGCCTGAAGCTTGATGGCGCCACCGCGCCGAAGAACGTCGAACTCTTCGGCGGCTCGCCGGACGACAACAACGCCTTCTTCTTCTATGATGGCGCAATGTCGGTTCTGCAGCCGCTGATCGATGCCAAGAAGATTGAAGTGAAGTCCGGCCAGATGGGCATGGACCAGGTTGGTACGCTGCGTTGGGACGGTGCCGTTGCACAGGCCCGCATGGAAAACCTCCTCTCCTCGACCTACACCGATGCCAAGGTTGATGGCGTTCTGTCGCCTTACGATGGTCTGTCCATCGGCATCATCTCCGCTCTGAAGGGCGTTGGCTACGGCTCGGGCGACATGCCGATGCCTGTTGTCACCGGTCAGGACGCCGAGCTGCCGTCGGTCAAGTCGATCCTTGCTGACGAACAGCATTCCTCGGTCTTCAAGGACACCCGCGAGCTTGCCAAGGTTGCCGTGAGCATGACGGACGCCATCATGGGTGGCAAGGAGCCGGAAATCAACGACACCAAGACCTACGACAACGGCGTCAAGGTTGTTCCGTCCTACCTTCTGAAGCCGGTTTCCGTCGACAAGACCAACGTCAAGGAAGTTCTGGTCGGCGCCGGTTACTACACGGAAGACCAGATCAACAACTGATCCCGCCTCTTCCATTTGGGGCCCGCGATTGCTTGCGGGCCCTTTTATCTTGATGAGGGACTTTGTATTGTTGGTTTGTTTGGCCTCATCATTCACGGACTGCCGCAGGAATACCTGAACATGGACAACATCATTCTCGAAATGCGGGGCATCACCAAGACGTTTCCGGGCGTAAAGGCCTTGGACAATGTCAATCTCAAGGTTCGCGAGGGTGAGATTCACGCGCTTGTCGGCGAAAACGGAGCCGGAAAATCAACCCTGATGAAGGTGTTGAGCGGTGTCTATCCCGCCGGTACCTATGATGGCGAAATCCATTACGACCGCGAAGTTCGCAATTTCTCGACGATTTCCGACAGCGAACATCTCGGCATCATCATCATCCATCAGGAGCTGGCGCTCGTTCCGCTGCTCTCAATCGCCGAAAACATTTTTCTGGGCAACGAGATCGCCACCAACGGCGTCATCAATTGGCCGCAGACCTTCTCGCGAACGCAGGAACTTCTGTCCAAAGTCGGCCTCAAGGAGCCGCCGACGACGCGCATCACGGATATCGGCGTTGGCAAGCAGCAATTGGTGGAAATCGCCAAAGCCCTTTCCAAGAAGGTCAGGCTGCTGATCCTCGACGAGCCGACGGCCTCGCTCAACGAGACCGATTCCGACGCGCTGCTAAAGCTGCTGATGGAATTCCGCAAGCAGGGCATGACCTCGATCATCATTTCGCACAAGCTCAACGAGATCAAGAAGGTCGCCGACAAGATCACCATCCTGCGCGACGGCGGGACCGTCGAAACGCTCGACTGTCACAACGAGGACATCAGCGAGGACCGGATCATCAAGGGCATGGTCGGCCGCGATATGGAAGACCGCTATCCGCCGCGCGAGCCGAAGATCGGCGAGATGCTGCTTGAGGTGAAGAACTGGAACGTCTTCCACCAGCAACACCGTGACCGGCAGTTCCTGCACAATGTCAATTTCAACGTCCGAGCCGGCGAAGTCGTCGGCATTGCGGGTCTGATGGGTGCTGGCCGGACCGAAACAGTGATGAGCATCTTCGGCAAATCCTGGGGGCACAAGATCACCGGTGAAGTCTTCATGCATGGCAAACAGGTCGACGTGAGCACCATTCCGCGTGCGATCAACGCAGGTCTTGCCTATGTGACGGAAGATCGAAAGCAGCTCGGGCTGGTGTTGAACAACAACATCATGCACAACACGACGCTTGCCAATCTCAACGCGGTGGCAAACGGCGGCGTGATCGATGACCACAAGGAACGGAAGGTCGCGACCGATTACCGGTCGAAGTTGCGTATCCGTTCCCATTCGATCTATCAGGAGGCCGTGAACCTGTCGGGCGGCAACCAGCAGAAGGTCGTTCTGTCCAAATGGCTGTTTACCACGCCTGAAGTGCTGATCCTCGACGAGCCGACACGCGGCATCGATGTCGGGGCGAAGTACGAAATCTACACCATCATCAATCAGCTTGCCGCAGAAGGCAAAGGCATCCTGATGATCTCATCGGAAATGCCCGAGCTTCTCGGAACCTGCGACCGCATCTACGTCATGAACGAAGGTCGCATCGTCGCCGAGCTTTCGAAAAAAGAAGCAAGCCAGGAATCCATCATGCGCGCCATCATGCGCTCCGGGGAGAAACACTAATGGTCGCCGAAACCAGCGCTCCGAAAACCACGCCCTCCATCGGGGACTATCTCAGGAACAATATCCGCGAATACGGCCTGCTTGTCGCACTCGTGGTCATCATGCTGTTCTTCCAGTTCTTGACGAATGGCGTGCTGTTCAAGCCCGTCAACCTCACCAACCTCGTGCTGCAGAATTCGTTCATCGTCATCATGGCGCTCGGAATGCTGCTGATCATCGTTGCCGGCCATATCGACCTTTCCGTCGGCTCGATCGTCGCGTTTACGGGCGGCCTTTCGGCGATCATGCTCGTCAAGTGGGGATTGCATTTCTCCATCGTCGTGCCGTTGTGTCTGGCTCTCGGCGGACTGGTCGGGGCAGCCCAGGGCTATTGGGTCGCCTATCGGAAAATTCCGGCCTTCATCGTCACTCTTGCCGGCATGCTCGTCTTCCGCGGTCTCACCTATCTGGCGCTGCAGAACAGGCCGATCGGGCCTTTCCCGAAGGATTTCCAGCTGTTGTCGACCGGCTTCATTCCGGACTTCCTCTATTTCCTCAATCCTCTCCCGGGTGTCATCGCCAATTTCTTCGCACTGGTGGCTGTGCTGGTGCTGGTCGCATTGGCGATCTACTACGGGATCAAGGACCGCCGGACCAACGATCTGCATGGAACAGAAAACGAGCCCTTCGCTTTCTTTGTTCTCCAAATGGGGATCATCAGCGCCGTGGCCATTTTCCTGGGGTTCCAGCTTTCGACATACAAGGGCTTCCCGAACGTCCTCGTGGTGATGGCGCTTCTGATTGCCCTTTACACCTTCGTCACGACCCGTTCGACGATTGGTCGGCGCATCTACGCGATGGGCGGTAACGAGAAGGCGGCGAAGCTCTCCGGTATCAACACCGAGCGGCTGACGTTCTACACCTTCGTCAACATGGGTGTGCTTGCGGCTCTTGCCGGGATGATCATCGCGGCGCGTCTGAACTCAGCTACGCCGAAGGCCGGCGTCGGCTTCGAGCTTGACGTGATCGCGGCCTGCTTCATCGGTGGCGCATCGGCATCGGGTGGCGTCGGCAAGATCACGGGTGCCGTCATCGGCGCCTTCATCATGGGCGTCATGAACAACGGCATGTCGATCATGGGTCTCGGCATCGACTACCAGCAGCTCGTCAAGGGCCTCGTGCTTCTGGCTGCCGTGTTCTTCGACGTCTACAACAAGAACAAGGGCTGACCGGTTTCGCTCCGTCCCGCGGCGCCGGCTTGGCCGGTCGAAGCAAATCTTGGTGCCGGGGCGTCTCTCGCGCTTACACTAGGCGATAGCGCTCCGGCCCGCGCATCATGACGAAAACGGCGGCTTTGCCGCCATGAATGGGAGCGCTCATGCGTCTCCCAATGGGTTGTTGTTGCCGAAAGCCAGCCGCTTGACGCCGAAAAACAGCCCGGATCTAGAAAAGGACAAGGCTGTGCTGATTTCCCAGGTAAAGAACAATGATGGCTCGATCACGGTGGCCGTTCGCGAATTGGGCGAGGGCGCCCGGGCGGTGAAGGGGGCGACCAGCGTCTATGCGCTGGCAATGGAAGCTGCCAATGCCGGCAAGAGTCTGAAAGCTGTCGTCGAGGCGCACGGCCTCGGCGACGAAGTCGATCTTCAGGACGTCTACGCCAAGGGGCTGTTCCTGCCGCCGATCACCCATCCGGATGCCGCGCATCTGCACCTGACCGGCACGGGCCTTACCCATCTCGGCTCGGCTGCGACCCGCGACGCCATGCATGCAGCCGTCTCCAAGGTGGAAGAGGGCGCGACGGACACGATGAAGATGTTCAAGATGGGCCTCGAAGGCGGCAAGCCGAAACCTGGCGAAAAGGGCGTGCAGCCCGAGTGGTTCTACAAGGGCAACGGCTCGCAGACGGTAGCACCGGGCGACGATCTCGTCTCCCCCGCCTTCGCACAGGATGGCGGCGAGGAACCGGAAATGGCCGGCATCTACGTCATCTCCGACAAAGGTGCGCCGTTTCGTATCGGCTTTGCCGTCGCCAACGAGTTTTCCGATCACGTGACGGAACGCGTCAACTATCTCTATCTCGCGCACTCCAAGCTGCGTCCCGCGAGCTTCGGTCCGGAAATCCGTGTCGGCGAAGCGCCAAGCGATATTCGCGGCACCTCGCGCATCATCCGCAACGGCGCGGTCCTGTGGGAAAAGCCGTTCCTGTCGGGGGAGGCCAACATGTCCCACAGCTTCGCCAACCTCGAATATCACCACTTCAAATACGGTATCTTCCGCGCGCCGGGCGATGTGCATGTCCACATGTTCGGCACGGCGACGCTGTCCTTCGGTGATGGCATCAAGACGGAAGCTGGCGATATTTTCGAGATCGAGGCGTCGGAATTCGGTCTGCCGCTGCGCAATACGCTGGCGATCGCCGGCGAGGATGAAGTCACGATCGGCCAGCTCTAATCCCGTCACGCATTTGACTGCGGGTGCCGATTATTGGGCGCTCGCGCAAACCAAGGAGGCTTTAAGCCCATGACACTCCATCATAACCTGATTGCCGGCGAATGGGTCGGCACGAACGGCGTCGAGAACATCAATCCGTCCAACACCAACGAAGTGGTCGGTCTTTACGCCAGCGCCAGTGCCGACGACACCAAGACCGCCATTGCCGCCGCCAAGGCCGCGTTCCCGGCCTGGTCGCGCTCCGGCATCCTCGAGCGCCACGCTATCCTGAGGAAGACCTCTGACGAGATCATGGCCCGCAAGGACGAGTTGGGTCGGCTTCTTGCTCGTGAGGAGGGCAAGACCTTGCCGGAAGCGATCGGCGAGACCATCCGCGCGGCGCAGATCTTCGACTTCTTTGCAGGCGAAGCCCTGCGACTTGCCGGCGAAGTTCTGCCGTCGGTGCGTCCAAACATCGGCGTCGAGATTACCCGCGAGCCGATCGGCGTCATCGGCATCATCACGCCGTGGAATTTCCCGATCGCCATTCCCGCCTGGAAGATCGCGCCGGCGCTCTGCTACGGCAATACCGTCGTGTTCAAGCCGGCCGAACTGGTGCCCGGCTGCTCCTGGGCGATCGCCGACATCCTCAATCGCGCCGGCCTGCCGAAGGGCGTGTTGAACCTCGTCATGGGCAAGGGCTCGATCGTCGGCCAGGCAATGCTCGACAGCCCGGATCTGGCCGGCATCACCTTCACCGGCTCGACCGGCACGGGCAAGCGCGTCGCCGCCTCCTCGATCGAGCATAACCGCAAGTTCCAGCTGGAAATGGGCGGGAAGAACCCGATGGTGGTTCTGGATGACGCGGACCTCACCGTCGCCGTTGAGGCGGCCGCCAATTCCGGCTTCTTCTCCACTGGCCAGCGCTGCACGGCCTCGTCGCGGCTGATCGTCACCGAAGGCATCCACGATAAGTTCGTCGCGGCCCTGACCGACAAGCTGAAGACGTTGGTCGTCGACGATGCATTGAAGGCGGGGACCCATATCGGCCCGGTCGTTGATGAGCGGCAGCTCGCCACCGATACCGACTATATCGACATCGGCAAGAAAGAGGGCGCCAAGCTTGCTTTTGGCGGCGAGACGATCTCCCGCGACAACCCCGGTTTCTATCTGCAGCCGACGCTGTTCACCGAAGCGACCAACCAGATGCGGATTTCGCGCGAAGAAATTTTCGGCCCGGTCGCGTCCGTGATCCGGGTCAAGGATTACGAGGAAGCGCTCGCTGTCGCCAACGACACGCCGTTCGGCCTGTCGGCCGGTATCGCGACGACGAGCCTCAAGCATGCGACGCATTTCAAGCGCAATTCGGAAGCCGGCATGGTGATGGTCAATCTGCCGACCGCCGGCGTCGACTTCCATGTGCCGTTCGGCGGTCGCAAGGCGTCGAGCTTCGGCTCGCGCGAACAGGGCAAGTATGCGGCCGAGTTCTTCACCGTCGTAAAGACCGCCTACACGCTGGCGTAAGCATTTTTCGCCGGATCGGCATTTGCCGGTCCTGCACTTCAAAGGACACGAAGACAATGAAGAAGAAAGCTGAGTGGCCGCGCAAGCTGCGCTCGCAAGAATGGTACGGCGGTACGAGCCGCGACGTGATCTATCACCGCGGCTGGCTGAAGAACCAGGGGTATCCGCACGACCTGTTCGACGGACGTCCGGTTATCGGCATCCTCAACACGTGGTCGGATATGACGCCGTGCAACGGTCATCTGCGCGAGCTCGCCGAAAAGGTGAAGGCAGGCGTGTGGGAGGCTGGCGGCTTCCCGCTGGAGGTACCGGTGTTCTCGGCATCCGAAAACACCTTCCGCCCGACCGCGATGATGTACCGCAACCTTGCCGCGCTCGCGGTGGAGGAAGCCATCCGCGGCCAACCCATGGACGGCTGCGTGCTCATGGTCGGTTGCGACAAGACCACCCCGTCGCTTCTGATGGGTGCGGCTTCAGTCGATCTGCCCTCGATCGTCGTCACGGGCGGCCCGATGCTGAACGGCTATTTCCGCGGTGAACGCGTCGGCTCGGGTACGCATCTGTGGAAGTTTTCCGAGATGGTGAAGGCCGGCGAAATGACGCAGGCCGAGTTCCTCGAGGCAGAAGCCTCGATGAGCCGTTCGTCGGGTACCTGCAATACCATGGGCACGGCCTCCACGATGGCATCCATGGCTGAGGCGCTCGGCATGGCGCTGTCCGGCAACGCCGCGATCCCGGCGGTCGATTCCCGCCGCAAGGTCATGGCGCAGCTCACCGGCCGGCGGATCGTCCAGATGGTCAAGGACGACCTGAAGCCCTCCGAGATCATGACGAAAGAGGCATTCGAGAACGCCATACGGACCAATGCGGCCATCGGCGGATCGACCAACGCCGTCATCCACCTGCTCGCCGTCGCCGGCCGCGTCGGCGTCGATCTTTCGCTTGATGACTGGGACCGCTGCGGCCGCGACGTGCCGACCATCGTCAACCTGATGCCGTCGGGCAAGTACCTGATGGAGGAGTTCTTCTATGCAGGCGGCTTGCCGGTGGTGTTGAAGCGCCTCGGTGAAGCGGGCCTTCTGCACAAGGATGCGCTGACGGTGTCCGGCGAAACCATGTGGGACGAGGTCAAGGACGTCGTCAACTGGAACGAGGACGTCATCCTGCCTGCCGAAAAGGCGCTGACGTCTTCGGGCGGTATCGTCGTGCTGCGCGGCAATCTCGCGCCGAAGGGCGCGGTGCTGAAGCCGTCGGCTGCCTCGCCGCATCTGATGGTGCACCGGGGCAGGGCGGTGGTGTTCGAGGACATCGACGACTACAAGGCCAAGATCAACGACGACAACCTCGACATCGACGAGACCTGCGTCATGGTCATGAAGAACTGTGGGCCGAAGGGCTATCCCGGCATGGCCGAGGTGGGCAACATGGGTCTGCCGCCGAAGGTGCTCAAGAAGGGCATTACCGACATGGTGCGCATCTCCGACGCCCGCATGTCCGGCACGGCCTATGGCACCGTCGTGCTGCACACCTCGCCGGAAGCGGCGGTCGGCGGACCGCTCGCCGTGGTGAAGAACGGCGACATGATCGAGATGGACGTGCCGAACCGTCGCCTGCATCTCGACATTTCCGAGGAGGAGTTGGCGCGGCGGCTCGCCGAATGGCAGCCGAACCATGATCTGCCGGCTTCCGGCTATGCCTGGCTGCACCAGCAGCATGTCGAGGGGGCCGATACCGGCGCCGACCTCGACTTCCTCAAGGGATGTCGTGGAAACGCGGTCGGCAGGGACAGCCACTGATCTGTACTGCATTCGAAATCAGAGGGCGGAACTGAGTTCCGCCTTTTCTATTCCATGGCTCGGTTGCGCCATCGGCCAAAAATGACTATATTTCTGTATATATGTACAGGAGATGTGGTCATGAACGGAAAGGCGATCGGCGCTGCCGAGTTCAAGGCAAAATGCCTGAATCTCATCGATCAAATGGCGGATGACGGTGAATCGATCGTCATCACAAAGCGCGGGAAACCTGTCGCCGTGCTTTCACCGCTGCCGGATGCTGCCGGGCATGCCAGTATCATCGGAGCGATGAAGGGCAGCGTGCTGACCTATGAGGATCCCTTTTCGCCGGTGATCGCACCCAGTGAATGGGACGCAGCCAATTGATCGTCATCGACACGCACGTGTTAATCTGGGCTGTCCAGGACGATCCTCGTCTTGGCGAGCGGGCCAGGCAAGTTATCGATGACATGACGCGGCGAAGCCGTATTCTGATTTCAGCGATAACGCCCTGGGAAATCGCCATGCTGGCCGAAAAAGGTCGCATTGCGCTTGGCGACGACGTCGGACGATGGATCAGCCGAGCCTTGGCGCTGCCCGGCGTTGCGCTTGCACCCTTGGAAGCTCCGATTGCAGTCGGCAGTGTTCGGCTGCCCGGAGGCTTTCATGCCGATCCCGCCGACAGGATAATCGTTGCCACAGCACGCTTCCATCAGGTGCCGGTGATGACCGCCGACCAAGCAATTCTCGACTATGGTGCGAGAGGTCACGTCGTTGCTTTGGCCGCCTCGTCATAGGCACGATAATTTACTGGCTCTGCGTCTGGCTCTGTTCCTGCTGCTCCACAGTCACCGCCACCTTCAGGGCTTCCGTTGCTGAACCATGAACGAGCCCGGAGATCGGCGCTGCATCGCGGTAGTCGAGGCCGCAGGCGATGCGGACATAGCGATCGTCGGGGCAGAGGTTGTTGGCGGCGTCGAAGCCGACCCATCCGAGACCGTTCAGATGCACTTCCGCCCAGGCATGGCTTGCCGCCTGTTCGGGCTGGTCTTCCATCATCAGATAGCCGGAGACGTAGCGGGCGGGCAGGCCGAGCGTGCGAGCGGCTGCAATCATGATATGCGCATGATCCTGGCAGACGCCGCTCTTCTTTTGCAAGGCTTCCTCTGCCGTCGTTTCCGTTCCGGTTTCGCCCGGGCTGTATTCGACAATCTCATTGATCTTGCCCATCAGCGCATGCATCTTGGCAAGATCCGTATCGCCGCTCATTGCCTTGGCAAGATTGCGGATCGGCTTCGTCATCTTCGTCAGCGGTGTCTCGCGCAGGTAAAGCCAGAGCGGCGCATAGGCCTGGTGGACACCGTATACGCCGGCTTTGTCCTCAGTCTCGACTTCGCCGCTGGCGGTGATGCGAATGGACGTCTGGTCGCCATTGACGCTGACCAGATTGACCCGGTTTCCAAAATGGTCGTCGTAGCCGACCTCCATATGGGCGCCCTCGACGGAGGTCTCCCAGCTAATGACGGTCTGGCCGGGCTGGGTCAGCGGCGTCAGCCGCAGACGCTGCAGCGAATATTGCACCGGCTCGTCATAGGTATATTCGGTGGTGTGGCTGATCTTCAGACGCATGTGTCTTCCCCCGACCGATACCCTAGTAGAACCGGTAGCCGTCGGAGATTTCCTGTCCCAGACGGTTGTTGTGGCTGATGAAGTTCTCGATGTATTCGTGCAAACCCTGGTCCATCACATCCTTGATAGAATGACTGCGCAGCGACGCCAGGGTTTCCTCGGCGGTTGCGTGCGCTGCATGGCTTTCGCCGTATTCACGGGCGAGATAGCCGAGGTTGCTGGCGATCTTTTCATAACAATAGGCCAGAGAGCGCGGCATGCGTCCGTTGAGGATCAGGAAGTCGGCAATGTGGGAGGGCTTGTATTCAGCCTCGTAGACCCAGCCGTAGGAGCGATGTGCCGAGACCGATCGCAGGATCGATTCCCATTGCACGTTGTCGATCGAGGAACCCACCTGCGAGACGGCCGGAAGCAGCACGTAGTATTTCACATCCAGAATGCGCGCCGTGTTGTCCGCGCGTTCGATGAAGGTGCCGATGCGCGAGAAATTGAAAATTTCGTTGCGAAGCATGGTGCCGTGGAATGCGCCGCGGATCAGGCCAGTCTTGCGCTTGATCGCGTCGATTGCCTCAGGCAGGTCCGCGGCTTTCACCCGGCGGGCCAGCATTGTCTTCAGGTCGAGCCAGCATTCGTTGGTGGCTTCCCAGGTTTCTCGTGTCAGCGCCGTTCTGACCATACGGGCGTTGTTGCGGCCTGAGTCGATGCACGACATCACGCTCGAAGGGTTCGCCTTGTCGCGCAGCAGAAAGTCGATCGCGTCGGTGCTGGTCAGATTTTCGTAGAGGTCGTCATAGATGTCGCGGACACCCGAGCTTTGCAGCACACCGTCCCAGTCGTCTTCCGTCGCCTGCGAGCGCGTGAGCGACATGCGCAGGCCGGCATCGATCAGGCGGGCGCTGTTTTCGGCCCGCTCGATATAGCGGAACATCCAGTAAAGGCCGTTTGCGGTTCTTCCAAGCATGCGTGTCAGTCCTCCAGAACCCAGGTATCCTTGGTGCCGCCGCCCTGGCTGGAATTCACCACCAGCGAGCCAGCCTTCAAAGCCACGCGGGTCAGTCCGCCCGGAATGATCTGCACCTTGTCGGAGACCAGGACATAGGGGCGCAGATCCACATGGCGCGGAGCAATGCCCTTGTTGACGAGGATTGGCACTGTCGAGAGAGAAAGGGTCGGCTGCGCAATGTAGTTTGCTGGCCGGGTTTTAAGCTTTTCGGCGAAAACGGTGCGCTCTTTCTTGGAAGCCGTCGGGCCGACGAGCATGCCATAGCCGCCGGAACCGTGCACTTCCTTGACGACAAGATCGGCAAGATTTTCGAGCACATATTTCAGGCTGTCGGGTTCCGAACAACGCCAGGTCGGCACGTTCTCCAGCAGAGCCTTGCGGCCGGTATAGAACTCGACGATCTCCGGCATATAGGAATAGATCGCCTTGTCGTCGCAGATGCCGGTACCCGGTGCGTTGGCGATGGTGATGTTGCCGGCGCGATACACATCCATGATCCCTGGAATGCCGAGCGCCGATTCGGGCTTGAAGGTGAGGGGATCGAGATAATCGTCGTCAACGCGGCGGTAAAGCACGTCGATCGCCTCGTAGCCGCGCGTCGTCCGCATCTTCACCCTGCCGTCGATGACGCGCAGGTCCGAGCCTTCGACAAGCTCGACACCCATCATGTCGGCGAGGAAGGCGTGTTCGTAATAGGCCGAGTTGTAGATACCGGGCGTGAGCACCGCGACGCGCGGTTTTCCATCGCAGCCGGGAGGCGCCAGCGACGCGAGGCTGTGGCGCAGCAGATAGGGGTAGTTCTCGACCGGGCGGACGCGGTTCTGATGGAAGAGTTCCGGGAACATCTGCATCATCGTCTCACGGTTTTCCAGCATGTAGCTGACACCGGACGGGGTGCGGGCATTATCTTCCAGAACATAGAACTGATCTTCACCGGTGCGCACGATGTCCGTGCCGACGATGTGTGTATAGACGCCACCCGGCGGCCGGAAACCGATCATCTGCGGCAGGAAGGCTTCGTTGCGCTCGATCAGCTCGCGCGGGATGCGGCCCGCCTTGATGATTTCCTGCTTGTGGTAGATGTCGTCGAGGAAAGCGTTGAGAGCGATGACCCGCTGCTCGATGCCTTGCGCCAGCTTGCGCCATTCGCGGCCGGAAATGATGCGCGGGATCAGGTCGAAGGGGATGAGTTTTTCGGAGCTGTCGGCGTGTCCGTAGACCGCGAAGGTAATCCCCGTCTTGCGGAAGATGTTTTCGGCCTCTTTTGATTTTGCAATCAGGCGGGCCCTGTCCTGGCTGGCGTACCAATCATTGTAAGTCGAGTAAGGCTGGCGCGGGCTATTGTCCGCATTCATCATTTCGTCAAATGCCAACGGTGTGGTCCCCTTTTTTTGCCATTTGAGTACAACAACAAGGGCAATGCAAGAAGCATGCTCCTTGGAAGGCAAAAGAAATTTCAACGCCGGATTGCCGCTTTTTTGGTCTGGAGGCCGCGTTTTGGCGGTTGAGGCGATGCATGTTTAAGCAGTCTTGATTCGCAATCATCAGTGTGATTTCGAACGCCGATAAAACTCCCCGTCGCAGAGGATAAGTCTGCCTATTTTTTGCGCATGAAAAAAATGGCTTTTTGCGTAGATCGTTGAAGTTAAAGATCAGGAATTTTGCTTTGACCATCATCCCGCACCGCTCTACGCAAGGCGCGGATCACGAAATCGCATCAGGAGCATGCATGACTCTCGAACGCCTGGCTCCGGCCATTTTCGTTTTGCTCTGGTCGACGGGTTGGGTGATGGCGAAATATGCCGGCATCTACGCCGATCCGCTGACCTTCCTGGTGCTGCGCTACCTGCTCGCCACGCTACTTTTCATCGGCTTCTGTCTCGCGACTGGAGCCGCCTGGCCGAAAACATGGACGGCGGCCGGGCATGCGGTCGTTTCCGGAATCTTCCTGCACGGGCTTTATCTCGGCGCCGTATGGTGGGCGATCGGGCAAGGCGTTCCGGCGGCAATCTCCGGTATTATTGCCGGACTGCAGCCGTTGATGACGGCGGCCGTGGCCCCCGCCCTGATCGGTGAAAACCTGTCGGGCCAGCAGAGGCTTGGTCTGATTCTCGGCTTTCTCGGTATTGCACTGGCGGTCGTGCCGAAGGTAATGGCGATCGACACGGGCGCGACGCCGATCCACCTGTTCCCGGTGATCATCAACGTTCTGGGCATGGCGGCCGTCACCTACGGCACGATCTATCAGAAGCGGCATCTGCAGGACGGCGACATCCGCTCGATCGCGACACTGCAATATGTTGGCGCGCTGATCGTTACGGTACCGCTGGCATTTTTCCTGGAGGAGATGCGGGTCGTCTGGAGCGTGCAGTTATTTGCCGCGCTCGGCTGGGCGGTACTCGGCCTGTCGATGGGGGCAATAGCGCTGCTGCTCTATTTGATTCGGCGCGGGCAGGTGTCGCGGGCGGCCTCGCTGATCTATCTGGTGCCGCCGCTCGCCGCCGCGCAGGCTTGGCTGTTTTTCGATGAGGCGCTGACACTGCCGATGATCGTTGGAACGGTGATCGCGGTGACCGGTGTCTATCTCACCAATCGCAAGACGGTACCGTCGCCACATAAAAAACGGCGGGTCGAGCCCGCCGCTTTCAGTTCGCTGGACGCATAGACGAGGCTTATGCCTCGTCGCGGCGCGGTCCGTTGCCGTTGGCCCGGCGGCGCTGCCCTTGAGCACCGGCGCCATTGCCGCCTTCGCGGTTCTGGTTGCCAGCGGCGCCGTGGTTGCGGTTGCGCCATTCGCCCTGCTTCTGGCCGGGGCGTCCATTGCGGTTGCCGCCGGGGCGTTTGGCAAGTGCCTGCTCATGGGCCGCCTGGGCCGCCGGGCCCTGGCCCTTGCGGTGCTGCTTCTTCTGCTGGCCTTCGCCAGTTGCCAGAAGGTCGTCACCTGCAAAAGGGCTCGGAGCCGACCGTTCAGCGCGGTGCGCGTTGTCGCTGCCGCCCTGCGGGCGGGGGCGGCGCTCGTTGTGTCCATTACCGGCCGGACGCGACGCGTTGCGGGCGCCATTGCCGCCGCGGGCCCCCTTCGGGCGAGCGCGATCGGCGGGAACTTCGCCGCTCGCAACAGCGATGTCGATTTTCATCAGGCGTTCGATATCGCGCAGCAGGCGGATTTCGTCCGGAGCGCAGAAGGCGATCGCGATGCCGTCGCGGCCGGCACGGGCGGTACGACCGATACGGTGCACATAGGCGTCCGGCACTTCCGGCAGGTCATAATTGTAAACGTGGGTGACGCCCGGGATGTCGATGCCGCGCGCGGCGACGTCGGTTGCGACGAGAACGCGTGTCTCGCCGTCACGGAATGCCTTGAGAGCCCGTTCGCGCTGACCCTGGCTCTTATTGCCATGGATCGAAGCGACAGAGTAGCCGACATGCTCCAGATGCTTCATCAGCTTCTCGGCGCCGTGCTTGGTGCGCGAAAAGACCATGGCGCGGCCATCCGGGTTCTCGGTCAGCGTCTTCTTGAGGATTTCGGTCTTCTGGCTGGCGCCGGCAACGAAGTGAACATACTGCTCGACCTTGTCGGCAGCCTTGCCCGGAGGCGAGACTTCGACGCGCTTCGGGTTGCTCAGATATTCGGCTGCAAGCTCGGCAATTGCCTTCGGCATGGTGGCCGAGAACAGCAGCGTCTGGCGGTTCTTCGGCACCAGCTTGGAGATCTTGCGCAGGTCGTGGATGAAGCCGAGGTCGAGCATCTGGTCGGCCTCGTCGAGAACGAGGTAGCGGGCTTGGGTCAGGGTCACGGCGCGGCGGTTGACGAGATCGAGAAGGCGGCCGGGGGTGGCGACGAGAATGTCGACGCCGCGGGCGAGCTGCTCGGACTGCTTGTTGATCGATGCGCCGCCGACGACGAGGCCGATCTTGATCGGGGTCTTCTTGACGAAGTCCTTCAGGTTCGCGGCGATCTGGTTCACCAGTTCGCGGGTCGGAGCAAGAACGAGGGCGCGAATGTTGCGCGGATCGGGACGCTTGCCGTCGGCGAGCATCTTTTCGATCATCGGCAGGCCGAAAGCGGCCGTCTTGCCGGTGCCGGTCTGGGCGAGACCGATCAGGTCATGGCCTTCCATCACGAGCGGGATCGCTTCAGCCTGAATTGGCGTCGGCGTTTCGAACCCCAGGGAGGAGAGGGTCGAAAGAACATGCTCGGAGAGGCCAAGGTCTTTAAAAGTGGTCAATGTATTACCTTTTCGGGGGCGCAAAACGAACATCGCCGGAACTGCACCATGCGGTTCCGGTTTCGCCTTGCGTCAAGAACCCCGCGTGATTTGGGAACTTGTGGGTTGATTAAGCTGTCTGCGCTGCATCTTGCCGCGTTTGGCAAGACATTCTCTGGTGCGCTTATCCTTCGGTACGGATCGGTGAAATCCCGCAGGGCTCGCTCACGCGGCGGCCAGAAGGTGACGCTGCCCCGATGTCGTTGTTTTACCGTCAAAAGTCAAGTGATAGTTTTTGCAGGTGCGAAGAGGGGTGCCCTCATGGCATGACGAGTTGAAACTCACCGCTTGCCAGAATTGCGCCGTTTACCAGGATTTCGAGCCGGTGGCCGCCGGGATAATATTGCCGCGTGGTGATGGTGCGGATGGCATGCTGGCGAGGTATTTTCACGGTTTCAAGGGCTTTGAGCGTGAGGTTCTTCCACTTGAAGACTTTGGGCGCGAGGCCGCCATTGGCTTTGCGATGGTGGATCGCGTAGTCGATCATCACTTGTTGCGGGGCAGCACCCCGATTGGTGATGGCGAGCGTGAAGGCGAGCGAATGACCGAAATCCACGCTGTTAGTCTCAATGTTCAAAGCTGCTGTGATGTCGCAGGGCGGCTCAAAGCCGAAGTTCGCCAGAGCCGCCGCGTGTCCTTTTTTCAACAGCGTTCGTGAGGCGTGGCGCAGCAATTGCCGCCGCTCCGCCGACGCGCCATCGACATGTTGTGCCACGAAATCGGCGACCAGATCCGGATGATCCTTGGCGATGTCGTTCAGGCCGTTGGCAACCGAGCGGCGCACATACTCCTCCGGGTCATCCAGAAGCGCAATGAGGACCGGCAGGATCGGCTGCGGATCGCGCATCAAAGCGGGCAGCCGCATGGCCCAGGGAAGGCGTGGCCGCGTGCCTTCGCTGGCGAGCCTGCGAACATGGTGATTCTGGTCTGCCGTCCAGTTGCCAATTGTCGCCAGCGCCCGTTCCTGATCGAGATGGATGAAAGGGCGGATGCCGAATTCAGCGGTGAAATGCGGCGTCAGTTCTTTCAGCAGCGCGAGCGAAAGATCGAAATCATCCAGCCCCCTTTGTGCCACGAATTGGCTGACCGGCAAGAGCGCCCAGCCTGTTAGGCCCGAGTCTCCGCTCTGCGGCAGGCACGCGGACAGGATGGCCGCTGCTTTGGCAAACTCGGTCGGGAGGGTTTCAACCAGCGCATCGCGAATCTGGATCGACCGCTGCATCAGTTCCAGTTGCTGCATGTCGCGTGTGGCGAGATCGATAAAACGCGCCTTGTCGAAAGCAGAAGCACCTGCGTTGACGGCGATATGATCCGCCATGGTTGCGACGAGCGCGGGATATAGGAGGTTCTTCAGCGGTTCGGGCATGCGATCGGCCAAATTGTGATTCCGCCTACCATAGGCGTTGATTCGAGGAGAATGTAGATGCGGTTGTCACCTTTGCCCCATCCCCGAATTTGTGATATTTTCGGGAACCTTCCTTTGTCCTGCACGTTGGCATTTTTAGGTGCCTCGTTCCCGCAGCTAGGTGCGTTGCGCGTTCATTTCGCCTCGCCGCAGGTGTTGCGCCATGTGAACGTTGGGGTGGTTATGCTCGAGGAGTAAACGACGATGACGACGACATGGATCCTTGCCGCCGATGGAAATCAGGCACGTCTGTTGAAGGGAGTGAATTTTTTCAAAGACGGACACCAAAGTCCCGAGCAGGAGATTTTTCAGCTGGATACCCAGCGTGCCCAGGACATCATGGCCGACAAGCCGGGACGGAGCCATTCGTCGGTTGGTCACGGGCGCTCGGCGATGGAATATTCGAGCGACCCGGTGCGCGAAATACAACAGAAGTTTACGTCAGACGTCGCGAGCAAGCTCGATATGTATGCGCAGGAAGGGGCCTTCGACCGCCTCGTGCTTTGTGCCGCGCCGCAGACGCTGGGCCACTTGCGCTCCATACTCTCTCCCGCCACGCGCGCAAAAACCATGGTGGAAATATGCAAGGATTACAGCAACCTTCCGACCGACAAGCTGATCTCGTCGGTCCGCTCGGCGATGTCCCACTGACCACTTTCCGCTAAAAGTCCGTCGGAACGCCGCCCTCGGCTTTCCGGCGGGCAACGAAGGCGTCGAGTTCCTCCTCGATACCCGGATCGAGCGGTGGGCGCTCATATTCGTTGAGTTTCTCCTTGAAGACGCGGTTGGCGTGATCATAGGTCGTCGGCCGCCCGGCTTCGGTCCATGTCTCGAAATTGCGCCAATCCGACAGGATCGGCGAGTAGAAGGCCGTTTCATACCGCGCGAGCGTATGAGCCGTGCCGAAGTAGTGGCCGCCCGGGCCGACATCGCGAACGGCGTCGAGACCAAGCGCATCCTCGCTGACGTCGAGCGGTTTCAGGAACTCGGCGACCATCTGCAGCATATCGACGTCGAGAATGAATTTCTCGAAGGATGCCGTCAGCCCGCCTTCGCTCCAGCCGGCCGAATGCATGATGAAGTTGCCGCCGCCCTGTGTCAGCGCCCAGAGCGACAGCGCGGATTCATAGGCGGCCTGCGCATCGAGCGTGTTCGACGCATTGGTATTCGACGTGCGGTAGGGGATCTTGTAGCGGCGCGCGAGCTGGCCGCCGGCAATCACGGCCTTCATGTATTCCGGCGTGCCGAAAGCGGGTGCGCCGGTCTTCATGTCGACATTCGAGGTGAAGCCACCATACATGACCGGTGCGCCGCGCCGGACCATCTGGGTAAAGGCGATACCCGCCAGCGCCTCGGCATTTTGCTGGACCACGGCGCCCGCGATCGTCACCGGCGCCATGGCACCCGCCAGGGTGAAGGGTGTGACGACGACGACCTGGCTGCGCGACGACATTTCGATGATGCCCTGCAGCATCGGTCCATCGAGGCGCAGCGGCGAGGAGGTGTTGATGATGGTGAAAAGAGAGGGCTCGCTGTCCATCTGTTCGGCGGTGATGCCGCGCCCGATGCGGGCGATTTCCAGGGCGTCGAGGTTGCGCTGCTGGCCGAGCGAATAGCAGTGAAACACTTTGTCGGTCAGCTTCACCATGTCGGAGAGGCAATCGAGATGGCGTACCGAGGCATGGATATCGACCGGCTCGACCGGGTAGCCGCCGGTCGTGTGGATGATGTCGTAGGATTGGGCAAGCTTCACCAGCTTACGGTAGTCTTCCTGGTTTCCGGCCCGGCGTCCGCCTTCGCGATCAGCGACGAAGGGGGCGGACGCGATCTGTGCAAAGACCAGATTGTCGCCACCGATCTCGACATTGCGGATCGGGTTGCGGGCATGCATCGTGAAGCTGGAAGGTACGGACGAGATCATGTCCATGATCAGACCGCGATCGAAGCGGACCCGGTCGGTGCCGGGCGTCACGTCGGCCCCGGCAGCCTGCATGCGGGCGCGTGCCTCGGGCAGGATGACGTCCATGCCGACTTCCTCAAGGATCGTCAGCGAGGCAACGTGCACGGCCTCCAGCGCCTCTTCCGTCAGGACAGTGGATTTCGTCATCGTATTGACGAGGTTGAGATATTTCGAACCGCCCGTACTCTTGCGCGACCGGTCCGCGCCACGCCCGCCGGTTCGTCGGCGGCGTTCCATGGGAGCATCTGTGTCGGTCAGAGAGGAGTGCGGAGGTTCGTTCTCGCTCATGGCTTTTCCATCGATTTGGATAGAAAATCATCGTGCAGATTCAACGCTCGGCATGCGCCACCATTTGCGACAGCAAACTTCCTTGGCAGAGAAGGATGATTGCGCGGGCTGGTTTTTAAGCGACGTGGGATGTCGATTTCACGCCGCAGAGCATTTCGCGCTTGGCTCCGAAGCCGGGCCGTCGCTCGATGGCGAAGCCGGCCGCCTCAAGATTGCGGCGGACGAAGCCGGCGGCGGCATAGGTGGCGAACGTGCCGCCATCGACCGTCTTGTCGCAGACCAGTCTCATCAGCTCTTCCGACCACATATCGGGATTGCGCCGGGGTGCGAAGCCGTCGAGATACCAGGCGTCGAACATGCCGGAAAAGCGGGCGATCTCGTCAAAGGCGACGCCGCAGACGACGGTGAGGCGAATATCACTGCCGACGTCGAGAGTGACATATCCACTCGGCTTCTCTGGCCATTGCGCAACGAGGGTTTGCCGTTCGACGTCGATTTCCGGCCAACGTGACAATGCCCTGTCGATATCGCCGGGGCGCATCGGAAAGCGTTCGAATGAGACGAAATGAAGCTCCCCTCCTTGGGGGCGCGTCTCTTTCCATTTCCGCCAGGTTTCGCAGAAGTTCAGGCCGGTGCCGAAGCCGAGCTCGCCGATACGGAATTCACCCGGCCGCTGCCAGTGCCCCGGCAGACCATTGCCAGAGAGAAACACATGGCCGCATTCCTGTCGGCCATCCTCGCGGCAATAAAAATGGTCGCCAAATTCCTGCGAATAGGGCATATCGCCCTCGTGCCACTCAAGCGTTTGCCGATCAGGCACTGCCGTATTTTCCAGGTTCTCGCGGGT
The DNA here is from genome assembly GCF_040126305.1 of Pararhizobium sp. A13. NCBI lineage: Bacteria > Pseudomonadati > Pseudomonadota > Alphaproteobacteria > Hyphomicrobiales > Rhizobiaceae > Pararhizobium > Pararhizobium sp. A13. Next base: position 4,148,956 of record NZ_CP149510.1, on the reverse strand, counting down.
CATGGCGAACCGATAATCTCCCTATCTGAGAAGGTCAATCGATGACGGATCTGTTGATCATCGGCGGCGGCATCATGGGGCTCTGGGCCGGCGTGATGGCCGAGCGGGCCGGACTGAAAACGCTGCTGGTCGAGCGCGCCGCGATCGGCGCGGGCGCGAGCGGCGGTGTACTCGGCGCGCTGATGCCGCATATGCCGGACCGGTGGAATGCCAAGAAGCAGTTTCAGTTCGACGCCCTCGTTTCGCTGGAAAGTGAGATTGCAACGCTTGAGGCCGAGACCGGCCTTTCGGCGGGCTATCGCCGTTCAGGCCGCCTCATGCCTCTGGCCAAGCCGCATCTGCGCGGCATCGCCCTTCGCCATCAGCAGGACGCGCTCGTCAACTGGCGCGCTGGGAACAGGCAATTCCATTGGCATGTCCATGACCAGCCTCCCGTCGACGATTGGCTTGACAGCGCCTTTGCAGAAAGCGGCGTAGTGTTCGACACACTCGCCGCAAGGGTCGCCGCCCGGCCATACCTTGCCATGCTCTCCACCTATCTGCGCCGCTCGCGGTATGTGCAGATCGAAGAGGGGTGGGATGTCGTTCATATCGACGTGGTCGCGGGACGCGCTGACTTCGCCGATGGCCGCGCGGAGGCTTTTGGCGACTGCATCCTTGCCAACGGCGTTGGCGCGTTTCCGCTGCTGGACAGTTTGGCGAATGCGCCCGTTTCGACCGGTACGGGCGTCAAAGGGCAGGCGGCGCTGCTCAAAGCCGATATTGATCCGAGCTTACCGGTCGTCTTCACGGATGGGCTTTATATCGTGCCGCATGAAAACGGCATGGTCGCCGTCGGCAGCACCAGCGAAAACACCTTCGAGGCGCCTTTTTCAACAGACGAGCAGTTGGATACCCTTTTGGCCCGCGCGACAGAGCTGGTACCGCTCATTCGCGACGCGTCGGTGATAGAACGCTGGGCTGGCGTGCGTCCGAAGGCCATAGGGCGCGATCCGATGGTTGGACGCCACCCGGATCACCGGCGGATCCGCGCCTTGACGGGCGGTTTCAAGATCAGCTTCGGCATCGCGCATCGTCTGGCGGCGAGCGTGATCGGTGAAATCTGCGGCGAACCCGATGACACTCTGCCTGCGTCGTTCCGCTGCAAGTCGCATCTCGACCTGTTGAAACTCTGAAAAAACAAAGGCCCAGCAACCGCCTTACCTTCAGTTCAAACAGCGGGGCCGTGAGCATTCGGGAGAGACTACATCCAGTAGGGCGGGACGCCGTAATAGTCATAGACGCGGCGGCCGTTTTCCCGATTCCAGTGGTACTCTTCGTCGCTGTGGTATTTCGGTGCGTTCTCGACCTGCTCGCGTGTCAGATCCGTGCGATAGCCGCCGAGGTTTTCATCGTAGCTGAGCTTGGCCCACGGGATAGGATAATGGTCCTCGCCCATGCCGAGGAAGCCACCGAAAGCGACAACGGCGTAGGAGACTCGACCGCTGCGCTTTTCGATGATGACGCATTCGATCGAGCCGATTTGCTCGCCGTCTTGACCATAAACGCGGGTGCCCTCGACCTTGTCGCTGGCGATCAGATCGTGGGTTTCCCTGATGTCGGCGTCCTGAAGATTGGTATCCTGGTAAGTCACGATTCTTCTCCGTTTTGGTGTACCGCGGACAAAACGAAGGATAGGCTGGTTGGTTCCGACACAATTTGCGGGTTTTTGGCGAGAAATCCGTGTTTTCCGGACTGAGTTTACCGTTCGTGGCCGGCTGGCGGCCGTGATCCTTCGTCATTCTGTCACGCAAATCACTTACGCCCCGGTCACAGATTGAGTTGCAACGGAGCGGTGCCGATGCGGTACGCCATCTATTATACGCCGTCGATCTACGATCCTTTGTCGGTCGCAGCGGCAAGCTGGCTTGGCCGCAACGTCTATTCCGGCGAAGCGCCGGAAGCGCCCTCGATCGCTGGCTTCAGCCGGCAGGAACTGGCGTTCCATACGGCCGTGCCGCGCCGCTACGGTTTTCACGGTACGATCAAGGCGCCGTTCCGGCTTCACGCGGAAACCAGCGAAGCGGCGCTCTTGAAATCCCTGATGCATTTTGCCAGCACCGTGACGCCGTTCGAAATTCCCCGCATGGAAATCGCAAGGCTTGGCGAGTTCTATGGTTTGGCGCCCTCAGTTCCCTGTGAAGAGATGAACCACCTTGCCGCCTCGGTCGTCCAGGCGTTCGACACGTTTCGTGCGCCGCTGAGTGACGTGGAGATCGAGCGGCGGGATCCGGACCGGCTAACGGCGCCGCAGTTTTCCAACCTGCATCGCTGGGGCTACCCTTATGTGATGGACGAGTTTCGCTTTCACATGATGCTGACGGGACCGGTTCACCCCAATCTCAACGCCCGCTTCGAGACGGCGCTGCGCGAATTTTTCGGGACTTTTCTGAACGAGCCGCTGAAGATTTCCAGCCTTGCGCTCTTTATCGAGCCTGAGGCCGGAGCACCGCTGCGTGTCCATTCGCAGCACCCGCTCGGCAAGCTGTCGGCGCACCGACCGGTTGCAGCCAGCGCGCGCGCGAGCACAACGGCGATATCGGACATGCCGGCACGCGCTTCCGGGACCAAGGCGGCGCTCGTCGCTCGTCGTCTTCAGGCGAATTGCTGATTAGAGACTGGGTTGTTGCAGTTGGGCAGGCTTGTTCCCACCTTGGATAGACAACGATTTCCGCCATTTGGACTTCGATTTTCCGGCCCCGGATGCTACCGTTCCGGCAAATTCGAAGGGTGATTTGATGGCAGAGCAATCTTATCCGCGTGATCTTATCGGCTACGGCCGCAATCCTCCGCAGGTCCGGTGGCCGGGCGATGCGCGCATCGCCGTGCAGTTCGTGGTCAATTACGAGGAAGGCGGCGAGAGCTGTATTCTCGACAACGACAAGGCGTCCGAATCACTGCTGTCAGAAATCGTCGGTGCGCAGCCTTGGCCCGGCCAGCGCAATCTCAACATGGAATCCATTTACGAGTATGGCGCTCGTGCCGGCTTCTGGCGGCTCTGGCGGATGTTTACGAGCCGCAATGTCGATGTGACCGTCTATGGCGTGACGCTCGCCATGGCGCGCAATCCGGAGGCGGTCGCTGCGATGAAGGAAGCGGGCTGGGAGATCGCCAGCCATGGCTATCGCTGGCTCGAATACAAGGATTTTCCGGAAGAGGAAGAGCGCAAGCACATCCGCGAAGCCGTGCGCCTGCACAAGGAACTGACCGGCTCGCATCCGCTCGGCCTGTATCAGGGCAAGCCGTCGAACAACACCCTGAAACTCGTTCTGGAGGAGGGCGGCTTCGTCTATTCCTCCGACAGCTATGCCGACGAACTGCCCTATTGGGTGCCGGGCCTGGCCAAGGACAAGCCGCATCTGATCATCCCCTACACGCTCGATGCCAATGACATGCGCTTTGCGACGCCGCAGGGCTTCAATTCCGGTGACCAGTTTTTCACCTATCTGAAGGACACCTTCGACGTGCTCTATGCAGAGGGCAAGGAGGGCAGCCCGAAGATGATGAATGTCGGCCTCCACTGTCGCCTTGTCGGCCGCCCCGGCCGGGCCGCGGCGCTTGCCCGTTTCATCGAATATGTCTTGGGCCACGAGAAGGTCTGGACCCCCAAGCGCATCGATATCGCCCGGCACTGGTACGAGCATCACAAGCCGGAAGGCGGTTTGTGATGAGCGCACGCGAAAACTTCGTCGCGCGCTTCGGCGGTGTCTTTGAGCATTCGCCCTGGGTAGCGGAGCGGGCCTTCGATCAAAATCCGCACGTTACTCTGACAGCCGATGGCGTGCATGCCGTGCTCGTGACGGCGTTCCGTGCTGCCGCGCATGTCGATCGCCTTGCGGTTCTAAGGGCGCATCCCGATCTTGCAGGAAAGCTGGCGATCGCAGGAGAGTTGACCGAGGACTCGAAGGCAGAACAGGCGTCCGCCGGGCTCGACCGATTGACGCCTTCCGAACATGCTCGTTTCACCGAATTGAACGCTGCCTACATCGAAAAATTCGCCTTTCCCTTCATTGTCGCCGTGAAGGGGCTGAACAAGGACGATATTCTGTCTGCCTTCGAAAGGCGGATTGACAATGACCGGCAAGAGGAATTTGAGACGGCTTCAGCGCAGGTCGAAAAGATTGCGCTCTTGCGTTTACGTTCCATGCTTCCGGGAGAAGACAATGCCTGACACTATGCCGCCACGCGCTTTTGCGGCGGGATCGACAGACTGATGCCACACCTGTTGAAGATTGAACCTCTGACGCAGGCCGCTTTCGCTCCCTTCGGCACGGTCATCGAAGCGGACCCGGCATTCATGCGCCTAATCAACGGCGGCTCGACCGAGCGGTTTCATGCGCTCGCGCAAGTCGATGTGACTGGGGAAGGCGGCCGGGCAGTCATCAATATTTTTCGCGGCCAGCCGCGCAGCTTCCCTTATAGCTTGATGATGATGGAACGCCACCCCTCTGGCTCGCAGAGCTTTTCACCGATCGGCGGCGGTCCGTGGCTCGCCGTCGTCGCACCAGACGACGGCGGCAAGCCGGGTTTCCCGCGGGTTTTTCTGGCAACGGGGCACCAGGGCGTCAATTATGGCCCCAACGTCTGGCATCATCCCCTGATGGCCGTCGGCGCGGTCAGCGATTTCCTGGTTGTGGATCGCGAAGGTCCGGGCAACAATCTGGTCGAAGTCTTTTACGACGAGCCCTTCATCATTCCCAACCCTGTGTGAGCGCGAGCAAATCCCGATGAGCAGATCCGGCCGCCTGACAACCCACGTCCTCGACACCGCGCTCGGAAAACCGGCACAGGGCTTGAAGATCGATCTGCTTTTGATCGAGGGAGAGACGCGCCGCCTGCTGCGGACGGTCGAAACCAACAGCGATGGCCGGCTCGATGAGCCGATGCTGGAGGGAGAGGCGTTTACTGTCGGCACCTACGAACTGCTGTTCCATGCGGGCGATTATCTGCGCGCGACCGGCGCCAGCCTGCCGGAGCCGGCCTTTTTTGATCTCATCCCGCTGCGCTTCGGCATAGCCGATGCGACGAGCCACTATCACGTGCCGTTGCTTCTTTCGCCGTTCAGCTATTCGACCTATCGAGGCAGTTGACGGACTATTTGCGCCAAAGTCTGAAAGCTCTGAGCGCCGAGGGAGACCCCAAGCCTTCGACACTTCACTCGGCTTCAGCCTGACGGTCACGCCTGCATAGGCGTTATCACTCCGCAATCACATCCCGATTGATATCCCGGATATCCCGCTTGCCGCAGAGCGCCATGGTGATGTCGAGTTCCTTGCGGATGATATCGAGCGCTAGTGTCACGCCCGCCTTGCCGCCGGCGCCAAGGCCGTAGAGGAAGGGGCGGCCGATATAGGTGCCCTTGGCGCCGAGTGCGATCGCCTTCAACACATCCTGACCGGAGCGGATACCACCGTCAAGGTGGACCTCGACCATGTCGCCGACCGCATCGACGATTTTCGGCAGCATGCTGATGGAGGAGGGGGCTCCGTCGAGCTGGCGGCCGCCATGATTGGAAACGATGATCGCGTCGGCGCCAGTTCGTGCCGCCATCTTCGCGTCCTCAACGTCGAGAATCCCTTTGAGGATCAGTGGTCCGCCCCACATCTCCTTGATCTCAGCCACATTTTCCCATGAGAGCCGCGGATCGAATTGTTCGGCCGTCCAAACCGAAAGGGAGGACAGGTCCGAAACGTTTTTCGCGTGGCCGACGATGTTGCCGAAGCTGCGGCGCTTGGTCTGCAGCATCTGCATGCACCAGAGTGGCCGGGTCGCCATCTGCCAGATATGCTTGGGCGTGAATTTCGGTGGGGCAGAGAGGCCGTTGCGCAGATCCTTGTGGCGCTGGCCGAGGATCTGCAGGTCGAGCGTCAGCACCAGCGCCGAGCATTTCGCCGCCTTGGCGCGGTCGATCAGATTCTTGACGAAGTCGCGGTCGCGCATGACGTAAAGCTGGAACCAGAAGGGTTTGGTCGTGGCGGAGGCGACATCCTCGATCGAGCAGATGCTCATCGTCGAGAGCGTGAAGGGAACCCCGAAATCCTCAGCCGCCTTCGCCGCCAGCATCTCGCCGTCGGCATGCTGCATGCCGGTCAGACCGGTCGGCGAAAGCGCGACCGGCATGGAAACCTTCTGGCCGATCATCGTGCTTTCGAGCGACCGGTTGGTCATATCGACCAGCACCCGCTGGCGCAGCTTGATCTTGGAAAAATCTTCCTCGTTGGCGCGGTACGTGCCTTCGGTCCAGGCTCCGCTGTCGGCATAATCGAAAAACATCTTTGGCACGCGGCGCTTGGCGGCGGCTTTGAGATCGCGGATTTCGAGGATCTTGGACATGGCACGGGCTTCCATCTTCAGGGATGGCCCGGCCATACCATGTTTCGCGAACGGTTGTTAAGAGCTGGATGGAAAAGAGGTAAAATAAATTTACCTCTTTGATTGCGCGACTTTCAGTCCCGTGGCCCAATTTGCCCATTGGCTGTCGCGTGCACTTCGCGGGCCCGAGGAGGCTTGGCAAGGCGGCGCCGGAATGTGCCGGGCTTCGTGCCGAACCGGTCGTGGAAGGCTTCATAGAAACGGGAGAGCGAACCGAAACCCGCCTCGAAGGCGACGCTCGTGATCGGCAGATCTGTGGAAATGAGCAGCGACTGGGCAGTATCGAGGCGGTGGCGAAGAATCGACTGGTTGATGGTCATGCCGACAGTCCGCTTGAAGATACCCATGGCATAGTTCGGATGGAGACCGACATCGCGTCCCACATCCTCGGCGGTGATGTTTTCCAAGGCATGTTCGGTGATGAAGCGCATCATCCGCTCGACATGAAACATGCGATCGGCGTCGTGATGCTCAAAGGAGGCGATGGCTGATCCCTGCTCGCGCAGGTCGCGCCAGCCTTCGCGGTCGAGGCGGCGCACGCGGGCGCCCAGTTCCTCACGGACGATCTGTTCCAGTTCCTCGTCGCCCGACAGAAGCTCCTCGCGCCAGCGCATGAAGATGTCGCGGTCATAGGGGCGGATATCGAGCGCCTCGATCATCGCGCCGCGAAAGACTGCGTCGCGGAACCGGCTGAGGCTCGGCAGCGCCAGAAAGACCGACATTGGCACATAGAGGCAGATGAACCGGGTCGGCTCCCTTATGTCCGTCACCTGATGCGGGATCATGCCCCAGAACAGGCATAGCCGTCCCTCGGAGACGCTGAGCTCGCGGCCGTCGAACCAATAGGTCATCTCGCCTTCGAGCACGAAATTCAGCTCGATCTGGCTATGCATGTGCGGGCCTTCCATTCGCCGCACGTTGATATTGTCGCCAGCGCAGAAACGGTGATCGCCGAAAACGACCAGCGGATGCGCCGGGTCGCGTTCCGGGTGGACCGGTGTTGCGCCGAGCCTGTTCACGAGTTTCGGGCGCCGTGTCATTTCATATCCTGCTGATGTTAGAAAACCGGAAGTCTATGCCGAAATGTCGGAAGAAGATTGCGGGTTTCGGCAGCAAGGTCAAGCGGCTCATGCGGGAAGAGGAACAAGACAGCCGCAGGAGGCAACGGCACCACACGCTGATCCTTGGGAGGATAAAATGATTTCTTTTAAAGCCGCTACCGGGCTCGCGCTCGGCTATGCGCTCACCATGTCCGCAGCCTTCGCCGGCGAACTCGTCATTAACTCCGACCAGTCCGATCCGGCGCCGAAAAAGGCGATGGAAACGCTGCTCGAAGGCTTCAAGGCTGCCCATCCGGACGTGACCGTCAAGTGGAACAATTTCGACCACGAAGGCTACAAGTCCGCTATCCGCAACTTCCTGACCGCAGATGCCCCCGATGTCGTTGCCTGGTATTCCGGCAACCGCATGGCCCCCTTCGTCAAGGCCGGCCTGTTTGAGGATGTCACCGACCTCTGGACCGAAAACAAGCTGGACGACCAACTGAAGTCCGCCGTCAAGTCGATGGAAATCGACGGCAAGAAATGGGGCATCCCCTATTCCTACTATCAGTGGGGCATCTACTACCGGAAAGACATCTTCGCCGAGCAGGGCATCACGCCGCCGAAGAACTGGGCCGAACTGGTCGCCGCCTGTGAAAAGCTGAAGTCAGCCGGCATGACGCCGTTTGCGATCGGCACCAAGGCGCTGTGGCCGACGGGCGGCTGGTTCGACTATCTTGACCTGCGCGTCAACGGCTACGAGTTCCACATGGACCTCACCGCCGGCAAGGTTCCTTACACCGATCCGAAGGTGAAGGCCGTGTTCGAGAAATGGGCTGAACTGGTGAAGCCCGGCTATTTCCTTGAAAACCATGCGGCGATCGACTGGCAGGACGCCATTCCGCAGTTCGTCCAGGGCAAGGCGCCGATGTACCTGATGGGCAACTTTGCCGTGGCCGCGATGAAGGATGGCGGATTGAAGGAAGAGCAGATCGGCTTCCTGCAGTTCCCGGAAATCACCGCCGGCATCCCGATGGCCGAAGACGCGCCGACCGAGTCCTTCCACATCCCATCGGGTGCGAAGAACAAGGAAGATGCCCGCAAGTTCCTCGCCTATCTGGCAACGCCTGAGGCCCAGACCAAGATGAACGAGGTCTTGGGTCAGCTTCCGGTCAACAACCAGTCCGCTAAGTCGGAAGATCCGTTCCTGAAGGCCGGCTTCGAAATGCTGGCAAACGCCTATGCGCTTGCCCAGTTCTATGACCGCGACGCCCCGGCTGAAATGGCCAAGGCCGGCATGGAAGGCTTCCAGCAGTTCATGGTCAAGCCGGACAATGTCGACGCGATCCTCGAACGCCTCGAAAAGGCACGCGGCCGCATCTACAAGTAACGTCCATAGGCTTCAGCCCCTCATCGGGCCTCCTGTTCGGCGGCCACCTTCTCCCCGTGAACGGGGAGAAGGAACAAGCGGCGTCTCGATCGTCGCCTCTGTCCGCTTGCGGGGAGAGGGTGAGGGGCGAGCGCCGGGACTACGGTCGATTGTTTTCAAACTACTTCAGCAAGGGTGGCAGCGATGAGCAGCACCGTTCCCGCGGCATCCGGTTTCTGGAAACGCAACCAGCAGCGCCTGGCGCCCTGGCTGTTTCTGGCGCCCGGGATAATCATGTTTTCGATCTATGTGATCATTCCGATCTTCCAGTCGATCTGGATCAGCTTCTACGACTGGGACGGGCTTGGCCCGAAAACCTGGATCGGCGCCGCCAACTACGTGGAGCTTCTCGACGATGAAGCGTTCTACACCTCGCTGAAAAACAACATCCTGTGGCTGGTGCTCTACCTGCTCGCGGTGCCCGCGGGTCTTGCCGTGGCGCTGTTCCTCAACCAGACGGTCGCCGGCATCCGGCTCTACAAGTCGCTGTTCTTTTTTCCCTTCGTCATCAGCCAGGTCGTCGTCGGCCTGATCTTCACCTGGTTCTACGCGCCGGATTTCGGCCTTCTCTCGGCTCTGATCAAGACACTGACCGGTCAAAACATCGCGATCCTTGCTGACGAGCGCTACGTGACGCTCGGCATCATCGCCGCCGGTCTCTGGCCGCAGATCGCCTATTGCATGATCCTTTACCTGACCGGTCTCAACAACATCAACCCGGAGCAGGTGGAGGCGGCCCGTATGGACGGCGCCAGGGGCTGGTCGCTGCTGTGGCACATCATCCTGCCGCAGCTCGGTCCCGCGACCTTCATCGCCATCGTCGTCACCGTCATCGGTGCGCTGCGCTCCTTCGACTTGGTCTCGATCATGACCGATGGTGGCCCTTACGGCTCGAGCCGCGTGCTGTCCTTCTACATGTATGAGCAGGCCTTGTCGGAATATGGCTACCGCATGGGTTATGGCGCGGCGATCGCGGTCGTCCTCTTCATGATCATGATGGTCTTCATCACGCTGTTCATCGTGCGCATGCTGATGCGGGAAAGGCACGCCTGATGTTTCCCACTCCTGTCCAGAAAGCTGCCCCCTGGGTGCGCCACGCCTATACGATCATCCTGCCGATCGCATTGACCTTATGGCTCTTGCCACTGATTGGCGTCGCCATCACCTCGGTTCGGCCGTCCGCAGATCTGGCCGCCGGAAACTATTTCGGCATGCCCTCACGCTTCGCCGGCATCGAGAACTATACGGCGGTCTTCAGGGATTCGCCGATTGGCTGGTACATCCTCAATTCCTTCAAGGTGACGATCCCGACGGTCATCGGCGCAGTCGGGCTTGCCTGCCTGTCCGGTTTCGCGCTGGCGGTCTACAAGTTCCGCGCCAATCTTTTGATCTTCTTCCTGTTCGTCGCCGGCAACTTCATTCCGTTCCAGATCCTGATGGTGCCGGTGCGCGACATGACGCTGCGGGCGGGGCTCTATGACAGCATCTCCGGCCTCGTGCTCTTCCATATCGCGTTCCAGACCGGCTTCTGCACTTTGTTCATGCGCAATTTTATCACGTCGCTGCCTTTTGCACTGATCGAATCCGCCCGTGTCGAAGGTGTCAGCGAATGGCGGATCTTCCGCTATATCGTCCTTCCCCTGATGCGTCCGGCGATTGCTGCCCTTTCGGTTCTGGTCTTCACCTTCATCTGGAACGACTATTTCTGGGCGACGGTGCTGGTACAGGGGCAGCATGCCATGCCGGTGACGGCCGGGCTCTATTCGCTGAACGGCCAGTGGATCGCCGCCTGGCACCTGGTTTCGGCCGGCTCGATCGTCGCCGCCATGCCGCCGGTCCTGATGTTCTTCCTGATGCAGAAGCATTTCATTGCCGGCCTGACGCTGGGGGCGACCAAGGGATGATCGCTGCGTTTTCCACATTTCAACATTCATCGAAAGGCAGGGCCAATGGCTGACGTCACGCTCCGCAATGTCACCAAGCAGTTCGGCTCGGTCAGCGTCATCAAGGGCGTCGATTTTTCCATCGCCGACGGCGAGTTCTGCGTCTTCGTCGGTCCCTCCGGCTGCGGCAAGTCTACGCTGTTGCGGATGATTGCCGGACTTGAGGAAATCTCGTCGGGCGAGCTCAAGATCGGCGGTAAGGACATGACCCATGTCGGCCCGTCCGATCGCGGCGTCGCGATGGTGTTCCAGTCCTATGCGCTCTATCCGCACATGACGGTTGCCGACAATATCGGCTTCGGCCTGCGCATGACCGGCCACGACAAGGCGGAGATCGAAAAGCGCATGCAGCGCGCCGCCAAGATGCTGCAGCTCGAGCCACTGCTTGCCCGCAAGCCGTCGCAACTTTCCGGTGGCCAGCGCCAGCGCGTCGCCATCGGCCGTGCCATCGTGCGCAACCCGGAAGTCTTCCTGTTCGACGAGCCGCTGTCGAACCTTGACGCGGCGCTGCGGGTGCAGATGCGCACCGAGATCAGCACGCTGCATCAGGATCTGAAGGCGACGATGATCTATGTCACCCACGATCAGGTGGAAGCCATGACCATGGCCGACAAGATTGTGGTCCTCAGCGCCGGATCGATCGAGCAGATCGGCTCGCCGCTGGAACTCTACCACCGGCCAAAGAACCTCTTCGTCGCCGGCTTCATCGGCTCGCCGAAAATGAACTTTATGAAGGCGACGGCCTCACCCGCCGGTGATCAGATCCGCGTCACCTTGACCGGCGGCGTCGATATCCTGCTGCCGGCCGGACACGCCCGCGTCAGCGACGGCCAATCGGTGACGCTTGGTATTCGGCCCGAGCATATCGATGCTGATGGGAAGGAAGGGGCCACCCTGCCGGCAAAGCTCCGGCTGGCCGAATATCTCGGCTCCGAGACCATGTTCTACGTGAGCCTCGGCGACGGCACCGACATCGCGGTCAAGGCCGATGGCCTTGCCACAGCACATCCGGGCGCGGATTTCCGCATCGGTATCCCGGCCAAGGCCTGCCACCTCTTCGACGCCGAGGGCGTCGCCATCATCAACGGGGATTTGACGAAGTAATGCTTGGCGTTTGTTATTATCCGGAGCACTGGCCAGAGGCGTGGTGGGCAAAGGACGCCCGTCGCATGCGGGATATGGGCATTTCCTTCGTGCGCATCGGCGAATTCGCCTGGTCGCGGCTGGAGCCGAAGCGAGGCGAGATCGATTTCGCATGGCTCGACCGGGCCATTGATACGTTGGGCGCCGCCGGGCTGAAGGTCGTGCTCGGCACGCCGACGGCGACGCCGCCGAAGTGGCTGATGGACGAATATCCGGAGATTGCGCCGGTCGATCAGAACGGCCATGTACGCGGTTTCGGCTCGCGCAGGCACTATACCTTCTCCTCCGAAGTCTGGTGGCGCGAGAGCGCCCGCATCGTCGAGATCATCGCCAAGCGCTATGGCGAACACCCGGCGCTCGATGGCTGGCAGACGGACAACGAATATGGCTGCCATGACACGACGCAGTCCTGGGGGCCGGAAGACCTGAAGGCATTTCGCCGTTGGCTGAGGCTCCGCTACCAGTCGACCGACCAGCTCAACGAAGCCTGGGGCAATGTCTTCTGGTCGATGGAGGTGAACAGCTTCGAGGATGTCGTGCTGCCGAACCTTGCCGTCACCGAGACCAATCCGGCCGCGCGGCTCGATTTCTGGCGCTTCCAGTCCGGGCAGGTGGCCGCGTATGACAAGATGCAGTGCGAGATCATCCGCAAGCATTCGCCCGGCCGCTGGATCACCCATAATTTCATGGGCTTCGTCAACGATTTCGACCACTGGAAGGTCGGCGAAAACCTCGATCTTGCTTCCTGGGATTCATATCCTATCGGCTTCGTCGAGAAGTTCCCGTTCAGCCAGGAGGAGAAGAACCGCTGGGCGGAAACCTCCCATCCCGATATCGCACCCTTCCATCACGATCTCTATCGCGGCGTCGGCCGCGGCCGTTTCTGGATCATGGAGCAGCAGCCCGGACCAGTGAACTGGGCGCCGTGGAACCCGGTGCCGAAGCCCGGCATGGTGCGGCTGTGGAGCTGGGAAGCGCTGGCGCACGGCGCTGAAGTCGTCAGCTATTTCCGCTGGCGGCAGGCGCCGTTCGCGCAGGAGCAGATGCATGCGGGCCTCAACCTGCCGGGCTCGGACGAACTCTCCGCCGGCGGCCGCGAGGCCGAGATCGTTGGCCAAGAGATCGCCGCAGCCGGTGAGCTGCCGGCAACCGAACAAGCCCCGGTCGCCATCGTCTATGACTACGAGACGTATTGGGCCACGGTCATCCAGCCGCAGGGCAGGGATTTCCAGTATCACGATCTGGCCTTCCGCTGGTACGAAGCGGTGCGCAAGTTTGGCCTCAACGTCGACTTCGTGCCCCCGGGCGCACCACTGGACGGTTATAAGCTGGTACTCGTTCCGTCGCTGATGATGGTCTCGGAAGCCGCCCTGCAGGCCTTCAGCGCAGCCGAGGGCATCGTGCTCCACGGCCCGCGCTCCGGCTCGCGCACGCGCCAGTTTGCCATTCCGGAAAATCTGCCGCCGGGGCCGCTCGCGGCGCTGACGGGCGCTCGGGTCACGCAGGTGTCATCGCTGCGTCCGGGGCTGGACGATGCAGTATCAGGCGCTGTTTCAGGCGCCGCCATCCGCTGGCGGGAATATGTCGAGACGGACGGCGATGTGCTTGCGCGGTTCGCCAACGGCGATGCGGCGCTGACGGCCAAAGACGGGCATCATTATCTTGCCTGCTGGCCGGATCAGGAACTGTTGCAGCAGGCGCTGACTCACCTGGCGGCGAAAGCCGGCCTCGAAACGGTGGCGCTTCCGGATCATATCAGGCTGCGCAAGCGCGGCGGGGTGACGTTTGCGTTCAACTACGGGACGGAGGTTTGGTCGTGCCCGGTCGATGGAACGCTGGTTCTCGGCGAGGCCGATGTGAAGCCGCAGACCGTTACGGCCTGGAAAGAATAGGCAATCGGTCTTATCCCCCTTGCACTTTGGCCAATCTCCCTCACAAGGGGGATTGGAAATCGCGTATCGGACGAGTGAATGAAAGCCAGCCTGAGACAAAAAATCGTGGCAGTCTGCGATCGCAAGATTGCGGACAAAGGTCCCGGTGTCGGGCTCTCCTTCTATGCTTTCTTCGCGAACAAAAATGATGACCCCGAATTGCTGATGGAGGCGGCCGAATGGTGGATCCGTACGCATAAGCTGGATCACTTCGAGAAGGCTCTGAAGATCAGATCGATGGTGGAAGAGATCGGTTTCGGATCCTGACCGGAGCGATCCCCACTCAAAAGAGCCCTTTATTCCAACCATTCCGTCGAGAAGGCCTCAGCGAGGAGCAGATCGGTTGTTTTAAGCGGCCCAGGCCCGAGATTGCTGAACTTTTGCGGCACACCCGCCGGCGCAAAAACGATCTGGCCTGCCGTCGCTTCGATCTCGTCCGTTCCGACGCTGACCAAGGCCCGGCCCTGCCGCACAATGAAGACCTCCGCATAGGGATGTTTGTGCAATTTGGGGCGGCCGCCGATCTCGTCTGTCGTGTAGAACATGACCGATACATCGGCACCATAGAGACCGCCTTCGAACTCGCCTTGCCAGACGTCCGGCCGTTCCGCCCATTCGTGGCGACCCAGAATCTTTGCGACACTCATTTTTGAACCTCCACAATGAGACGTGGCTCTACCTCCCCTTTGAAGGGGGAGGTCGCCGCATGGCGGCGCGTGGAGGTGATCCATTGGATGAAGCTGAAGGTCACCTCACCCCGGAGCTTCGCTCCGAACCTCCCCCTCAAGGGGAGGGTGTTTTCAAAGCCCAGCCTTCGCCGCCACCCCCGCCAGATAGGTCTCGGCAATCGCCCGGTCATCCCCCATCGTCTGCAGCAAAAACAACTCGTCGGCGAGCGAATTGACAACCTCCGCCTTCAGCGCCATGGCAGGCGTGGATGCCATGTTCAGCACGATGAAATCGGCATCGGTGCCGGGCTCCAGTGTGCCGATCTTGTCTTCGAGCGATAGAGCCCGCGCATTGCCGAGCGTCATGTAGTAAAAACTCTCGAACGGGTTCAGCCGCTCGCCTTGCAATTGCTGGATCTTGTAGGCCTCGTCCAGCGTGCGCAGCATGGAATAGCTTGAGCCGCCGCCGATATCGGTGGCGACGGCGACGCGCACGGGTTTCTCGCGGTTGGCCAGCTTTTTCAGCGGAAACAGGCCGGAACCGAGGAAGAGGTTGGAGGTCGGGCAGTGGACGGCGACGGAGCCGGTTTCGCTCATGGCGTCCATTTCGCGTTCCGACAGGTGGATGCAGTGGCCGAACAATGTTTTCGGGCCAAGCAGGCCGTAGCGTGCGTAGACGTCGGTGTAGTCGGCGGCCTCGGGATAGAGCGAGCAGGTGAAATCGATCTCGTCGCGGTTTTCCGACAGGTGTGTCTGGATGTGCAGATCGGGAAATTCGCGCGCCAGGGCTTGCGCCGCCGACATCTGTTCCGGTGTCGAGGTGATGGCGAAACGCGGGGTGATCGCCACGTGGTTGCGGCCCTTGCCGTGCCATTCGGCAATCACTGCGCGGGTCTCGTCGTATCCCGTCTGAGGCGTATCGAGCAGGCCCTGCGGCGCGTTTCGGTCCATCATCACCTTGCCGGCCACCATCCGCATGTTGCGGCGCAGGGCTTCGGCGAAGAAGGCGTCGGCGGAGGTCTTGTGCACCGAGCAATAGGCGACCGCCGTGGTCGTGCCGTGGCGCACCATCTCGTCGAAGAAATGTGTTGCGATACGCTGCGCATGTGCCGTCTCGACGAAGCGGCATTCCTCCGGGAAGGTGTAGGTGTTCAGCCATTCAAGCAGGTTGGCGGCATAGGAGCCGATCACCTGCATCTGCGGGAAATGCAGGTGCGTGTCGATGAAGCCGGGCAAAATGAGGTGAGGACGGTGATCGATTTCCACTGCGTTGTCGGGCGCTTGCGCCCTCACCGCGTCATAGCTGCCGTTTGCAAGGACGAGGCCGTCTTCGACCAAAAGGGCGCCATCTGGCTCGTAGTCATACGCGTCCTTGTCCTCCAAGCCCGCCGGTGCGTGCTTGAAACTCAGGGTGCGTCCACGAATGAGGGTTGCGGTCATTCTGTGTTGCCTTCCGAAACCGAGCTTTCGAACCACGCCGTCACCAGCTTGCGCTCGTCGTTGGTCATGTCGGTAACGTTGCCCGGCGGCATGGCGTGGCTGCGGCCCGCCTGGATATAGATTTCCCGGGCGTGGGCCGCGATTTCCGCGTCGTTTTCCAGTGTCACGCCTTTGGGGGGGCGGTTGATGCCTTCATAGACCGGTTCCGCAGAATGGCACATGGAGCAGCGCGTGGAAACCGCATCCTTCACCGCCGGGAAATGCGCGTTGGAGGCAAACTGTTGGAAGGCCGGCGACACTTCGGCCGAATCCTCGCCGGTCAGAACCTTTGGCATTGTGGATAGCCACATGATCAGGATGAAGATCAGCAGCGTGACCAGCCATGTCCAGGTCGGCTTGCCCTTGCGGGCATGGGTTGTGTTGAACCAGTGGCGGATGGTGACGCCCATCAGGAAGACCAGTGCGGCGATCACCCAGTTATAGGCAGTGGCAAAAGCCAGCGGATAATGGTTCGACAGCATGAAGAAAATGACGGGCAGGGTCAGGTAGTTGTTGTGCAGTGAGCGCTGTTTGGCGATGACGCCGTATTTCGGGTCGGGCGTGCGTCCGACAATCAGATCGGCGACGACAACGCGTTGGTTCGGCATGATGATGAAGAAGACATTGGCCGACATGATCGTCGCGGTGAAGGCGCCAAGATGCAGGAAGGCGGCGCGGCCGGTGAAGACCTGCGTATAGCCCCAGGCCATGATCACCAGAGCTACATAGAGGATGCCATCAGCGTCCAGGTGTTCTTGCCGAGTGGTGATTTGCAAAGCAGGTCGTAGAAAACCCACCCTATGCCGAGAGAGGTGAGCGAGATCAGGATCGCCGAGATCGCGGAAATATCCAGCACATGCCGGTCGATTAGGAACAGGTCGGCGCCGCCGTAATAGACCAGACAGAGCAGGGCAAAGCCGGAAAGCCAGGTAACGTAGCTCTCCCATTTGAACCAGGTGAGATGTTCCGGCATGGTCGCGGGCGCCACAAGGTATTTCTGGATATGGTAGAAGCCGCCGCCATGCACCTGCCATTCCTCGCCATAGGCGCCGGCGGGCAGATGGTCGCGTTTCACCAGCCCGAGATCGAGTGCGATGAAATAGAAGGATGAGCCGATCCAGGCAATCGCCGTGATCACATGCAACCAGCGGACGGCGAAGGCGAGCCAGTCCCAGGCGATAGCGAATTCATACATTCAGTGTCCCCTTTCATCCTCCGCTCCCGCACCTTGCGCAAAAACAGAGGATGGGGGAAGGGGCGATTGCATCGTCAAACGCTATTTGCCCAAGCCGCTTGCCTCGGGATTGAGTTCGCCCAGAATCCAATCGCGGAAGGTGCGGATTTTCGGCGTGTTGCGGCGTGCATGCGGATAGGCGAGCCAGTAGTCGTGCCCGTCGCTGCAGCGCAGTTCGAAGGGCTGATAGAGCCTGCCGAGTGCGACGTCGTCCGTGTAGAATTCAGGTGTCAGAATGGCGACACCTTGTCCGGCGACCGCCGCACGCGCCTCGAAGGTCTGTGCGCCGAGCCGGCTGGTCGGCCTGCCTTCGAGATCCGGATCGCTGACACCGGCGGCTTCAAACCAGAGCCGCCACCACGGATCGGCGGCATCGATGATCCTCAGTTTCAGGAGATCGCGCGGTTCGTGGATGCCGCCGATCGTCTCGGCGAGCGCCGGGCTGAGCATCGGTGTGAACTCGATGCGCATCAACGGATGGCTGTCGAGACCCGGCCAGACGCCTACGCCGGATCGGATGGCGAGGTCGGCCGCCTCCGTCGCGAGATCGATGATCTTGTCGCTGGTTGTCAGTCGTACGGCGATGTTCGGATGAGCCAGCTGAAAGGACCCGATATTCCGCGCGAGCCATTGAGACGCAAAGGTCGCAGTCGAACTGATAAGGAGCGCGCTGTCCACATCGCCGCGCGCCGACAAAACGGCCTCTTGCAGCATTTCGAAGGCTTCGGTGACGCGCGGCGCCAATCGCTGGCCAACCTCCGTCAGCGTGATCTGCCGCGGCCGCCGTAGGAACAACGGTTCGCCGACATTGTCCTCGATCAGCTTGATTTGATAGCTGACCGCCGTCTGGGTCATGCCGAGCTCCTCGCCCGCGCGGGTGAAGCTGCCAAGCCGCGCGGCCGCTTCAAAGACGCGGAGCGCATTCAAGGGAAACTGTTTCGACATCTTCATGGATAAGTTCTCTTGATGCATGCAGACGGTTGTTCGATTGGAATTTGAGCATGTTTGCGCGCATGCTGCAATCATATTCACGAAGACACGGGTGCCGTCATGGATTGCCAAGCAATTGAAAAATATGAATCAATCCCACGTAGTAGCGTAGAAGGCTGGCGTCTGCAGCTGTCAAACGCACTTCACTATCTTCGGCCCGGCTACCCGAAACTCGACCTCGGCGCCATGTCGGATTACATGAAACGGGACATGGGTTTCATGGATGGACGCGACCCGCGTCAGGATTCGGATTTCACGCGATAGGCCTCGATGCCGACACAGTTTTCGGCTGCCGTCATGGCAGCACGTTTTACCGGGACGCGTCCAGCACACCACTTTCCAACTGGTCGAGATAGATGAATTCCGGCGCGTTCACGCCGGCCTTTGCGCGGATTTCGACAAGCCTGTCCGACTTGAAGAACCGCCTTGCGGCGTCAAGCGAGCGCCACCGGGAGAAGTGGACGATCCGGTTGGGGTCGCCGTCGAATTTGAGGACCTGATAGGACATTTCGCCAGCATCGCGCCGAAGCGCGGCGGCATCGTCGAAGACCGTTTTCCAGGCTGTATAGTCGGCGACGTCATGGATGATGAGAACGAACTGCATGATTTTTTCTCTCGAAGGACTGGAAGGTTGTGCGTCCCGGACGTGCGGCCATCACATCAGGCCCTTGTATCGATGTGGCAACGGCTCTCGAATATCTCGTGTTCGACCTTTCTCGTCGCGTGCCCAAAAGGCTTGTCCGGCCACGGGTTTATGCCATCACGGAGCCAGATCAGCGTATCAAGCCAAAAATCGGCGGCGTGCCTCTCATGAAAGAGGCTGAAATGTCCGATCTTGTCCGATCCGAGATCGCCGGGAGACAGGGCCACCTCGGTAGATGCTGCATTCTTGTAGTATCGCAGAGCGCGGCGGATCGCTGAGGTCGTGGCGAGTTCGTCATCTGTGACTGCAATTGCGAGAATGTCCGCAGTCACAGCGGCGAAGCGTTGCAAAACTTCGCCGCGGGCGGCTGGCGGATGGCTGAACTCCATTCGGGCGCGCCGAAAGCTCCAGTCTTTCGCCACGCCAGCCGGGAGGTCTTCCAGCCAGCCAAGTTTGCGCCCGGGAAAGTAACCGTACAAGGCGGTCAGGACCGGCATCGCAACGTGCCATTTCAGGAAAAGGCAGATACGCTGGGCGGCGGCATAGTCGCGCCAATAGGCATATTGGGCACCGACGGTCAGCATACGGTCGATCAGCGGCGCGTTGCGGGCCAGTCCGGGAAGGAACCCGCCAATACTGTGTCCGACGACCATCATTGGCCCGTCTGGTGCACGTGCCCTTAGAAAGTCGAGCGCTGCGGCAAAGTCCCGCTCGCCCCAGTCGGCCCAGCGGCAGTCAAAGCCACGCAGTCGCGTGGGTCGCGATCGTCCGATGCCGCGATAGTCATAGGTCAACACGGTGAAGCCGCGTTGTGCGAGAAATCGTGCATACGGATGATAGTAACGTGCCAGAACGCCCGTTGCGGCGTTGATGAGCACCCTTCCGCATCCGGTGCCGCCGGCGCGCGGCCACAGGTGGCCGCCAAGCATCACGCCGTCATCGCAGACAATCTCGACGGCCATCATATCCGCGTCAGTCATGGAGCGTTTCCCTGCCGTTTCGATCAGGGCAGCCTATGTGAGATGCGTCCTTGTGTATATTCACTGGTCGGTATACATAAAGATATGACGCCCTCCGTTCCTGCAACGCGCGATCGCATCGTTTCGGCTGCTGCCAAGCTGTTTTACAGCGAGGGGATTCGCGCTGTCAGCGTCGATGCTGTCGCCGAAAAAGCCGGGGTAACAAAGCGAACGCTGTACTATCATTTCGCCAGCAAGGACGATCTGATCGCAGCCTATCTCAACGGGCGAGATCAGCCCAATCTGGCATTGTTCAAGCGCTGGTTTTCCGAGGCGGACGGCGACGTCGCAGATAAGGTGCGCGGCGTTTTTTACGCCCTCGCCAAATCCGCGCGACATCCCCGGTGGAAGGGATGCGGCTTTCTGCGAACCTGCGCTGAACTTGCCAATATGCCCGGACATCCTGCCATGAAGGTCGGTGTGGCTCACAAGAAAAGGGTCGAAGACTGGTTAAACGACGTGCTCGAAGCGGTGGGGCTCGAGACGCGAGCCCGAACGCTTGCGCACCAGATTGTCCTGCTTTTGGACGGCGGCTTTGCCGTGGTTCTCTTGCACCGCGATCCGTCCTACATGGAAACGGCAGGCGAGGCGGCGCATGCGCTGGTCCGTATGGAGCTTTCGAAGACTAAGGCTGCGATCGCATGATCGTGCGCCAGGATGGCTACCGCCGTTCCCGGCGTGATGTCTGTCTTTGACACGAGCTTGTAATCGCGCTCAAGGAATGTAGCGAAGCAATCGACGGCGACGTTCATCTCAACCACATCAAGCCTTGGCAGCGCGCAGGCGCTCCATTGCCATCAGCAGCCGTTCCGGCGTTGCAGGCGTGTCGAGCCTTGGGCATTCGCGGTAGTCCGCGACGCTGGCGACGGCCATGGAGAGCGCTTCCAGCACCGAGATCGGCAGCATGAAGGGCGGCTCGCCGACGGCCTTGGAGCGGCCGATGGTCATTTCGGCATTTTCGGCCCACTCTGCCAGCCTGACGTTGAAAATCTTCGGCCGGTCGGAGGCGAGCGGGATCTTGTAGGTCGACGGCGCATGGGTCCTGAGCCGGCCCTTGTCGTCCCACCAGAGTTCCTCGGTGGTCAGCCATCCCATGCCCTGAACGAAGCCGCCTTCTACCTGGCCGATATCGATGGCGGGATTGAGCGATTTGCCGACATCGTGCAGCACGTCGACGCGATCGACCATGTATTCGCCGGTCAGCGTGTCGATGGAGACTTCCGAGACGGCGGCTCCATAGGCGAAATAATAGAACGGCGTGCCGCGTCCGGTGTTGCGATCCCAGTGGATTTTCGGCGTCTTGTAGAATCCGGCGGCGGACAGCTGGATACGGGCGAAATAGGCTTGGCTGATGAAGTCCGGGAAGGGCACCAGCTCTTCACCGATCTTAAGGTGGTTCGGCACGAAGGTGACGTTTTCCCGCTCCGTCTGCCAGCGTTCGGCGGCGAAATCGACAAGCCGTTCCTTGATCTGGCGGGCCGCGTCGTAGGCCGCCATGCCGTTGAGGTCGGAGCCGGACGACGCGGCGGTCGCCGAGGTGTTCGGCACCTTGCCGGTGGTCGTGGCAGTGATCTTCACATGGCCGATATCGACCTGGAAACTGTCGGCCAGAACCTGCGCCACCTTGGTATAGAGGCCCTGGCCCATCTCGGTGCCGCCGTGGTTCAGGTGGATCGAGCCATCCTGGTAGACATGCACCAGCGCGCCCGCCTGGTTGAAGGCGGTCATGGTGAAGGAGATGCCGAACTTGACGGGCGTCAGCGCGATGCCTTTGCGGATCACCCGGCTCGTGGTGTTGAAGTCGATGATCGCCTTGCGGCGCGCCTGATAGTCGGCGCTCGTCTCCAGCTCCTTGACTATACGGTGAATGATGTTGTCTTCCACCTGCTGGTGATAGGGCGTGAGGTCGCGGCCCGAACCTTTCTCGCCGTAGAAATTCAGCTTGCGGATGTCGAGCGGATCCTTGCCCAGTGCATAGGCAATTTCTTCGATGATGCGCTCGCCACCGATCATGCCCTGCGGACCGCCGAAGCCACGATAGGCGGTGTTGGAGACGGTGTGCGTTTTCAGGGGTTGCGACGTCAGCTTTACATGCGGGTAGAAATAGGAATTGTCGGCGTGGAACAGAGCCCGGTCGGTGACGGGGCCGGAGAGATCGGAGGAATAGCCGCAGCGGGCGGCGTAGTTCGCCT
The DNA here is from genome assembly GCF_040126305.1 of Pararhizobium sp. A13. Classification (NCBI taxonomy): domain Bacteria; kingdom Pseudomonadati; phylum Pseudomonadota; class Alphaproteobacteria; order Hyphomicrobiales; family Rhizobiaceae; genus Pararhizobium; species Pararhizobium sp. A13. The sequence goes on along the minus strand of NZ_CP149510.1, from coordinate 4,126,834 downwards.
TCACCGCATGGATGCGACCCTCATCGTCGAAGCCGACATCGTAGTCGACGAGGAAATCGTGCCGCTTGCCGGTGGCCGCCATGTCCTCGTCGCGGTCGGGGCGGATTTTGACAGCGCGGTTGAGCTTCTTGGCCGCGACGGCCGCCAGAACCGCGAACTGGCTGCCCTGGGTCTCCTTGCCGCCGAAGCCGCCGCCCATGCGCCGAACCTGCACCGTCACGGCATTTGAGGGAACACCGAGCACACGGCCGACCATGTGCTGCACTTCGCTCGGATGCTGAGTCGAGGACCAGACCGTCATCTCGTCGTCCTCGCCGGGAATGGCTAAGGCGATGTGGCTTTCGAGGTAAAAATGTTCCTGTCCGCCGATGCGCATCCTACCGGACAAACGGCGAGGCGAGAGTTCCAGTTCCGCCTCCGCATCGCCTCGCTGCAATGTGAGCGGCTTGGTAACGAGCTCCGCGCCGTTTTCGAGCGCGTCGAGGATATCGGTGAAATGCGGCAGGTCGCGATAGGTGATCTTCGCCTTGCACGCTGCCCGCCGGGCGATGTCGCGGGTCTCGGCGATCACGGCGAAGGCCGGCTGGCCGTGAAACTGCACGAGGCCATCGGCGAGCACCGGCTCGTCATCGAGATGGCTGGGGCTGATGTCATTGGAGTGTGGCATGTCCCTAGCGGTCAGTACGCAGACGACGCCGGGATATGATTCAACTTCCGACAGGTCCATCGCGACGATCTCGGCATGGGCACGGTCTGTCATTCCGAGTGCACCATGCAGCGTCCCGGCCGGTTCCGGGATGTCGTCGATATAGTCGGCCGTGCCGGACACATGTTTATGGGCACTATCGTGGCGAAGAGCCGAATGCATCGGCCCGGCAATCGTCTTGCGCTCTTCGAACGTTGATTTGTCCATCATGCTGCCCTCCATGCTGCGGGGAGCACGCCCCTCATCCGGCCTGTCGGCCACCTTCTCCCCGTTGGAACGGGGAGAAGGGATGCGCGGCGATCTCCGTCGTCCCCTCTCCCCGCCTGCGGGGAGAGGGTTAGGGTGAGGGGCAAGTTCAGAGCTCTGGTGCCTCCAGTCATGCCGTCACCTCGAACCGAACAAGCTCGGTCCTTTCACCCGACGTTTCCAGGAAAAACCGCATGAGTAGGTTCTTCGCTGACAGCATGCGATAGGCGGCCGTGGCGCGCCAGTCGGTGAGTGGCTGATAATCCTGTTCGAATGCGGTTTGCGCTGCTTTGATCGTCTCCTCGTTCCAGAGCTTCCCGATCACAGCCGCTTCGACATGTGCCGCCCGCTTCGGCGTTCCGGCCATGCCGCCGAAGGCGATCCGTGCAGATTTCACTCGGTTGCCGCCGTCAAGCGCGATACGGAAGGCGCCGCAGAGCGCGGAAATATCCTCGTCGCGGCGCTTGGAAATCTTGTAGACGGCGAAATAATCGCCGTCCGGCAGGCTGGGCACGAAGATGCTCTCGACAAATTCGCCCGGCCTGCGATCCTGCCTCCCATATTCGATGAAATAGTCCTCAAGCGGAACGGTTCGTTGCCCGGCCTTCGATCGCAGCGTGACACTTGCATCGAGCGCGATCAGCGGCGGCGGCGTGTCGCCGATGGGCGAGCCGTTGGCGACGTTGCCGCCGATCGTGCCCACGTTGCGCACCTGTTCGCCGCCCAGCCGGTCGAGCAAAACTCCGAACGTCGGGTAATGCGCCGAGATGACTTCGAACGCCGCCGCGTAGGTCACACCCGCGCCGATCGTGATCCCGTTGCCATTGGTTTGGATGGACTGCAAATCTTCGATGCTGTTGATGAAGACGACGGGGTCGAGATCGCGCATCTGTTTCGTGACCCAGAGGCCGACATCGGTTGAGCCAGCAACGATGGTGGCCTGCGGGTAGGTGTGCAGGGTTTCGGCGAGATCTGTGGCCGAACCCGGAACGATCAACCTGGCGCCAGCATCGCCGAGACAGATGGTGCCGTCGCTGCGCATTGCCTTCAGGCGGGCCTTGATGTCCTCCCGCTCCTTGAGCAGAGGGTCGAACAGGGCATCGGGCTTTGTCCTGCCGACGGCCTCGGCCGCTTTGACAATCGGCTCGTAGCCCGTGCATCGACAGAGATTGCCTTGCAGCGCCTTTTCGATGGCGGCGCGGCCGGGATTGTCTTTCGATAGCCACAGCCCGTAAAGCGACATCACGAAACCCGGCGTGCAGAACCCGCATTGCGAGCCGTGATAGTCGACCATGGCCTGCTGAACCGGGTGTAGCGCTCCATCCTTTGCCGCCAGATGCTCGATGGTCACGACATGGGTCGCATTAAGCGATCCGGTGAAACGGATGCAGGCGTTCACGCTTTCATAGACGAGATCCTTGCCTTGAAGACGCCCGACGAGCACTGTGCAGGCGCCGCAGTCACCTTCCGCACAGCCCTCCTTCGTTCCCGTCAGCCTTCGTTCGAGACGCAGAAAATCGAGCAGCATCCCGGTTGGCGACACCGAGGTCAGGGCGATGTCCCGGTCGTTCAGAATGAAACGGATGCTGCCGGCGGATTGCGTCATGCGGTCTCTTTTTCTTGTTAATTCAATTCTTGAAACTATGCCCAAAACCGGCAGCGTGACAATTGTGTTTTTGCCGTTGTCGCTCTTGCTTTGCCGCAGCGGTGAAAGCGCCCAGACTTGCGTTTTATTTTCGTTTGACATTCGTTTTTGTATCGTATTGAAGTTTTTGAAATGGCTTGCGGTCTTGAGGAGAGATCGGCCGGCTCAAGAAACGCTGGGAGGGGCAGAATGAGCGGATATGTTCTCGCGATCGATCAGGGCACGACCTCGAGCCGCGCGATCGTTTTTGACGCGAAGCAGAGGGTGATCGGTTCCGGGCAGAAGGAATTCAAGCAGCATTTCCCGAAATCCGGCTGGGTGGAACATGATCCCGAGGAAATCTGGGATACCGTCGTCTGGGCGATCAAGGAGGCTATCCGCAAGGCCGGCATCAAGGCGAGCGACCTCTCGGCGATCGGCATCACCAACCAGCGCGAGACCGTCGTCGTCTGGGAGCGCGAGAGCGGCAAGCCGATCCACAATGCCATCGTCTGGCAAGACCGCCGCACCGCCTCCTATTGCGACAAGCTGAAACGACAGGGGCTGGAAAAGACCTTCACGAAAAAGACCGGGCTGCTGCTCGATCCCTATTTCTCCGGTACCAAGCTCTCCTGGATGCTCGCCAATGTGAAGGGCGCGCGCACCCGCGGCTCCAAGGGCGAACTCTGCTTCGGCACGATCGACACATTCCTGATCTGGCGGCTGACGGGCGGCAAATCTTTCGTCACCGACGCGACCAATGCCTCGCGCACGCTGATGTACAACATCGCCACCAACGACTGGGATCGCGATCTCCTCGAAATCTTGCGCGTACCAGAAGCGATGTTGCCGGAAGTCCTCGACTGCGCGGCCGATTTCGGTGTGACCGAGGCTTCGATTTTCGGGGCCGAAATCCCGATTTTGGGCGTTGCCGGTGACCAGCAGGCAGCAACCATCGGACAAGCCTGCTTCCAGCCCGGCATGATGAAATCGACCTACGGCACCGGCTGCTTCGCACTTCTCAACACCGGTCAGGACATCGTCCGCTCGAAGAACCGGCTGCTGACGACGATCGCCTATCGCCTCGACGGCGAAACCACCTATGCGCTGGAGGGCTCGATCTTCGTTGCCGGCGCCGCCGTACAGTGGCTGCGCGATGGTCTCAAGGTGATCAAGGCCGCACCCGATGCCGGTACGCTGGCCGAAAACGCCGATCCGTCGCAGGAGGTTTATCTGGTTCCGGCCTTCACCGGCCTTGGCGCTCCGCATTGGGACCCGGATGCGCGCGGCGCGATCTTCGGCATGACGCGCAACACCGGCCCGGCCGAGTTCGCCCGCGCAGCCCTCGAGGCCGTCTGCTACCAGACGCGCGACCTGCTTGACGCCATGCATAAGGACTGGAAGAGCGACGGCAAGGAAACGGTCCTGCGCGTCGATGGCGGCATGGTCGCGTCTGATTGGACCATGCAGCGGCTCTCGGATCTGCTCGACGCCCCGGTGGATCGGCCTACCATCCTTGAAACCACCGCCCTTGGCGTTGCCTGGCTTGCCGGCAGCCGGGCAGGAGTCTGGCCGAACCAGAAGGATTTCGCCAAATCCTGGGCAAGGGACCGCCGGTTTGAACCGAAGATGGACGAGAAATGCCGCACCGGGAAATTGAAGGGGTGGCGCAGCGCGGTGAAGCGGACGTTGAGCGAAGGGTAGGGAACATTGCTGCCCGATATTAAATGTAGTAACGTTGCTACAATTTGATGGAGGACGTTGATGGCCACCACTCTTTCGAGCCGTGAATTCAACCAGGATACCGGTCGCGCTAAAAAGGCTGCGGAAAACGGCCCGGTCTTCATCACCGACCGGGGACGGCCGGCGCACGTACTGTTGTCGATCGAAGAGTATCGAAGGCTGACCGGGCTGATGGAGGCCGAGCCTGTGAAGGAAAAGACCATCGCGGAGCTGCTGTCTATGCCGGCCGACGACGACATCGATTTCGAGCCACCCCGACTCGGCGATAGTTGGGGTTTGAAAATTCCCGACTTTTCCTGATGTATCTTCTGGATACGAACGTGCTTTCGGAACTGAGAAAGGTGAAGAAGGGAAAGTGCGACCCGGCGGTTTTCGCTTGGTCGCAAACGATTTCGCCATCAGTCCTCTTTGTTTCTGTTATCACTGTTTTTGAGCTTGAAGTCGGTATCCTGTTGCTTGCGAGGCGGGATCGGCTCCGAGCAGCCAAGATGCGCCACTGGCTGGATGATCAGATCATTCCGGCCTTTGCGGGGCGCATATTGAATGTTGATCTCCCGATTGCCCTGACGTGTGCCACTCTTCATGTTCCAGACAAGCGCCCAGAGCGGGATGCGTTCATAGCGGCTACCGCACTTCATACAGATTTCATCGTGGTAACGCGCAATATCCGCGACTTTCAGGGAACGGGTGTCCAACTCCTCAATCCCTGGCAGATTTGAGAGCCAGGAGAAACGCCGTGTTTCGCCTTTCGCGCTGTGGCCCGATCGTGTTGATGGTTATTTCTGACGAAGAAACAGCGCCCCACGGGGCTGACAAACAGGCAGGAAGTCATGGAACTTGGGCTTTACACATTCGGCGACGTTCATCCCGAGGCGCCGAGCGGGCGCGGCAGGGAAGGCGAGGAGCGGGTGCGCCATCTGATCGAGGAAATCGAGCTGGCCGATCAGGTCGGGCTCGATGTCTTCGGACTTGGCGAGCATCATCGGCCGGACTATGTCGCGTCGGCGCCGGCGATGATCCTCGCGGCGGCTGCGTCGCGCACGAAAAATATCAAGCTCACCAGCGCCGTCACGGTGCTGAGTTCGGACGATCCGGTCCGGGTGTTCCAGCAGTTTGCGACGCTTGACCTGATCTCGAACGGCCGCGCCGAAATCATGGCGGGCCGGGGCTCGTTCATCGAGTCCTTCCCGCTGTTCGGTTACGACCTCGAAGACTACGACCAGTTGTTTGCCGAGAAATTGGACCTGCTGCTTGCCATGCGCGAGGGTGAGAAGGTGACCTGGGCCGGCGAGAAGCGTGCGCCGATCAATGGCCGCGGCGTCTATCCGCGCCCGCTCAACGATCCGCTCCCGGTGTGGATCGCCGTCGGCGGCACGCCGCAATCGGTGGCCCGGGCTGGTGCGCTTGGCCTGCCGGTGGCGCTCGCCATCATCGGCGGTGAGCCGGCCCGTTATGCGCCGCTCTTCGATCTCTACCGCGAAGCCGCGCGTCGGGCCGGGCAGGATGCCGCCAAGCTGAAGACCAGCATCAATGTGCATGGCTTCATTGCCGACACGACCGAGAAAGCCGCCGACCAGTTCTATGGCCCGCAGGCCGAAGTGATGAACCGTATCGGCCGCGAGCGTGGCTGGGGGCCGACTAGTCGGGCGCATTTCAACCAGTCGATCGGCCCGAACGGCAATCTGTTCCTCGGCGATCCGGAAACGGTCGCGGAAAAGATCGTCCGGCATCAGCGCATCTTCAAGAACGACCGGTTCCTCTTGCAGATGGCGATCGGCTTGATGCCGCATGACCAGATCATGCGCGGCATCGAACTCTACGGCACGAAGGTGGCGCCGCTGGTGCGCGCGGCTTTGGCGGAGGAGAAGAAACAGGCCAAAACCGCCTGAAATCGGCGATTTTCCTGCATTTGACGTCTGGATCGGCCGCTTTCGGCGCGTTACATAGACCGCCGAAAGCGAGAGACAATGACCCTAAACAACGACGAAGACCTGGAGCGGCTGAAGGAGATCGGTCGCATCTGCGCCAATGCGGTGCAGATCATGGGAGCGGCGCTCGAGCCCGGCATGACGACGGCGGACCTCGACGCGATCGGCCGCAAGGTGCTCGAGGATGCCGGCGCCCGCTCCGCGCCGGAACTCACCTATAATTTCCCCGGCGCCACCTGCATCAGTGTCAACGAGGAGATCGCCCATGGCATCCCAGGCGCACGTGTCATCAGGGCCGGCGATCTCGTCAACGTCGATGTCTCGGCCGAAAAGAATGGCCTGTTCGCCGATACCGGCGCCTCCTTCGCCGTTCCGCCGGTCAAGCCGCAGATCGAGCGGCTCTGCCGCGACGGCAAGCGCGCCATGTGGGTCGGGCTGAACGAAGTCAAGGCGGGCAAGCCGCTGGCGGCGATCGGCAATGCCATCGGCAGTTTTGCCAGGAAGAACCGCTATACGCTCGTCACCAATCTTGCGAGCCACGGCGTCGGCCGGTCGCTGCATGAGGAGCCGACGGAAATCGCCACCTGGCCGGACAAGCACGAGAAGCGCCGGATGACAGATGGCATGGTTTTTACAGTCGAGCCGTTCCTGTCGCTCGGAGCGCAATGGGCCGAAGGCGGAGATGACGAGTGGACGCTGTTCAGCGAGCCACGTGCGCCGACAGTGCAATACGAGCACACCGTGGTCGTCACGCGCAACGGGCCTCTGGTCGTCACCCTTCCGGGTTGATCCGCAAGGGCTACTATTCACGCCTTTGAACGACACCATCAAATTTTGTCGTTTGTCACCGGCATGCTGCATTGCGATAGATAGGGCATGACGACGCTGGACCGCCCATTGCGCCGGAGCCTCGCTCCCACTGCCTTTGCCGGCGCCATCGCCATGGCAGTTGCCATGGGCTTCGGCCGCTTTTCCTATACGCCGATCCTGCCCGGTATGATGGCCGATATCGGCCTGACACCCGCAGATGCGGGGCTCATCGCCTCGGCCAATTTCATCGGCTATCTGCTGGGAGCCGTTGCCGCAGGCTATGGCTGGGCAGCGGGGCGCGAGCGGCAGATAGCCCTTTCGGCGCTGGTTGCGACGGCGCTGCTGCTGCTGGCCATGGGGCTGACATCGTCATTGCTGTTGTTTTCCGTCATCCGCTTCCTTGCCGGTGTGGCCAGCGCCTTCACGATGATCTTCACCTCGGCGATCGTCTTGAGCAGGGGACTGGCCGCCGCCGATCCGCACGTCCAGTCAGTGCATTTCGGCGGTGTCGGCATGGGCATCGCGGTATCGTCGCTGATGGTCTTCCTGTTGCCCGCTGGCGGCTTCGGCAATTTTGCGAGCTGGCAGGCCGCCTGGTTCGGCGGCGCCGTTATCGCTTGTCTCGGCACGCTCATCGTGGCGGCGCTGCTGCCTGAAGGACCGGCAGGGCATAGGAACGGCGAGAAGGAAAAACCGCTCGTCTGGACCCGGCCGCTTGTCGTCGTCACGCTCACCTATGGCCTCTTCGGCTTCGGCTACGTCATCACCGCCACCTTCCTTGTCGCCATGGCGCGCCAGGGCGCGACCGACCACACCGTTGAGTTCCTTGCCTGGCTGATCACGGGCCTCAGTGCCGCGGTGTCCGTGCATGCCTGGCGCCGAGCCGTGCCACGGCTCGGCATCGTTGGGGTTTATCTTGCAGGCCTGCTGGTTGAGGCTATCGGGCTTGTTCTGGCAGTGGCTCTTCCCTCACCATATGCGCCGCTGATTGGTGGTCTGATGCTGGGCGCTACCTTCATCATGGTCACCGCCTATGGCCTGCAGATCGGCCGCGCGCTGGCGCCCAAAAGCCCGCGCAAGGCGCTCGCCTTCATGACCGCCGCCTTCGGCGTCGGCCAGATTATCGGACCGCTCGTCGCCGGCTGGCTTGCCGAGGGCAGCGGCAGTTTTACCGCGCCGACCCTGCTGGCGGCGGGCGTGCTGCTTTTCTGTGCAGCGCTCACCTGGGTGGAGATGTCTCGCATCGCCACCCAGGTGAGCGCTGCGCGTGGCTGAGTGCCGCGCGATTAAATAACGGTAACATTAGCTTGACGTGATTGGCAGGTGGGGTGTTTTGCCCTAGGTTCGGCGCATCGAGAAGATCGGGTGTCCGACCCATCAAGAAACGTGAGTGCCGCCTTGTTTCATTCCTTTTTTCCCAATCCGAAGCTGTTCTTCACCTCTGGCGCGATCTGGTCAATTATCTGTATTCTTGTCTGGTACACGGTAGGGCCACAGATCGGCGCCGCGGTCGGCTTGCCCCCCCTTGCTCCAGGGCAGAAGCCGCCGATCGGCCTCGCTTACTTCTTTACCTCCGACAACCTCTGGTTCTATCTCTATTTCACGATCTTCGTGCTGATCTTCGGCGGCGCCTGGAAAACGATCGCCAAAGATCACCCCTGGGTAAACTGGTCGATCTGGGGGACGGCTTTCATTATTTTCATTGCCTATTTCGCGGTGCAGACATCTGTTGCGATCAACAATTGGCGCGGCCCGTTCTTCGACCTGCTGCAAGACGCTCTAGCGAGAAAGCCAGGGATAACTGCTGGTCAGTTCTACGCGCTGCAACTGAACTTCCTGGAAATCGGCTTCGTCGGCGTCACACTGAACGTCGTCACGGCTTTCTTCACCAATCACTACGTGTTCCGCTGGCGTACCGCGATGAATGATTTCTATATGTCGAAGTGGGACAAGCTCCGGCATATCGAAGGTGCCTCGCAGCGTGTTCAGGAAGACACGATGCGCTTCGCCAACATCCTCGAAGGCCTTGGCGTTACGCTCATCAACTCGGTGATGACGCTGGTGGTTTTCCTGCCGCTGCTTTTCAACATGTCACAGCATGTTTCCGATCTGCCGGTCATCGGCGCCATTCCTCACGCGCTTTTCTGGCTTGCGATCGCATGGTCAATGTTCGGCACTGCGCTCCTGGCACTCGCCGGCATCAAGCTGCCCGGGCTGAATTTCCGCAACCAGCGTGTCGAGGCGGCCTATCGCAAGGAACTTGTCTATGGCGAGGATCATGTGGATCGGGCGCTGCCGGTGACTGTAAGGGAGCTCTACAGCAATGTGCGCCGCAATTACTTCCGCATGTACTGGCACTACGCGTATTTCAACGTTGCGCGCTTTTCTTATGGGCAGCTCGACGCGATTTTCTTGAACTTCATCCTTATTCCGACATTTGTGGCAGGTCAGATCACGCTCGGTATCTGGCAGCAGATTGCCACGGCATTTGGGGAGGTCAGCAATTCGTTCCAGTATCTGGTGAATTACTGGTCGACGATCATCGAGCTTCTATCGATCCACAAGCGCCTGAAAGCCTTCGAAGCGGCGGTCGACGATGTGCCGCTGCCTGACATCGACCAGCGCTACCTCGCACGTGAGGAAACGGACGGCGAGCTCGCGGCTGCCAAGCCCTGAGCGGTGCACTCGCAGGAAGAAGAATCAGAAGGCGGAGCGATCCGCCTTCTTCTCATTCGCAATCATCGGCAGCGCCTCGGCATAGCTGACACAGGCGACGTCGGGCTTGCCGCAAGTCTCGGTCAGGAACCGGTCGAGCGCACGCCAATAGGCACCGCCGTTCATCTCGACGAAATGAAAGCCGAGTTGCAGCGGGATGCGGCCACCCTGGTACTGCGACTGAAAGGCCTTCCGGTAGGCGTCGAGCGTGCGCTCTTCGAAGACGGCGCTGTCCTTGCGGTTTTCCACGCCCATCGAATGGCGGATGAAAAGGTTGTAGTCCATGCCGATCACCCGGCGCTGCTGCGGGCCTTCCGGAATCAGCGGCAGCCCGAAACGCGGCATGCCGTCCGCATCCGATGGCCAGCCGGGGCCTTTGGTGACGAGGCTTGCATCATAGGTGAAGCCGGTCTTTTTCAGCGCCGGCAGCAGGCCATCGCTTAAGGAAAGATAGGGTGCGCGAAATCCCTTGATGTCGTTTTCCGCGAAATCCGTCCAGCCCTCAGGCTCCTCGCCTTCGATGCCGCCGGCTTTCCAGGCATTCAAGAGTGCCGTGCGGAAGGCTGTGAATTCCTGTCTCCAGTCCGCCGCGTTCCAGCCCTTGCCGTCGAAATGGCCACAAGCGTGGCTGCCGATATCGTGGCCGATCTGGTGCGCCTGCCAGATGTAGCGCACTCGATCCTGTATTTCCTCCCGGCTCTGGGCAAAGCCGACATTCGAGCGTCCGGCCCTTTGTCCGGGCGCCTGATACGTCTTGCCGCCTTCCGCTCGCGTCATCAGGAAGGTGCAGGAGAGAAAGTAGGTGAAATGCGCCCCTGTCCGCTTGCCCATCTCCAGGCTCTTTTCCCAGAGCCTGTTGTCGTGGGCGCCGTCGAAGGAAATGATGACAAGCTGTTTTCGGCCTGCCGTAGCCGGTGGTTGTACCGCCTGGGCGAGGGCGGGAACCAGGGCCAATACGAGAGCAAGGCCGGGAGCGGCGGAAAATCTGGGCATGCGGAAACCTTGGGGCGGAGGATGCGGGTTTGCGACCCCTGCCGCAAGAATAAGGCAATCCTTTGATCGTGCTGGAATCTTGGCTTTGATCCGGCTATGCGAAGAGGCAGAAAATCTCACAAGCGACGGATGGGCTTCATGACACTTCTTCTTCTGGGCATCGTCATTTTTCTCGGCATGCATCTCGTGCGCGTCGTGGCACCGGGGCTGCGCACCTCGGTCATAGAGCGCCAGGGCAAGGGCGCCTGGATGGGCATCTATGCAGTCATCAGCCTCGTCGGCCTCCTGCTGATCATCTACGGTTTCGGCGAGGCGAGGGCGGTCACCGGCATGCTTTACAACCCGCCGGTCTTCCTGAAGCACATCTCGTTGCTTTTGATGTTGCTGGCCTTCATCTGTCTCGCCGCCGGCTTTTTGCCGGCAGGCCGCATCGCCGTCGCGGTCAAGCACCCGCAGATCCTGTCGATCAAGATCTGGGCGCTCGCCCATCTGCTGACCAATGGCGAGACATCCTCCGTGCTGCTGTTCGGCTCTTTCCTCGCCTGGGCCGTCATTCTGCGCATCTCGCTGAAGCGGCGGCAGCGGGCAGGCGAAACAGTGCTTCCGGTGTTCCGTTCCGCATCCAACGATCTGCTGGCGGTGGTCATCGGTGTTGTCGCCTATGGCCTGTTTGTCTGGAAGCTGCATGCGTGGTTGATCGGTGTTGCCCCGATTGTCATGAGCTAAAGGGGGCTAAATGCGCGTGCCCCCTTACAACGGCCTCAAAATGCGGTAGAAGCGCGCAATCTTACTTTCATTTTTGCAGGGAAGGCCGGGCAACCGGAACAGGGAATGGCGAACCAGGACGACAGCTTTATCCGCGAGGTCAACGAAGAACTGCGCTCCGAGCAGGTCAAAGCCGTCTGGACGCGCTTCGGCAGCGTCATCATCGGGATCGCCATCCTCATCGTTCTCGGAACCATTGGCAAAGTGGGTTACGAATACTGGCATGAAACCTCGGCCTCCCGGTCGGGTGACCAGTTTCTGGCGGCCTTGACCCTGTCGAAGGAAAACAAGACCGACGAGGCGCTGGCAGCGTTGACGGCGCTGGAGAAGGATGGTTACGGCGCCTATCCGGTGCTGGCGAAGATGCGCGCTGCAACCCTGCAGGCGCAGAAGGGCGATGTGGCTGCGGCCGTTCAGGTCTTCTCCGATATCGCCAAGGACGGCAGCCTGCCGCAGGCGATGCGTGACGCAGCCAGGATGCGGGCAGCCTATCTGCTGGTCGATACCGGCACCTATGAGCAGGTTTCGGCCGAGGCCGAGCAACTCGCCGTACCGGGCAACGGCATGCGCCATTCGGCACGCGAGGCGCTCGGTCTTGCGGCTTACAAGGCCGGCGACATGGCCAAGGCCAAGACCTGGTTCCAGCAGATCAGCGACGATGCCGAGACCCCGCGCAATCTGGCCAACCGCGCCCAGATGCTGCTCGACCTGATCGCCGCCAGCGGCAAGGCGTCCTGACCGGACGTCTGGAAGACAAACATGAGAGCATGATGCTCTGAAGAAGACAGGATGACTTGATGAACTTCACCGTCGCCATCGTTGGGCGCCCCAATGTCGGCAAATCCACACTTTTCAACCGTCTGGTTGGCAAGAAGCTGGCTCTTGTCGACGATACGCCGGGCGTTACCCGCGACCGGCGGCCGGGCGACGCCAAGCTCGTGGACCTGCGCTTCACGATCATCGACACCGCCGGCCTCGAGCAGTCGGGGCCTGAGACCCTGCAGGGGCGCATGTGGGCGCAGACGGAAGCGGCGATCGCAGAGGCGGACCTGACGCTCTTCGTCGTCGATGCCAAGCATGGGCTGACCCCGGCCGACGAGACGCTCGGCGAAATGCTGCGCCGTCGTGGCAAGCCGGTCGTGCTGGTTGCCAACAAGTCCGAAGCCAAGGGCTCGGACGGCGGGTATTACGACGCTTTCACATTGGGCCTCGGTGAGCCGGTTGCGATTTCGGCAGAGCATGGCCAGGGCATGATCGACCTGCGCGACGCGATCGTCGAAGCGCTCGGCGAAGATCGCGCTTTCCCGCCGGAAATCGACGAGGCCGAGACCGATGTCGATCTTCGCGGTGAGCAAGGAGCGGAAGAAGACGAAGAATTCGAGCCGGAATATGACGACACCAAGCCTTTGCGGGTGGCGATCATCGGCCGTCCGAACGCCGGCAAGTCGACGCTCATCAACCGGTTCCTCGGCGAAGACCGCCTGCTGACCGGCCCGGAAGCCGGTATCACCCGCGACAGCATCTCCGTCGAGTGGGACTGGCGCGGCCGCACCATCAAGATGTTCGACACGGCCGGCATGCGCAAGAAGGCGCGGGTGCAGGAGAAGCTGGAAAAGCTCTCCGTCGCCGACAGCCTACGCTCCATCCGTTTTGCCGAAGCGGTCGTCATCGTCTTCGATGCGACCATCCCCTTTGAAAAGCAGGACCTGCAGCTCGTCGATCTCGTCGTCCGCGAAGGCCGCGCCGCAATCCTCGCCTTCAACAAGTGGGATCTGGTCGAGGACGCGCAGGCGCTGCTTGCCGATCTGCGCGAAAAGACAGAGCGCCTCCTGCCGCAGGCCCGCGGTATCCGCGCGGTGCCGATTTCCGGCCAGACGGGTTACGGCCTCGACAAGCTGATGCAGTCGATCATTGACACCGACAAGGTCTGGAACCGCCGCATCTCGACCGCGAAGCTCAACCGTTGGCTGGAGCATCAGCAGGTGCAGCATCCGCCGCCGGCCGTCTCCGGCCGTCGCCTGAAGCTGAAATACATGACGCAGGTCAAGGCCCGTCCGCCGGGCTTCATGATCTCCTGCACGCGGCCGGACGCCGTGCCGGAGAGCTATATCCGCTACCTGACCAACGGGCTGCGTAACGATTTCCAGATGCCCGGCGTGCCGATCCGCATCCATCTGAGGGCATCGGAAAACCCGTTCGAAAACCGCAAAAAGCGGTAGGTTTTCTGGCGTCAGCGATGGTGGCCGCGAATGGCGCTCGGGGCGAAGCCGAACCGGGCGCGAAACCGCATGGCAAACCGCGATTGCGATTCATAGCCGACCTCCTGGGCGATATGCAGGACCGGCAGATTCGTCGACTGCAGCAGTTGCATGGCGGCAGACATGCGCACATCGGCGAGCAGTGACTGGAAGGCCCAGCCTTCCGAGGCAAGCTTGCGCCGAAGCGTTGCTTCGCTAACACCGAGCGTTCGGCCGAGTTCTCTGCTGGACCAATCGCTTCCGGGGCTCGCGGCCAGAACATCCCTGATCCGCTGCGCAAATCCCGCCGGGCGGGATTGGCTGAAGCGGCCGCCCGAGAGATCGAGCCAGATCAACAGTTCCTTCAGCCGATGGACAGCAATCGCCTCGGGCAGGCTGTCCGGCTCGGCAATCGCTTGGGTTGCCCGATGATAGGCATCGAGAAATCCCTTTGCCGGAGCCTCAAGCGTCAGTGCCCTCTCGATCCGCGGTGTCATGCTTTTTGGCGAAGATTGGGCAAGCAGATCGGGATCGAAGGCGATCCACCGGGCCTGGTAGGCGCCGTCGGCGTCAGCCTCGTTGACGACATCAAACACCTGGTTCTGGCATAGCGCTACGGCGCCACCCGTCCTGATCGCCACTTCAAAATCGCCGCTACGCAGGATTTTCGTCCCGTGCTCGATAAGGATGATCACGGGCCGGTTGATGACGATATTGGAATATCGTAGCCGGTTGTGCTGGATGATGCGGGCGGCGGCACCGACGGAGGAACGGACAAAAATCCTGTGATCCGCCGGCACTGATGTCTCACCGGATTTCGGTGTTGCCGCGATGACGGGCGATGCGCCGGGCACGCCGGAATGCCGCAATCGGCTGTCACCGCGCGGCATATCCTCTTCGTTGCGAAAGGTGTCTTCGCTCATGCGTTCCTATCGGCTGCCCTTGGCTGATATGGTCGCGACCGCAAGCGTGTTCATGTTGCTGACGAAGCCGACGAGCGCCGGCGTGGCATCGTCCGGTACCGGCAACTTGTCGACGCCCAGCGCTTTCACCGTGATCGTATAGTCGTGCTCCGTGCCGTCGGGTGGGCAGGCACCGCCATATCCGGCAGCGCCGGTATCGGTCGGTGTCATGATCGCCCCTTCGGGCAATTTGCCCGCGTCGCTTCCGGCGCCGGCGGGCAGGGATGTCGCGCTTGCCGGGATGTTCACAACCACCCAGTGCCACCATCCCGATCCCGTCGGCGCATCCTTGTCATAAAGCGTTACCACGAAACTTTTGGTGCCTTCCGGCGCGTTCGACCATGAAATTTCCGGCGAAATGTTTCCGCCGGTGCAGCCCATGGCGTTCCAGAATTGTGCCTGCTCCACCTTGCCCGAGGCGAAGTCGCTGCTGGTCACCGTAAAGTCTGCCGCGAAAGCTGCGCCTGCAACCATGCTTACGCCTGCGAAAACCGCGGTTGCCATCGTTTTTTTTATCATCGTTCTATCCTTCGTCCTGACGATGAGCGCAGGATAGGGCGATAATTGGCGTCGATCGGTGCCGTTCGGATCGTTTTTGGCTCCGGACCGATCAAATGCCGAGCGCTCTCATGCGGCCGGCAGCTTGTCCCTGGCGACCAGGGCACCGTGATGCTGGATGACGGCCGCCGCCGTTGCAGCAGCGAACCGGGCGGCCGAAACCGGGTCGCCGTCAACGGCGTAGCGGGCGAGGAACGCGCCGTTGAAGCTGTCACCGGCGCTCGTCGTATCGACGATCTTCTCCGCTCTGGCCGAGGGGACGAACTCGGTTTTGCTGTCGCCGAAGCTCAAGGTCACGCCGTTCGGCCCATCCTTGACCACGATGTTTTCGACGCCGAGCCCCCGATACCGCTCGATCGTTGCGGCGATACCGGCGTCGCCGAAATGCACGGCTTCGTCGTCGAAGCTCGGCATGACGAGGCTGGAGGCGCGGGCGCCGGCAGAGATGGTTTCCAGCATCCGGGCCTTGTCGTCCCACAAGCGCGGCCGGATATTGGGATCGAAGACGACGAGCTTGCCGGCAGCCTTGGCGCGGCGCAGTTCTAAGAGCAGTGTCTCCGCGGCGTTCGGCACAAGGATCGCCAGGGTGATGCCGGAAAAGACGAGGATATCAGAGGCGTCGATCGCCCTACGCAGATGATCGGCATCGTCGGCGAGCGTTTTGGCGGCGGAAACGGAGCGCCAGTAGGAAAAGCTGCGTTCGCCGTCTTTCAGATGGATCATGTAGAGGCCGGGTGAACGTCCCTCGACGCGGCGGATATGGCCGATGCCGACGCCGGTCTTTTCGATGAAGGCCAGCATCTCGTCGGACACCATGTCGGTGCCGACCGCCGTGAAATAATCGACGGACCAGTCCTTGGGCAGGAAAGACCGGGCGTAATAGGCGGTGTTGAAGGTATCGCCGGCATAGCCCTTACGCAGGAGATCACCGTCGGCCTGCATCAGTTCCACCATGCATTCGCCGATCGAAAGCAGCCTGCCCGCCATGAAGGTTCCCCCGCTAGTCATGCCCTTTTGCGAAAGCCGAGATACGGCTTACCAGCGCGGAAGGCAAGCGGATGCCGTCCTCGCGTGCGCGGTTCAGGGCATCGAATTTCGATACGCCGGGAATATGGATGCCGTAGCCGGTTGATAGCCGCGTCAACTGCGCGTCGAGCCGGATTTCGAAGTCTTCGTCGAGCAGCGAGGGGGCGATGGCGACGACCGTGAGGCCGTTGCCGGGTGTCCTGTCGCCGCTCATGAAATCCGGCGCATCGAGCGACCAGTTGGCGCGGCTCAAACCCGCCGCCAGCACTTCGACCATCAGCGCGATATTGGCGCCGCGTGTTCCCCCGAAGGCGAGCATGGCGCCCTTCATTGCCTCTTTCGCGTCGGTGGTCGGTTGGCCGGCCGCATCGACGGCCCAGCCCGCCGGGATCCGCTCACCGCGGGCGGCTGCCTCGCGGATATTGACGAAAGCGGTGGCGCTGGAGGATTGATCGATGAGGAGCGGCGCACCATTCTTGCGGGGAGCTGCGAAGGCAAGCGGGTTGGTGCAATAGACCGGTTTTGCACCGCCGGACCCGGCGATCAGCGCCGGGCCGTTCGTTGCGGCGAGACCGGCAAGGCCGTGGGCCGCCAAGCGGAAGACGTAGTCGCCCAGTTCGCCGGAGGTGTAGCTGTTGGCTTGGGCGAAGAGCGCGATGCCGAAGGTCCTGGCCTTTTCGACAAGATTGTCGAAGGCGAGATCAAAGCCGAGTTGTGCGATACCGCCGTCGGCGTCCATGCGGATCAGGGCAGGAGTGGGGTCGGTTCGTTTTGGTTTTGCCTTTCCATTGATGCGTCCGGCGACGAGGCTCTCCAGATAGTCGACGAGATGGGAAAAGCCGACGGTCGATTTGCGCGCATCAGCGTCCACCGTCGCACGGGCGAGGGAGGCGGCCATGGCTGGACTTGCGCCGGCGCCAAGGAGGGCCACGACCGCGAATTCGCGCGCATCGCCAAGGCTGAACGTCACCATGTCTTCGGTCATTTGATCTCCAGTGCGGCCTTGCGGCCGTCATAGATGGCGTAGGGCGCCTGCCGAGGAGCCGCGCAGTCGCCAAGCAGCTCGTAGGAAATACCCAAGGCATCGAGATCGTGCGCCAGCCAGTCGGCGGCCTGGTTGGCGGTCGCGGTGACAAGGCAATCCGCCTCGATCGTCTGTTCCTTGCCGTCCAGGAACGAGATCAGGGTTGCGCCATTGCCGTGCCACTCCAGGACCGCCGTCTCGGTGACGAACCGCACGCCGAGCTTCGCAAGCGCACGGCGCAAGGGGAAATCGGCGGCGGTGCGCTGCAACTCCTTGGCCACCATTGCATCCGGTGTGACAATGGTGACCTCGTGTCCATCCTCGGCAAGTTTCCAGGCGGTGCCGCAACCCTTCCAGTTGCCGCCTTCATCCAGCACGATCACCCGATTGCCGGGCCGGACCTGCCGCGCCATCACGGCTTCGGCGGAAAAGACATTGCCGCGTTCGTATCCGGGCAGGCTTTCGATATGCGGCAAAGCGCGCTGAAAGCCCGTTTCCGGCGGCAGCGAGCCGGTCGCAAGCAGCACGACATCGGCCGCGAAATCCATGACATCGGGCGCTTCGAGATAGGTGTTTAGGCGACGATCGACGCCGAGCCTTTCCAGCTGCCGCTCATACCAGCCGATCAGGTCGGTGATCTGGGCGCGGCGCGGCTGCAGGCCTGCCAACCGGAAATGACCGCCAAGGCGGTCGGAGGCTTCGGCGAGCGTGACATGATGTCCAAGCTCCGCCGATGCACGCGCCGCCTCAAGGCCAGCCGGGCCACCGCCGACAACGAGCACCCTGCGGGGCGTATCCGTCTTTTGAAAGCGATCGCCGCCCCATTCGAATTCACGACCGGCGGAAGGGTTGATCAGGCAGCTGATCCAGTAGTCGCGCGACCGCCGGCCCCAGCACATCTGGTTGCAGGAAAGACAGCCGCGTATATCCTCCGCCCGGCCTTCCTTCGCCTTGTTGACGAGATGCGGATCGGCGATCTGGCCGCGCACGATGGACACGAGATCGGCCTGGCCTTCGCCGAGAACGGTCTCGGCATTTTCCGGCGTGCGGACATGGCTTTCGGCGGTCACCAGACAGTTCTTCACCACGGCTTTCAGGCGTGCGGCCAGATCGACGCCGAGTTTCTCGGGATAGAGCACGGTCGGGATGATCTTGTAGAAATCGAAATAACTGCCCGAGCCGCAGGTGACGTAATCCATCAGTTTTTCAGCGTCGTGCATTGCGACGATTTCGGCAAGGTCCGGTTTCTGCAGCGCCACGTCGACGTCCGGTTCGTCGTTGACGGCAAGGCCGATGATGAAATCCTCGCCGCAGGTCTCGCGGATGCGCTTCAGGATTTCGCGGGAGAAGCGGGTGCGGTTTTCCAGCGAGCCGCCCCATTTATCCTCGCGCCGGTTCGACCACGGCGTCCAGAACTGGTCGGTGAGGCCATGATAGGCCGCCCAAACCTCGACACCGTCGAAACCGGCCTCGCGACAGCGCCGCGCGGCTTGAACGAAGGCGTCGATGGTTTCGAGGATTTCCGCCTCGCTCATCTCATGGCTGCCGTCGCTGTCGTGGTAGCTCGGCTTGCCCGAGGGCGACCAGTGCGGATGATAGGAATTGTCGGAATCGCCGTGGCTGCCGATGTGATAGAGTTGCTGGATCGCCACGGCCCCATGCGCCTTGATGGCATCGGCAACCCTTCTGAAATGCGGAATGACGCTGTCGTCGCAGGGACGGAAATTTCCGCGCGTCAGGATCGTTGCCGGATGTACCGGCATCGGCTCGACCACGATCATCGCAGCGCCACCCATCGCCCGCTCGGCGTAATAACCGATATGACGCGCGCCGGGCAGGCCGTCTTCAGCCATGTTGGCCGTGTGGGCGCCGAAGACGATCCGGTTGCGCAGCGTCTTGTGGCGCAGGCGGATGGGCGAAAAGGTCTTGGGGAACTGGCGCTGCACTGGCTTCTCCGCAGGTCGTGGCTGGCAGAATAGTCAGGTCATCATCATTTTTGCATCGGCAGCCGTCAATCTCCGGAAACGACGGGGAAGGCCGTTTACTCGCTCTTGTGGCGACGATACATCTTGGGCTGCATATCCCTGTGATCGCGGAGTTTTTTGATGGCATCTCCCTTGAAATCCAATGCCGATTGGTGGCGCGGCGCCGTGATCTATCAGGTCTATCCGCGCTCCTTCCAGGACACCAAGGGCGATGGGGCTGGTGATCTGAAAGGGGTGACGCAGAGGCTGCCCTACATCGCCAGCCTCGGCGTCGATGCCATCTGGCTGTCGCCGTTCTTCACCTCGCCGATGGCCGACATGGGCTATGACGTGTCGGACTATTGCGATGTCGATCCGATGTTCGGCACGCTTGCCGATTTCGACGCGATGCTGACGACGGCGCATGAGCTCGGCATCAAGGTCATCATCGACCAGGTGATCTCGCACACTTCCGACCAGCATCCCTGGTTCAAGGAAAGCCGTTCGGATCGGACCAACCCCAAGGCCGACTGGTATGTCTGGGCCGATCCGAAGCCGGACGGCACCGCGCCGAACAACTGGCTGTCGATCTTCGGCGGCCCGGCCTGGGAATGGGATGGCGTGCGCAAGCAGTATTACATGCACAATTTTTTGGGTTCGCAGCCCGATCTCAATTTTCACAATCCGGATGTTCAGGAAGCCTTGCTGGAAACCGTCCGCTTCTGGCTGAAGCGCGGCGTCGACGGTTTCCGGCTCGACACGGTGAATTTCTATTTCCACGACAAGGAACTGCGGGACAATCCGCCACTGGTTTATGACGAAGATGCGATCGGGCTGGATGCGCCCGACGTCAATCCCTATGGCATGCAGAACCACCTCTACGACAAGACGCAGCCGGAAAACATCGGCTTCCTGCAGCGCTTTCGTGCCCTGCTCGACGAGTTCGGCGGGCGGGCATCGGTTGGCGAGGTGGGCGATGGCGCTCGCTCGTTGAAGACGGTAGCGGCCTATACCGGCGGTGGCGACAAGCTCAACATGTGCTACACCTTCGACCTGCTCGGTCCGGATTTCACAGCCACCCATATCCGCCGCTGCGTCGCCGCGTTTCAGGATGCGGTCACCGATGGCTGGGTCTGCTGGGCCTTTTCCAACCATGATGTCACTCGCCATGTCAGCCGTTTCGCGCAGACCGAGGAGGAACGCGAGCGGGTGGCCAAGCTGGCGATCTCCGTTCTTGCCGCCCTGCGCGGCTCGATCTGCCTCTATCAGGGTGAGGAACTGGCTCTGCCGGAGGCCGAACTCGAACTGGCGGACCTGCGCGACCCCTACGGCATCCGCTTCTGGCCGGCCTTCAAGGGCCGCGACGGGTGCCGCACACCGATGGTCTGGGAGAAGGAGACGCCCCATGCCGGGTTTTCGACCGCCAAGCCCTGGTTGCCGGTTCCGGACGTTCACCGGGCTTTGGCTGTGGACCTGCAGGAGAGCGTGACGGATTCGGTTCTCGCCCACTACCAGCAGACGCTCGACTTTCGAAAGAAGCAAGCGCCGCTTCTGGACGGCAGCATGACCTTCCTCGAAACCAATCAGGATATCCTGGCTTTCACGCGGGAAAAGGGCGGGGAAAAGCTACTGTTCGTTTTCAATCTGCGCCGCGGACCTCAGATTGTGAATCTGCCGAAAAGTGTGGCCCTTACCGAGGTTTTGCCGATGCCGGGGTTCGCACCGAAGGTGGACGGTGGCGAGATTTTGCTTGAGGCGCTGGATGTATTTTGTGGGCGGTTAGCCTGAAACCGAGGCTCACTACGAGCGTTTCATTCGCGATCTCCTTGCAAGCGGCCGTTACTCCAGTGCCAGCGAAATTATGCGCGATGGTCTGCGCGTGTTGGAAGAGCGAGAGCAATTTCGTGCTGCGAAACTACAGGCATTGAAGGCCGCGATCGATGAAGGTTTCGCAAGCGGTGAATCCGAGCCAATGGATATGGATGCCACAAAGGCAGAAGCACGTCTGGCCTCGGCGAAGTTTGTTCGTGGCGCTTGAAATCCACCGGCTGCCAAAGGCGAAGGCCGATCTGATAGAGATATGGCGTTACATTGCGCGTGACAATGAAGGCGCGGCGAAACGACTTTGACCGTTGTTCGCGTGCTAAGCGGCTTTCGCGATATCTCCGAAGATAGGATGCGTTAGCCGCCAAAGCCGTTCTCACCCAATCAGCACAAACTTGTCGACATCGACCAGTCCCATATCCGAAATCTTCAGGTGTGGAATGACCGGAAGCGGCAGGAACGCCAGTTGCAGGAACGGTTCCTGCAGCGTCGCCCCCAGCGCGAAGGCAGCCTCGCGCAGATGATGCAGCGTGTCGCGGACACTTTCATAGGGCTCAAGGCTCATCAACCCGGCGACGGGCAGTGCGATTTCGCCGGTCACATTGCCGTCCTCGACGACGACGAAGCCACCCTTGATCTCTCCGAGCCGGTTTGCCGCCAGCGCCATGTCGTCCTCGTTAACGCCGACGACGCAGATATTGTGGCTGTCATGTCCGACGGTCGAGGCGATCGCGCCCTTCTTCAGCCCGAACCCCTGGACGAAGCCGTTGGCATGGTTGCCATTGACGCCGTGGCGCTCGATGACGGCAACTTTGATGATATCGCGGCCGAGATCGACACCGGCTTGATTGCCCGATGCAGGCAGCTTGAAGCGCCGGTGCTCGGTGATGATCTTGCCCGGCAGCACCCCGATCACCGAAGTTTCGCCCTCGGCGTAGGGCACGCCGAAATCGGCGGCATTGACGTGGCCTGCCTTGACGCTGTCGAGCCCGACGGGAGCGACCGGGCGGCGGGTGGCGAACAACGCGTCGGTAACGAGACGGCCCGCAACGAAGACCTTTTCCGCCTTGCAGTTTTCGAGACTGTCGATGATCACGAGATCGGCGCGCCAGCCCGGCGCCACCAAGCCGCGATCTCTGAGACCGAAGGCGCGGGCGGCGGAAATCGAGGCGGCGCGGTAGACGGCCAGCGGCTCGACTCCCTTCGCGATCGCCTCGCGGATCATGTAGTCGAGATGGCCCTGCTCGGCGATGTCGAGCGGATTGCGGTCGTCTGTGCAGAGCGCCAGGAACGGTGACAGGCGTTCGGTGAGGATCGGCATCAGCGCGTGCAGATCTTTGGAGACCGAGCCTTCGCGTACCAGGATGTGCATGCCCTTGCGGATCTTTTCGAGCGCTTCCTCTGCCGTCGTGCATTCGTGGTCGGTGCGGATGCCGGTCGAGAGGTAACCGTTGAGGTCCATCCCGCGCAGCAGCGGTGCGTGCCCGTCGATATGGCCGCCCTGGAAAGCTTCGAGCTTGGCAAGGCAGACCGGGTCCTTGTGGATGACGCCGGGAAAATTCATGAATTCCGCAAGGCCGATGACCTTTTCGTGGTCGCGGAACGGCAGCAGCTTCTCGATCGGCAGGTTGGCGCCGGAGGTCTCCAGATGCGTCGCCGGCACGCAGCTCGAGAGCTGGACGCGAATATCCATGATCGTCTCAAGGGCCGAGTCGAGAAAGAACCGGATGCCCTCGGTGCCGAGCACGTTGGCGATCTCGTGCGGATCGCAGATCACCGTGGTCACGCCGTAGGGCAGCACGCAGCGGTCGAATTCATGCGGCGTGACGAGTGAGGATTCGATGTGCAGATGCGTGTCGATGAAGCCCGGCACAATGATCCTGCCGGAGATGTCGATTTCCGTGTTGCCTTTATATGTCCCGCAAGTCCCGACGATCCGGTCACCGCAGATGGCGATGTCGGACGAAACAAGCTCACCCGTCACCAGATCTAAGAAGCGACCGCCCTTGAGCACGACATCGGCAGGCGCGCGGCCCGTGCCTTGATCGATCAGCTTTTCAAGTTTTTCGCTCATGGTGGTCCTGCCTCTTCAATGCCTTGCCGCGGATTGGCTTACTGCCAGCATAGCTGCTGGTGATCGACATTGCATAGCAGACTGCAACAAATTGGTGCTTGTGTCTGTGGACTGCGTGGGCCGTTGACCAAAAAGAAATCGGGCGCCGAAGCGCCCGATCCCGTTGATGGCCATTCCATTCATTCGGCGGCGACGATCTTGCCGTCTTCCCATTTGTAAAGCGAGAAGCTCTGCGAGGTCAGGTCGCCGGTCTCGCCATAGGTGAGGTTGCCGATGGCGGTGGTGATCGGCTCGCCGGTCTTCAGGGCAGTTGCCACGGCTGCCGCGTCCTCGGCACTTCCGGCCTTCTCGATGCCGGCCTTGATCACTTCAACGGCGGCATAGGCGTTGAGGGTGAAGGCTTCGGCCGGAATCTTTGCCGCCTCGAGAGCGGCCACGGCTGTCTTCGAATTCTCGCTCTTCAGCGCGTCCGCGGCGTTGGTGAACACGGTTCCGGCAGCCGCGTCAGTACCGATGCTCCAGAATTCGCTGTTGGAGAGGCCGTCACCGCCGATGATCTGGATGTCGGCCGAGATATCATGAAGCTGGCGTACCAGCAGGCCAGCTTCGGGGTGATAGCCGCCGAAATAGAGCACATCGACCTTCTCCGCCTTGAGGCGGGTGGTGAGCGCGCTCAGATCCTTCTCGCCGGGCGTCAGCGCGTCGTTGAAGACCTCCGTGACACCGCCGGCGTTCAGCGTTGCCTTGAAGGCATCGGCGAGGCCCTTGCCGTAGGCGCCCTTGTCGTTGAGGATGCCGATGCGCTTGTCCTTGAACTGCTTCAGCACATAGGCCGCCGCCACTTCGGCCTGCTGGTCGTCGCGGCCGCAGGTGCGCAGGATGGTGGTCAGGCCACGTTTCGTCAGGTCCGGTGTGGTTGCCGTCGGGGTGACCATCAGGATGCCGTTTTCAGCGAGAACGTCGGATGCCGGCATGGCAACGCCGGAGGTAACCGGGCCGACGACGAAGCGGATGCCTTCCGCGATAACCTGGTTCGCGGCCGAAACACCCTGTTTCGGTTCGCCGGCGTCGTCTGCCAACTTCAGCACAACCTGCTCGCCCAGAATGCCGCCGTTCTTGTTGATCTGGTCGACCGCAACCTGCGCGCCGTTCTTCACCTGGTCTCCATAGGCCGCGACCGGCCCGGTCAGCGGGGCGATCAGCCCGATCACGATCTCGGCATGGGCGAGCGTCGCGAAGGCCAGCGTGGCGACGAGGGTGGCGCCCGTCAGTGTCTTGAAATTCATCTTGCTTCTCCTTGGATGGGTTGCTTCCCCGCGTGCCGGCACAATCGCCATTCTTCGACGGAGAGGCCTGATGCCGATCCGCCGAAAGCAAGTCGAGCCCATTGGGTTTCCGTCTCTGGCGGACGGGTAGACTCCAATAATCTAGCGTTTAGGAACCGGTAGACAATTTCGCAAGGTGGATTTTTGAGCAAGTGCGTTGAATTTATTCAACAGTCGCGCAGAAACGGGCCAGAACGTTGGTTCCGGCCCGTTTTTTAACATAAGAAATGACTAAATATTGTTCAGTCAGATGTTGGACTGCAATACCTTGCGGATACCGTCGATCAACTCGTCGATCTGCGCCTTCGTGATGATCAGCGGTGGCGACAGGGCGATGATGTCGCCGGTGGTGCGGATCAGGTAGCCGCTTTCATAGGCCTTGAGGAAGGCCGAAAAGGCGCGCTTGGTCGGTTCGCCGGCGATCGGCTGCAGTTCGATCGCGCCGATCAGGCCGATATTGCGGATGTCGATGACGTGCGGGCAGTCCTTCAGCGAATGCAGAGCGTCGGCCCAGTAGGAAGCAAGCTCTGCACCGCGGGTGAGCAAGCCTTCGTCGCGATAGGTGTCGAGCGTGCCGAGGGCCGCGGCGCAGGCAATCGGGTTGCCGGAATAGGTGTAGCCGTGGAAGAACTCAATCATGTGCTCCGGGCCGCTCATGAAGGCGTCGTGGATTTCCGCAGTGACGAAGACCGCGCCCATCGGGATGACGCCGTTGGTCAGGCCCTTGGCGGTGACGATCATATCCGGCTTCACATCGAAATACTGGGCGGCGAACGGCGTGCCTAGGCGGCCATAGCCAGTGATGACTTCGTCGAAAATCAGAAGGATGCCATGCTTTGTACAGATGTCGCGCAGCTTCTGGAGATATCCCTTCGGCGGGATCAGCACGCCGGTGGAGCCTGCGACCGGCTCGACGATCACGGCGGCGATGGTCGAAGCGTCATGCAGCGTGACGATGCGTTCCAGTTCCGTGGCAAGATCGGCGCCGTGTTCCGGCTCGCCCTTGGTGAAGGCGTTCTTTTCCGGCAGATGGGTGTGCGGCATATGATCGACGCCGGTCAGAAGCGTGCCGAACATCTTGCGGTTGGAAACGATGCCGCCAACAGAGATGCCGCCGAAATTGACGCCGTGATAGCCGCGCTCGCGGCCGATCAGGCGGGTGCGCGAACCCTGGCCCTTCACCTTGTGATAGGCAAGCGCCACCTTCAGCGCCGTCTCGACCGATTCCGAGCCGGAATTGGTGTAAAGCACATGCTCCGTGCCGTCGGGGGCGATGTCGATCAGGCGGTTTGCCAGCTCGAAGGCCTTCGGATGGCCAAGCTGGAAGGCCGGTGCGTAGTCGAGCTCGCCCGCTTGCTGCTGAATGGCTTCGGTGATCTGCGGGCGGCAATGACCGGCATTCACGCACCAAAGTCCCGCGGTGCCGTCGAGCACCTGGCGTCCGTCATGGGTCGTGTAGTGCATGTCCTTCGCCTTGACGAACATGCGCGGCTCTTTCTTGTACTGCCGGTTGGCCGTGAACGGCATCCAGAAGGCGCGCAGATCGTTGGGTGTGGCGGTGAGGCGGTTCGACATCGTGTTCTCCGTGGCGTTTTTTGTGTCTGGCGGCCAAATCCAGGTGGATGAAGCGGAATCTTTACCTGATGGTCAAACTATCAGGGTGCCTTTCAGCGTCAAGCCTTGGTCCGATACGGTCAAATGCGGTTCATGGCTGGAGGGAGGCACGGGTTTCTTCGTCCAGAAGCAATCCAAACAAGGGCTTGTTGCGCTGCATTTTCTGAAGTTTAACCTGTTTGCCGGAGAGTGGCGCCGCGTTCCCGTAACCTGGGCTCAGGATGGAAATCTTGCCAAAACTTCAGGCCAGTCTGGCGCTTGCGCTTCTCGTCTTTCTTTCCACGCAGGCGCGCGCGGCCGACATGATTACTGATGGCGCCTTTGAAAAGGGCGAGGACGGCTTCTGGGCAACCGGCGGCGTTGCGCTGTCGCACGAGCGCGGAAAGTTGTGCGCCGATATCGAAGCCGGCGGGGAGCCCTGGGATCGCCTGCTCGGCGTCAACGACCTGCTCTTTGCTGCGGGTGCGTCCTACCGGTTGAAGATGATGCTCGAAAGCAAGGACGAGCGTATTTTCCCGGTCCTGGTTCAGCGCAATGCCGCGCCGTGGACGGCACAGGCAACATTCAATGCAGAGATCAAGGCCGGGGAGGAGGGGTTCTCGACCGTCTTCAAAGCGATGGAGGCAGAACCC
Organism: Pararhizobium sp. A13; assembly: GCF_040126305.1. Lineage (NCBI taxonomy): Bacteria > Pseudomonadati > Pseudomonadota > Alphaproteobacteria > Hyphomicrobiales > Rhizobiaceae > Pararhizobium > Pararhizobium sp. A13. Next base: position 4,100,064 of record NZ_CP149510.1, on the reverse strand, counting down.
GCGCAGATCATTTTTCATCTCGGCGGCGCCGAAAAGCCGTGGCGGCTTTGCCTCGATGACGTGGCGATCAGAGAAGCCAAGCCCGAAGAGGTCGTGGCGGCGGCGAAAAAGGTGGCGCGCGACTTGCCGGCCCTTGTCAACCAGGCGGGCTATTTCCTCGATGGACCGAAGCGGGCGACGATCCTGTCGGATGCCACCAAACCGCTGGCATTCAAGCTTGAAGATGCTCAGGGTGTGGTGGTGGGCGAGGGCATGACGGCTCCGGCCGGTTTCGACGAAACGGCTGGCGCTGAGACCCAGATTGCCGATTTTTCCGCTTTTGCGACGGCCGGCGAGGGTTATCGCGTGGTTGTCGGCGGCAGGAAGAGCTACCCATTTTCTGTTGGCCGCGACGTCTACGGCAAATTGCGCGTCGATGCGCTGTCGTGGTTTTATCCGCAGCGTAGCGGCATCGCGATCAAGGGCGATATCGCCGGGGAGGCCTACGCCCGTCCTGCCGGACACCTGCAGGACAGCCCCAATCAGGGTGACGCGCAGGTCACCTGCCTGACCGGCAAGGTGGCGGCGGAACTCTACGGCGAGGACTGGACCTGCGACTATGCGCTCGACGTCTCCGGAGGCTGGTACGATGCCGGCGATCAGGGCAAATACGTGGTCAATGGCGGGATCGCGGTGGCGCAACTTCTTGGCACGTTCGAACGCGGCGTGGTCTACGGCAAAGGGGCGTCGCCGGTGATCAGCGACAGCCTGTCGCGCATTCCCGAAAACGGCAACGGTGTTCCCGACATTCTCGATGAGGCCCGTTGGGAACTCGAATTCATGATAAAGATGATGGTGCCCGACGGCCAGCCCTTGGCCGGCATGGTGCATCACAAGATACACGACACGAAATGGACCGACGTGCCGATGCTGCCGCATCTCGATCCAGAAGAGCGGGCATTGCATCGCCCCTCGACGGCCGCGACGCTCAATCTCGCGGCTGCGGCGGCGCAAGGCGCTCGGCTGTTTGCGCCCTATGACGAGGCGTTCTCCGAAACGCTGCTGGCCGCGGCGAAAAAGGCCTGGCTCGCCGCCGCTGCCAATCCGGTGCTCTATGCGCCGACGTCGGACGGCCTGCAGGGCGGCGGTGACTATGACGACACCGATATTGCCGACGAAACCTATTGGGCGGCGGCGGAGCTTTATATCACCACCGGAGAGACCAAGTATCTCACTGCGTTGAAAACCTCCATCCATTGGGCAGGGCCGGTTTTTTCTGCCATCGGAGCCTTCGATTGGCGCAGTGTCGCGGGGCTCGGCCGTCTCGACCTGGCGCTCTACGGCGACAGGCTTCCGGACGAGGACAAGGCGATGGTTCGCGTCTCTGTCGTCTCGGCTGCCAGAAATTTCATGAGCCTGCAGAAGAAGGAACCCTTCGGGCAGATTTATCGGCCGGCCAACAACCGCTATGACTGGGGATCCAACCAGCTGATCCTGCAAAACATGATCGTCGTATCGGCGGGATACGACCTGACAGGCGAAAAGCGGTTCCTCAATGGCGTCCGCGAGAGCATGGATTACATCTTCGGGCGGAATGCCATGAACATGTCTTATGTCACCGGCTATGGCAGCGTCTTTGCAAAGAACCAGCATAGCCGTTGGTATGCCCATCAGCTCGACGACACGCTTCCCAATCCGCCAGCCGGGACACTGGCGGGCGGACCGAATTCGACGCTGGTCGACGACGTGTCGAAGGCACGGCTCAAGGGCTGCCTGCCGCAGACTTGCTATGTCGACGATATCATGGCCTGGGGAGCCAACGAAATGACGATCAACTGGAATGCACCGCTGGTCTATATTGCCTCTTTCCTGGCGGATGCCCGATGAGCGGACAGACGGGCATCGCCTTCATCGGCGCGGGTTTCGTCGCCGACTATTACATGACGACGCTGGCAAACCATCCGCAGTTGCGGCTAGCCGGTGTCTTCGACATTGATCCTGTGCGGCTGCAACAGTTCTGTGCCCACTGGAACGTCCGCGCCTACGCCTCTGGCGAGGAGGCGCTTGCGGACCCGAGTGTTGCCATCGTCGTCAACCTGACGCCGCCGGAAAGCCATCATGCCGTCAACAACGCGGCATTACTCGCCGGCAAGCATGTCTATTGCGAAAAGCCGCTGGCGATGACGGTGGATGAGGCGCGCGAACTGGTTGATCTGGCGGACGCGAGGGAGCTGGTATTGGCGGGCGCGCCGGCCAACGCGCTCAGCGATGCCCGGGCGCACTGCGCCGAAATCCTCAGCGCCGGTGTCATCGGTACACCGCGCCTCGTTTACGCGGAAATGGAGGATGGACCGGTCTTCCTCGACAAGTGGCAGGAGTGGCGAAGCCGCTCCGGTGCGAAATGGCCGGCGGTGCACGAATTCGAAATCGGCTGCACGCTGGAACATGCGGGCTACGCGACAAGCTGGCTCGTGTCGCTGTTCGGTCCCGTGGCGCATGTCGCGGCTTTCTCCGCGCTGACCTTTCCCAACAAGGGACCAGGTACCGAAAATCTCGCTCTCGGACCGGATTTTTCCGTCGGCTGTCTGACATTCCGCTCGGGCCTTGTCGCCCGCCTCACGAGCGGACTTGCCATGCCGCGCGACCGGTCGCTGACGATCGTCGGCGACAAGGGCACCATCGTCGTGCGTGATCTCTGGGACAATCGCTCACCGATCCATGTCGAGTTGGCGGGCGCGAGGCGACCGCTGCTTCATCGCCTGATCGATCGTCTGGAATGGCAGTTTCAGCGGAAATTTGCATTTCGTCTGACGGCCGGAAAGCCGTTGGCCTATCGGCGTCCTGCGGAGAAAAACGTCCTGCCCGCCTATCCGTCGCAGATCGATTTCGTGCGCGGGATTGCTGCGCAGGCGGATGCGATCAGGCAAAACACCAAACCATTCTTTTCGGGCGGGACCGCGCTGCACCTGACGGACATCGTGCTGGCGCTGAATGCCGGCAAACGGGATCATACTCCGAGCGGTTATGACGCGGGCTGAGCCAGTACGGTTTCGATGATCTCGAGCGCGGCAATGCTGGTACCAAGCGGCATCAGCGGTTGTTCGCATTTTCCCTCGAGGATGGCCTTGCTTGCCGCTTCGATCTCGAACTGCAGTCCGTTGCCGGGGTAGCCGTGGTCATGGACCGTCAGACCGGGCAGGGGCAGCTTGCGTCCCATCTTGCCGACGAGGCCCGATAGGAGGCCGGAGCCGGGCGGGATCACCAGATGACGAGCAACAGAATTTCTCGTGACGATGACACGGCTTGCCTGCAGGAATGGCGCGTCGATCACCAAGCTTCCCTGGTCGCCTTCGATGATGAAACGATTGCTGCCATTGCGATCGAATGCACAGGAGAGGGAGGCATCGAAGCCGGAATATTCCAGCTTGATCTCGGCCGACATGTCGACCCCCGTGGGTGCGGCGCGCCACCGCCCGGTCACCGCTTGCGGAAAACCGAACAGCGCGAGCGTTATCCCGATTGGATAGGCCCCCAGATCAAGAAGCGAGCCGCCGCCGAGCGCTTTCGAGAAGAAGCGGCTGTCCCTGTCGAAGGCTCTGACATAGGCGAGTTCCGCTCGAATGCCGGTGACAGCGCCGATCGCGTTGTCGGCAAGAAGGGTGCGCACCCGGCTGACTGCCGGCAGGAACACGGTCCAGAGAGCCTCCATGGCGAATGTGTTCGTTTCCCCGGCCAGCTGTGCCAGATGCTGCGCTTGTGCCGCAGTCGTCACCAATGGCTTTTCGACAAGGACAGGTATTTTAGCGCGCAACAGCGATTGCGCCTGTTTGAAATGGGTGGTGTTCGGCGTTGCCAGATAGACGGCGTCAATCTCCGCGTCGGATGCCAGAGCCTCGATGTTGGGTAGAATCCGAAGCCCACCAAAGCGCTGTGAGAAGGTGCTTGCCGCCTCGGCCGTCCGCGAGCACACGGCAACAAGCTCGGCGTTGCCGGCCAAACGGATGTCCTCGGCAAAGGTGGAGGCGATGGTGCCGGTCCCGAGCACCGCCCATCTGACGGTCGACGGCGATGGCCGGTTTTTGGCAATCGTGTTCATGGCGCCGATCCTGCACGGCAAGTCTCAAAGGCGCGTAAACATCGGCATATTGGGTTCTCGGCGAAGTTGCGAGCGCGGCACAACCTCTTCGTGCGATTCGGGAGGCGCTTTTGGAACGGACGGCAGATCAAGGGCAATTGTCGCCGCTTCGGCTGAAGTCATGAACGCTGCCTGTCGCGTTGGACACATGCGTTCAACGCGACCGGTCAACCCGGCTTAATATAAGGACGGTTCACCCGAATCGGAACGCCAAGCCGATGAAACCGGCGATTTATGTCCTGGGGAGAACCGAAACGCGGTGGGACGGGGTTGGTAAAATGGGGACCGGCGGTCGGCCCCCATTCGTATCAGGCGGTACGGCGCTGCGCGACCCGTTCGGCCGGGGCAGGTTCTTCGCCATAGATTTCCGTCAGTGTTTTCAACACTTTCAGGACAGCATCCGAAGAGCTTGAATAGTAGATTGTCTGCGCATCCCTGCGGGTGGTCACGAGATTCTGGGCACGCAATTTCGAGAGATGTTGCGACAGGGCAGACTGGCTGAGGCCGACCTGGTTTGCCAATACACCAACTGCCATTTCCTGGTTCACCAGTGAACGCAGAATCAGCAGACGCTTGGGGTTTGCCATGGCCGACAGAAACTCCGCAGCTATTTCAGCCTTGCCGTGTTTCTGAGGAGAGATCGTTTGCATTCCGTACTCCGTGCGAGGTTCACATCACGCTTGGTCATGATTGTGAATAAGCGATAATTAGACGTGATGAATAAAAGCACAACCTCCTACTGCAAGAAATCGGGGTAGGTAGGGTAAATTTAACCGTAAAGTTTCACCAGCATCATGCGCAGTTCGCCCGCGGATTGCAATAGTGCATCATATTCGAGTCTTCTTAATTGATCGCCGGAGGCGAGATCGACCCCGGCGGCATCGAGGCCGCAGATTCGCCAGTCGGCACCTTCGGCCTTGCAATAGACCTGCGCATAGCGGCTCGCCGCATCGGGATGGTCGCTGTTCATGTGCTCGATTGCCCGCTCTTCCATCGCTGCGAGATCGTCGATTCCCGGCGAGCGAATGAGCAGGTCTTCGCCATCAAGCGCATAGGCCCGGCCAAAGCCGCCATTGAGGCTGGCCTTCACCGGCTGCAACCTGAAGAAGGCAAAGTCCGGAAAGTCGATATAGAGTTCCGACTTTGGATGGCGGCGGAGGAAGCGTGCGCGAATACGGGCATGCGACGCACCGTCGCGTTCGACTTTTTCGGCCTCGCACTGAACGGTCAGACGGGGATGGGCGAGCGGATCGCCCTTGCCGACTTCGCCGGTCAGCAGCGAGCAGCGGGTATCGGCGGACAATGCCTGGGTGTGGGTCGAGAGAGCCGAGACCAGCGTGACTGGCGTCCCGTCCGTGTCGATGCCAAGAAGCACGCGGCTGACGAAGGGAAAACCGTTGCTTGCCGGCTCGATGACGGCGAGGGCGGCGCTGCGAGCGGAGCGCAACAGGATGCGGGCAAGCTTGCGCGCCTCGTCGTCGGTTTCGCGCAGCACGGAAGGTTTTTCGGCCATCGGAGTTGCCTCTTGGTCTTGAATGCCAAACGCCCGGAGACAGCGATCCCGGGCGTCCTTTATACTGGCATTCAGGCTGATCTGGTCAACTTCTGTTGCGGTGCCGGGTCAAGCCTTCCACGACGTTCTGCGCATTGATGGTTCCGACGACGGCGCCGTTGTCGACTACGCCGATGCTGCCCGGCTGGCGCGACATCGCGTCGAGGATGTCGATCAGCGGCGTTGTCGGCTTGGCGGTCGCCGTGACGCCGGCCGCGCCGTCGATCCGGTTGACGCCGTGCTGCATCACGTCCATCGCCGTCAGCATGGTGATCGGGTTCATGTGCTGGACGAAATCGGCGACATACTGGTTGGCCGGGTTCTTGACGATCTCCTGCGGCGTGCCGCACTGGATGATGCGCCCGCCTTCCATGATGGCGATGCGGTTACCGATCCGGAAGGCCTCGTCGAGGTCGTGGCTGACGAAGAGGATGGTCTTCTTCAGCCGCCGCTGGAATTCGAGGAGCTCGTCCTGCAGGCGGGTGCGGATCAGTGGATCGAGCGCCGAGAAGGGTTCGTCCATCAGCAGGATGGGCGCGCCGGTGGCAAAGGCGCGGGCAAGGCCGACACGCTGCTGCATGCCGCCGGAGAGCTCCTTGACCTGCCGGCCGGCCCACTTCGTCAGGTTGACCAGCTCCAGTTGTTCGCCGACACGCTTCTTGCGCTCGCTCTCCGGCACGCCGGCCAATTCCAGCCCGAAGCCGACATTGTCCTCCACGGTGCGCCATGGCAGCAAAGCAAACTGCTGGAAAACCATGGAGACATCGTGCATGCGGAAGTCGCGCAGCGACTTGGCGCTTGTCTTGTACGGGTTGATCGTCCCGTGCTTGGTTTTCACCTGCACTTCGCCGCGCACCACCGGCGCCAGCCCGTTGACGGCGCGCAGCAGCGTCGACTTGCCAGAGCCCGACAACCCCATCAGCACGAGGATTTCGCCCTCGGTGATGGTCAGCGACGCATCGGCGACACCAAGCACAAGCCCGGTCGCGGCGCCGATCTCATCGCGGGTCTTGCCCTGATCGACCATGGCGATGGCCGCTTCCGGCTTGTTGCCGAAGATGATGTCGACATTCTTGAAAACGACGGCATCGGTCATGCGCCTTCTCCTTCATCGGACGAGCGGAACAGGCGGTCGAGAATGATCGCGAGAATGACGATGCAAAGCCCGGCTTCAAAGCCCTTGGCGACGTTCACCGTATTCAGCGCGCGCAGTACCGGCACGCCGAGGCCGTTGGCGCCAACGAGAGCCGCGATGACCACCATCGACAGTGAGAGCATGATCGTCTGGGTGAGGCCGGCCATGATCTGCGGCATGGCAAACGGGATTTCGATCTTGCGCAGCACCTGCGACGGCGTTGCGCCGAAGGAAACGGCTGCTTCCACCAGAGACGGTGGCGTCGAGATGATGCCGAGGCGAGTCAGGCGGATCGGCGCGGGAATTGCGAAGATCACCGTTGCAATCAGGCCCGGCACCATGCCGAGGCCGAAGAGGATCAGCGCCGGAATGAGGTAGACGAAGGTCGGGATGGTCTGCATCAGGTCGAGGACCGGGCGCATGACGGCATAGACCACCGGTCTGCGCGCCGCGACGATGCCGAGCGGAATGCCGACGGCCATGCTGACAAAGCTGGCGGCAAGCACCAGCGCCAGCGTCTCCGTCGTTTCCTTCCAATAGCCCTGATTGATGATCAGGAGCAGCCCGAGACAGGTAAACAGCGTGATGCCGATCGACCGGCGCAACCACCAAGACAACGCCGTGACAACCGCGACGACGACCAGTGCATGCGGTGTCTGCAGGATGAACAGCAGAACGGCAACAACGCCGGACAGAAAATTTGCGAGCTGATCGAAGAACAGTTCGAAATTGGTGGTGAGCCAATCGACGAAGGTCTTTGCCCCTGCGCCGATCGGAACACGATATTCGGTCAAAAAATCCACGAAAAACATCCCATACCGGAAAACGAAACGGAAATCGGTTCAAAAAAGGCGGGGAGATCATCCCCGCCTCATGTCCGCCGGTCAGAGACCGAGGGCTGTTTTCACGGCGGGCAATCCTTCGGCACCGTCCTTGGTCGTGACGCCGGCAAGCCAGGGGTCGATGGCGGTCGGATTAGCCTTCAGCCATTCCGCGGCGGCCGCGTCCGGCTCCTTGGCGTCGTTCAGGATCTTGCCCATGATCTCGTTTTCCATCGGAAGCGAGAACTTGAGATTGGTCAGCAGCTTGCCAACATTCGGGCATTCGGTGGTGTAGCCCGCGCGCACGTTGGTGAACACGGTTGCGCCGCCGAAGTTCGGGCCGAAGATGTCATCGCCGCCGGACAGGTAGCTGAGCTTGAAGTTGGCGTTCATCGGGTGCGGTTCCCAGCCGAGGAAGACAACCGGTGCGCTGTCCTTTTCGGCGCGGGCGACCTGCGCCAGCATGCCCTGTTCGGAGGATTCGACCACTTCGAAGCCCTTGAGGCCGAAGGTATCCTTGTCGACCATGTCGATGATCAGGCGGTTGCCGTCATTGCCCGGCTCGATACCGTAGATCTTGCCGTCGAGCTCATCCTTGTGAGCTGCGATATCCTTGAAATCCTTGATGCCGAGCTCTGCACCCTTGGCGTTGGTCGCCAGAGTATACTTGGCGCCCTCGAGGTTGGGACCGAAGGATTCCACCGACTTGTCGTCGAGGAAGGGGCGAACGTCATTTTCCTGCGTCGGCATCCAGTTGCCGAGAAAGATGTCGATGTCCTTGTTCTTCAGCGATTGGTAGGTGACGGGAACGGAAAGGACCTTGATGTCCGTCTCGTAGCCGAGGCCCTTGAGGATCGTGCTGACGGTTGCCGTCGTCGCGGTGATGTCGGTCCAGCCGACATCGGAAAAGCGGACGGTGCCGCAGCTTTCCGGTTCGGCCGCATAAGCGTTCGCGGTCAGCGCAGCCAGCGATACGGCCGCGGTCAGCATGAATTTCAGTGTCAGTCTGCTCATCGTATTTATTCCCCTGCCTTTTATGATTTTAGCCAATCACCAAATGTCCGCCAATTCAAGCGCCCTGGTGTTGCCTCCAAGTGTATTGGGACATTCGCCAGACAGCCCG